>DATIXO010000036.1:0-8682 GCA_035518495.1 Streptosporangiaceae bacterium
CCCACGCCCTGAACCTGCTGATCGAGGAGATCAACGCCACCCCGCCCGCGATGACCGGCGACAGCCGCCCCATCACCTACCACCTCGCACCCCGGCCCGGCATTTAACCCCAGACGCACAGCCTTCGCCGGAGATCTGGGGTCAGCTACGACTCTCGCGGCTACGTGAAATCCGGGCACCCGACCGTAATTGTTTACGCGGATGATTTCGTGGCATTGTGCCACAGCCGCGGGCAAGCGGAAGCGGTCCGGGCGAAGCTCAGCGTGTGGCTGGAGGAACGGGGCCTGTCCCGGGCCTGTCCCTCAACAAGGAGAAGACCCGGATCGGCCGGATAAGCGACGGCTTCGATTTCCTCTCCTTCGGCATACGCCGCTACCGGACCGCCCAGGGCGGCAAGGTCCTCACCAGGCCCAGCCGCGATGCGATGAAGAAGATCCGGCGGAGGCTCGCCGACGAACTGCACGCGATGCGCGGTTCCCCGGTGGCCGGGGTGCTCTACGCACTCAACCCGGTCATCAGAGGCGAACTACTACCGGACCGGGGCGTCCAAGAAGTCCTTCCAGGCACTGGACAGCTACCTGTGGCAGCAGCTTTACAAGTGGGCTCGCCGCAGGCACCCCAGGAAGGGCCGGAAATGGGTCACCGCCCGCTACTTCGGCCCGTACTGCCCGCACAGGCGCAACCGGTGGGTCTTCGGCGACCGGGAAACCGGGGCCTACCTCCACCAGTACGCCTGGACGACGATCGTCCGGCACGCGCCGGTCCCCGGCAGGTACACACCTTACGACCCTGCCCTGGCCCGATACTGGGCCGACCGGCGGCGCAAGCAGAAACCCCCGCAACTGGCCCCGTCCTGGCAAACCGCCCTGCGGGACCAGCACGGGCTGTGCCCGCTATGCCGGGAACCGCTGCTGTTCGCCGACCGCACGCCAGACTCCCCCGGCCAGTGGGAGACCTGGTACGCGGCCATCCGCAAGGCGATGACCCGCCAGGCCATCACCGACAACAGCACCGCCCGGACGAAACACCGCCTCGCACACGCCCACTGCGCCCGCCGTCCCCCAGACGACGGACCAGACCGCCCGGACCAGCAGACAGCATTGCCTGACCGCCCACAGGGGGCTGCTTGAGCCGTATGCCGCGACGAGTGGCAAGCACGGTTCTGAGGAGGGGGGCGCCGGAAAACGGCGCCCCCTATCCGACAACCGTGAACACTACGTGACCGGACGTTTGACGAAGATCGTTCTCAGGTCAGGACCGGGGCCTCACCGCAGTTCCTTGCCACCGCCAGGAACATTGCGATCAGCCTGCTGCGCCTGGCCGGCTGCGCCAATATCGCACGCGGCCTGGAGTACCTGTCCCGGCGCCTGGACTGCGTCCTGGCGCTCATCGGCGTCTTAAACGAAGCGACCTGGGAAGGAGGTTGCGCGAGCGCAAGGACTTTGCCGATCATCCTGCAGGCCCGGCCGGCGGGTGTGCGAAGTCCGCTGGCGGGTAGCCGCCAGCGACAAATCCCGGTCCTTCATCACCCGGGCACTGGCCGACAGCTACCGCGCGGAACTGATCCGCGCGGCACGCCGCGGCCTGATGTTCGACCCAGCCACCGGCGAGCCGCAGGCCTGGGCCGGGCCGGGGCTGGCGACCGTCACCTGGTATCAGCACGCGGTGGCGTATGCGGCGATGAAATGGCCGCACCTGGCGGCGCATTCGCGGGCCAGCATGGCCGAGGCGCTGACCACCGTCACGACGCTGCTGACCAAAACGGCCAGCCGCAGGCCACCGGCCCGCGTGTTGCGCGCGGCCCTGTACAGGTACGCGTTCAACCCGCCGCGGCGCTCGCGCGCACCCGAGCCGGCTACCGCCGACGTGCTTATTGGCTGGAGCGCAACTCGCTGCCGGTCAGCTGTCTGAGCCACCCGCAGGTCATCCGGGCTGCCCTGGACGGGCTGTGCGTGCGGCTGGACGGCGCCCGGCGCCACCGCGGCGCTGCGGGAAAGCGCCCGCGCCTACGCCGGGGACCTGATCGTCGCCCGGGTGAACGACAACCACTTGGAGGCCGGCGAGCGCGGGCGGAAGCTGGCCAACGGCGACCTGCTCCGCGTCCAGGCGATCGGCGAGACGAACCTGACCGTCTCCCGGATGATCCGCAACGGCCAGGCCGCCGCCGGCCGGGAATGGTCCCTACCGTTCACTCTCAGCCGGGACTACGCCGCCACCAGCTGCGACCTCGGCTACGCGCTGACCTACTAAACCGTCGAAGGGCAGACCGTGTCGGTCGGTATCGCCCTGGCCAACGACAACCGAGCCCGCGAAGGCCTGTACGTGGCCATGTCCCGCGGCGCCCAGCGCAACGACGTCTGCGCCTACCCATTGGCCCAGGAACGGCGAGAGCGTCATCGGCCAGCCACCAGCCGCCGACCCCGAACTCGCCCGCCAGCGCAAGCTCCAGGCCGACCGCGGCCGCCCCGGCCCGGGCGCCGCCCTCGACGGCCAGGACCCGGTCAGCATCCTGGCCCGGGCCATCCGCCGCGACAGCGCCGAACTGTCCGCGGCCGAGACCCGGGAACAGGCACTGTCGGACGCCGACCACCTCGGCGTGCTGCACCCGGTCTGGATGGAACACTGCCGGGCCGATGCACACACCCGGTACACCCAGGCGGTACGCGACCACGCTTCTCCGGCCGACGCCAAGCAGATCCTCAAGGACACCGAGGCCCTGTGGCGCACCGTCCGTGCCGCCGAACTGGCCCGGCCTCGACGGAGCGGAAGTCATCCGGGAAGCCGTCGCCGGCAGGCCTTTCACCGGCGCCCGATCGCATTCAGCGGTCCTGGACGCCCGGATCCGCGAAAGCACCGGCCACCTTCCGCCCAGGGCACGCGAGTCCTGGGCCGCAGACCTGCCACGGATCACCGACCCGGAACGGGTCCGCTACCTGGCCGAGGTAGCCGCCGCCATGGATGACCGTCAGCGCCGCATCGGCGAGCATGCCGCCCGTGAACGGTCGTTGTGGGCAACCCAGGCCCTCGGCCCGGTCCCCGCCGAATCGCAGGAGCGCGCGGATTGGGAACGAAGGGCCGGGCACCTCGCCGCCTACCGGGAAATCACCGGCTGGGACCACCCCGGCGAAGCGATCGGCCCCGAACCCACGCGCGGCAACACCGAAGCATGGGCGCAATGGCACTCCGCGTTCGCCGTCATGGCCCGCGTGCAGGGCATCGACGTGCGCCACCTCACCGACGGCCAGCTCCTGGCCCGCCGCCGTGCGTATGAGGCCGAGACCTCCTGGGCTCCCAAGCACGTGGCCGAGGAACTCCGCGCCGCCCGCAAACAGGAGCAATACAGCAAGGTCGAAACCACCCGGCACACCTACGAGGCCACGGCGGCCGCCCGCCGCAGCGAGCCCGAGCAGGCCGCCCTGCACGAGAAGGCCGCCGGGTCCTGGGCCGCCCTCGGCCAGCGCGCCGCCCTGGTACGCGAGAAACTCGCCGAAGCCCACGACACCCGCTGCCAGTGGGAAGTCATGACCGACCCCACCCGCCGCCTCGCCCGCGCCGCCGACATCGAACTCAAACGCCGCGGCGCCCTCAGCCCCGACGACCACCTCCGCTCCGCCGAGCCCGAAGGATTCAAGTACGAGCAGCAGGACACGACAGCCGACGTCTGGGTCCAGCCCCGACTCGACGGCAGCGCCGACCTGCCCCGCGAACCAGAACCGGAACCGCTCACCATCGCCGCGCGAGAGGAACGGGCACTCCAGGTCCTCGGCCTCACTCCCGGCAACGACCAGCCCGAGCTACCACTCCAGGTCACCGAAATCGCCGAGTACAACCGCCAGCGCCAGGCCGAGATCGACGAACGCCGCTCCATGCACGTCCCATCCGAAGACCCCGACGAGATCGACCTCGGCGAGGCGTGGAACGTCCTGGCCGAACGCCGCCGCGACGCCGTCATCCAGCGACCGATTACGTCCCGCGTTCCACGGCTTGATGCGCGGCCGAGGCTGACTGGACCGCAGCAATGGATGGGTGGACTGTTGACCGGCTGGCGCTGGAAAGGCGCATCTCGTAGCCTTTGATAGCCGGTTTTCCTGGCTGGGGTTGGGTGAGGAGTCATGGCCGAGTTATCCGCTGGGACTGGCGGGCTGCTGGAGGTCCACTACAGCGCGCTCAGCAGGGCAGCCGATCAGGCCAGCGGGATCTCCGGGGCCATCGGTACGTTGGCGGACATGGTGCCGCCTGCGTGTTCCCCGGTGGTGACGGCTCATTCCGGCTGGCGGTTCGCTGGGGCGCTGTCAGCGCTGGTCCCAGCCTGGGAAGGCCGCATCCGCGGGCAGTCTTCGGCCGTGTCGGCGGCCTCAGCCAAGCTGGTGAGCGCGCACGCGCGGTACGCGGCGGCTGAGGATCATCTCGTGGCCAGTGCCAAGGCTGTCGCCGGCTAGGACGGGGGACGGAGATGGTCGATCTGGCGGCGTTACGGTCAGCGGTGCCGGGCGTGCTGGAGAAGGCAGCCGGTGACTGGCAGGCCATTGGCGACCGATTCGGCAGCCAGGTAACCGCCTTCCGTTCTGATGTCGTGCAGCCGTTATTCGGCGAGGGCGCATGGATCGGCCAGGCGGCCGACGCCGCGAACGCGAGCCTGGAAGGGCTGTCCGGGGAACTGGCCGTCACCCACGAGTACACCGCGACGATGACCTCGCTGCTGCGGGACGCGGTCAGCGGCATCCGTGACGCACAGGCCCTGCTGCACGCGGCCGAGAACATCGCCGCGGCTAACAGACTGGTGATCGGGCCTGACGGCAGCGTGTCTGAGGCGCCGATGCCCCCGCTGGCGCCCGGGGCCAGCTCCGGCGGGCCGGTGCTTACGCAGGCCCCCTCCCCGGCGGCCAGCGAGGTTTCGGATCTGGTCGGCCGGGCGCTGAGCCTGGCAAACGAGGTCGACGCGCGGGTCACCGCGGGCCTACAGCAGATCCAGAGGTTCGCCAGCCGGACCGCCGGTGCCCAGCAGCACGCGGCAGCCCGGCGGCCGGAGTGTTTGACCACGCGGCGCTGCCACCCCCGGGCACCAGCCCAGCCGAGGTGAACGCCTGGTGGAAGGCGATGAACGCCAGCCAGCAGCAGCGGTTCATCCACGAGTTTCCGGCCCAGATCGGCTGGCTGAACGGCCTGCCCGCTACGGCGAGGGATCAGGCCAACCGGATGGTCCTGGCGCAGGAAAAGGCGAGCCTGCAGGCGCAGCTCGCCTCCCTGCAGGGCAGCGAACCGCGGAATCCGGGCGGTGGGCCGGTCCCGGATCCGATGCCCGGTCCTTCCGTCGCTGTCGCGCGTATCGAGGCCAAGCTGGCCGAAATCAGCGCGGTGGAGACCGGCCTGAGCAACGCTGCCGCGGTGGCGGGTGGCAGGAACGTCTTCCTGCTGGGATTCGACACCAACGGCAATGGCCACGCCATCGTGGCGGTCGGGAACCCCGACACTGCCACCAACACCGTGACGTATGTACCAGGGCTGGGGTCGAAGACGACCGGCGCGGTCGGTGACGTCGGCCGGGCCACGGCCCTGTGGCAGCAAGCCACGCACGTCGCCCCACCGGGCACGACGGTCTCCTCGATCTACTGGCTGGGCTACAACGCCCCGCAACTCGGGCTGGATCAGGGGCTGCACAACCTCGATGTCACCTCAACCGCTGACGCGGTGGCCGGCGGGCAGGCGCTCAGCCAGTTCCAGGGCGGGCTGCAGGCCGCCCACCAGCCGGGCATGCCCTCTCATACCGTGGTGCTGGGCCACAGCTACGGATCGCTGGTGGTCGGGGAAGCCGCCGCGCACAGCGGGCTGCATCCCGGCGACATCATTGTCGTCGGCAGCCCCGGTGTGGGCGTGAACAACGTCAGCCAGCTCGGCCTGCCGGCCGGGCATGTGTGGGCCGGTGCGAACATTTACGACCCGGTGCCAATGCTGCCTCCCTCCGACCCTGTGAACGCACTCAGCGACCCGAACGCGGCCCACTTTGGCACCAATCCCGCTACGACGGCTTTCGGCGGGAAGGTCTTCGACGCCACCACCGATCCGGGCCGGTCCTTCTCCGGCATTGATATCAGCGCCCACTCCGCGTACTGGGACCCCAGGTCGTCTTCGCTGTCGAACATGGCCTACATCGTGGACGGACAGTACGGCAATGTCAGCCAGCAGATGCCCGTGCCCACACCTGCACCAGGCCCCCAGCCCACCCCCGGGCCTGCCGCGCCATGACCATTCAGGAGACCGTCGTGAACAAGCGCCGCCTGTTTCGATCCTGGCCCGCGGCTGTGGTGGCAGCCGTTGTCCCGCTGGGCGCCTCCGGATGCACGGGAGGGAGCACCTTGCCTCAGCACACCATCACCGAACATCAGGCCATCACCCAGGCCGAGCAGATCCTGCGCGACACGGCCAGCGCTATCACGCCACGGCCCACACTGGAACTCTCCCGGCTGCTCACCGATACCGGGCCATGCCTAGTGGACCCCACCAACACCGCAGACACGCG
Organism: Streptosporangiaceae bacterium; assembly: GCA_035518495.1. Classification (GTDB taxonomy): domain Bacteria; phylum Actinomycetota; class Actinomycetes; order Streptosporangiales; family Streptosporangiaceae; genus UBA9676. Next base: position 6,518 of record DATIXO010000036.1, read on the forward strand.
CGTGCAGGTGAGTCGTGCGTACTACCTGCGCGGATTCCCCAGGCAGGGCAACGCCAGCGTGGCACAGCAGGTGCTGGCCTACTGGCAGCACAAGGGATACGCAATCTCCGACACCCAGCGCATGAACGGCGACACCCCCGCCATTCACGGCGCCACATCCTCCGGGGACTTCACCATCTCCCTGGACACAGGTGGCGACGGCACACTGACGATCGGCGCGACCTCACCATGTCTCTGGCCCAACGGCACGCCACCTGCCGGAAGCTGACAAACAGGCTCACCCACCAGATGGCATAGACAGAGCGGACGATAGGAGCACCAAGGCGCCGATCACGCTGCCTGCGATCCGTAAAGGCGGATGTGGTGTCAGTTCAGCGCCAAAAAACTGCCTATGGCGTTCTGCTTTGGCTAAGCGGGCACGCTAGCCTTGATCATTCATCGGGATCGGGTGCCGGCCTGGAGAGGCGTCCGGGCCGTGTTGCAGATCTTGATTTTAGGTGGCGGGTATGACAGTGGCCCGGCGGGCGGGCCGGGGTGGCCGGGGGTGCCACTGGCCCCGGGGTTGCTCCTTCGGTGTTCGCAGGGATGGCTTTGCTGCTGGTCAGGGTGCCTGCGGCAGGGCGGTGATCCGGGCCCAGGCGGTGGCTATCGGGTCCGCCCAGGGCCAGTTCGCGGGGATTTTCAGGCGTCGGCGGCGGCCGCCGCTGACCAGCCTTGCGGCGGCGTGCAGGACGCGGTCTGTTAACTGAACTAGTGAAGTGGTCCGGGTGATTCTCCGGACACGGCTCCTGGAGCGGCTCTAGCTTCCGGGGGCATGACTGAAGGTGACAGATCACCGGGGCTGGCGGGGCTGGCGGGCTGACGGTGCCGCTGGTCGGCTCGGTGGTGGAGACAGAGGATCCGTTCCGGCCGTACCAGCTGGTGAATTTCGCGGGCGAGCCGGTCGTGCCGGTGACGGAGTTCCTCGCTGACCTGCAGGCTGCCGGGCGGGCCGCGGCGACGCAGCGGTCGTACTCGCTGGCGCTGCTGCGCTGGTTCCGGTTCTTGTGGGCGGTTGAGGTGCCGTGGGATCAGGCCACGCGCGTCGAGGCACGCGATTTCGTGCGGTGGGTGCAGGTCGTCGGCAAGCCTGCGCGCCGCCACTGGCGCGGGGATGGTGACGGGCCAGAGGTTCGTCCCGGGATTCCGGTGCCCAACCCGGTGACGGGGAAGTCGCCGCCCGGCCCGCAGTATGCTCCGGCGACGGTCGCTCATGGCGAGACTGTCGCACGGTCGTTTTACGACTTCTGCCTGCAGGCCGGGACTGGACCGCTGGTGAATCCCTTCCCGCTGGCCAGGGCCGGACGGGCGCACGCTCACCACAATCCGATGGACCGGTTCGCTGGGCAGCGGGCCGGGCTGTTCCGGCCCCGGGTGGCGCAGCGGATCCCGCGGCAGATCCCGGATGGCAAGTTCGACGAGCTGTTCGCCGCCCTACGCTCGCACAGGGACCGGGCGCTGCTGGCGTTCTGGATCTCCACCGGAGCGCGCGCATCGGAACTGCTGGGCGCGCTGGCCGGGGGCATTGATCCTGGCCAGCAGCTGTTCACGGTGGTCCGGAAGGGATCGCGGGCGGTCCAGCAGCTGCCTGCCTCGCCGGATGCTTTCGTCTGGCTGCGTCTTTACCAGCAGCAGATGCACGGCCTGGTGTCGGCCGGTCCCGCAGATCCGGTCTGGTGGACGCTGCGCCGGCCGTTCCGGCCGCTGGCTTACCCGGCGGCCAGGGCGATGTTCAGCCGGGCCAACCAGATTCTGGGAGCCAACTGGACGCTCCATGACCTGCGGCATTTTGTTCCCGCTTAATTATCGTGTCGCGATTAAATCCGGTGCCCCATGAGAGCTGCAGATTTCGGCTGCGGCGGGCCCTGTCGTGTTTCTATGGTTCCGGTTCGTGATCCTGAGCTTCTTTTCGTCCCGGGGCTGGGAGTCCTGGGACATCGCGAACCGGCCGCTGGTCCCCGAGCGGATGCCGGTACTGGTCGATGACGACCTTCTGTTCGAGGACGGCCCGGGCGCTCCCCGCCCGTCGGTGGCCGTGAACCAGTGGCTGCGCGAACTGCCGTCGAGCGGGGCGCCGTCGCCGAAGTCGTGGGAGTACTACGCGAGAGCGGTCCGGGAGTGGATGG
>DATIXO010000037.1:0-17065 GCA_035518495.1 Streptosporangiaceae bacterium
CATCGAGGCGACCCGGCAGATCTGCCAGGCCGGCGACCGGCCGCGGGTGCTCATGCTGACCACGTTCGACCTCGACGAGTACGCCTACTCCGCGCTCAAGGCCGGGGCCAGCGGGTTCCTGCTCAAGGACGTGCCGCCGGAAGAGCTGCTGTTCGGCATCCGGGCGGTGCACTCCGGCGACGCGGTGGTCGCCCCGTCCACCACCCGGCGGCTGATCGACCGTTTCGCGCCGCTGTTCCCGGCCGGCGACGGGCCGGCCCCGCCCGGGCTCGCCTGCCTGACCGGGCGGGAGCGGGAGGTGCTCGCACACGTCGCCCAGGGCCTGTCCAACGCCGAGATCGCCGGGCGGCTGTTCGTGTCCGAGGCGACCGTGAAGACCCATGTCGGCCGGATGCTGGCCAAGCTGGGCCTGCGGGACCGGGTGCAGGCGGTCGTGTTCGCCTACGAGACCGGCCTGGTCAAAGCGCGCGGCACGGGCTGACGCCCAGGGGCTGCCGCGGCGCCGGGAGCGGGATGATCCCGCCCCCGGCGCCAGGCCTCATACCTCCCGATACCTCCCGCGCGATACCTCCCGCGCCCGAGGCGCGGCCGGCCGGGTCAGACCTGCGCGGTGATCAGCGAAGCCATGATGGGCGTCCCGATCCCGGTGGCCATGTCAAAGTTCGGCCGGGCCGGGAACAGCCCGTTGTCGTTCGTCTGCTGGCCGATCCCGGTGATGTCGTGGAAGAACTGGCCGGAGCTCGCCCTGAACATCTGGTAGAGCAGCACGTTGGCGTTGCCCGCCCGCTGGCCCTGGAAGCTGTCCCGGTCGGCGAAGATCGCTGACCAGAGCGGCGACGACAGGCTCGTGCCGCCGATCCCGAACCAGCCGGGCGGCACCTGGCTGCCGCTGAACGTGGCGCAGACGCTGTAGGGGGTGGCAGCGCTGCCGGTGCAGTACTCCGCGTACGGCGTGAACTCATCCGCGTTGGCGGAGACATCGGGGACCTCCCGGCATGGCGTGCCGGCGCTCGCCAGGGTGCAGGAGCCGGTCACCGTGCCGGGGTTGTTGACCCCCGGGCCGCGCTGATAGCCCGGCCGGCCCCAGAACTGGCTGTTGCCGCCGCCGCCGGCGCCGGCGTAGCCGCACCAGAAGAAGCCGGTCTGGCCGCCTTCGTTCGCGCTGGAGTTGCACAGGCTGTCGTCGTTCCAGACCGTCTCCGTGCCCGGTTTCGGGTAGGCAGGCTTTGCCTTGTGGCCGGGGTTGAAGTTCTCGAACGAGGTGCCGCCGACGCTGGTGACCCACGGCTGTGAGGGCGGGTCAAGCACGTTGACGACGTTGGTCCCGTCCGAGCGGATGCACGCGAAGGCGCCGGTGTCTCCCGCCGCGCCGAACATGCTCTGCCCCTGCAGGGCCATCTGCTCGAAGATCGTGTTCTCGGCCTGGGCATAGCCTGCGCCCGCGTCGTTCTCGCACACCGCCCAGCTGGAGCTGACCGAATCGGCGGAGTCGTCCTGGGCGATCATGCTGTACATGTCGAGCCCGGTCTGCCCGGTGTAATCGTTGGGCGCCTCGTAGACCTGGACCTGGTGGACGGCTGGCGCGAGGGCCAGCTGCATCTCGATGTCCGCGTCCACCTCGATGTCGCCGGCGTAGAAGTTGTACTGCGCCGGGCAGGTGTCACCTGGCGGGCATTGCGCCGCCAGCGGGCCGCCGTCCACGGCGATGTCCCGCAGCGGCGCGCTGTAGTGCGACCCGTAGAACTGGTGCGCCCAGGTCTGGATGTCGGACTGCTGGTAGGCGGAGTACTCGACCAGCCCCAGGGTGACGCCCGCGCCCTGACCGCGCGCCCCGGCGTTCGGCGCGCTGTAGATCGAGTTGTCCTGTGACGGCGTCAGGCCCTGGCAGCCGGGGCCGCCGCCGTAGCCGAACGGGATCGGCGTGCCGCTGTTGACGTTCGCGAACCACTGCGCCCTGGTCGGGTACGGCTGCTCGCAGTTCGCTGGAGCCGCCGCCGGAGCCGCTGCTGAGGCGTGGCTCGGGCGGATGACGCGCTTGGTGCGCGCCACCATCGACTGCTCCCGGACGGTGTTGGACAGGCCGACGATCCCGAGCACCTGCCCGGTCATGCTGGCCGGCAGCCTGGCCGCCGAGGAGTTGGCGAAGTAGCTCTTGCCCTGGGGGTCCCGGTAGGTGCGCAGGGTGGTGTCGAAGGCGGACGACACCTTCGCGCTCGACCCGCTCGCGCGCACCAGGAACGGCGACGCCGAGCTGAGCACCTTCAGGCCCCGGCTCGCCAGGTAGCCGGCCACCGCCGACCTCGTCGCGGCAGAGGGCGCGAAGCGGGCCGCGAACTGGCCCTTGGCCAGCCAGTGGTGGTAGCCGGGGCTGGCCGGGTTGTACGCGTCAGCCAGCGCCCGTGCCAGCGCCGCCTCATGGCTGGGCGCGAGGGCAACCTCCACCGACATCGACGGGCTGCTGTAGGCACCGGTGGTGGCGTCGGTCGTGCGGGTCAGGCTGCCGCCGACCGCGGCGAGCGGCTGCGCCGCCAGTGCCGCACCGCCGGTAGCGCCCATCGCCGCTTGCGCGCCGAGCATCCCGATCCCGGTAAAGGCTGCCATTGCCAGGCTGACGGCTCCGACGGTCACCGCACGTGCCGGACGCTTGATCCAACTCATACGAGTTCTCCCGCTGCTCTACGCCACTCCGCACATGCCCTATGCACGCGACACGCCAGTTTCGCACCGAATCATGCCGCCGGGAAGAGAGAAATGACGGCGGCGATGTAACAAAGCGGCAAAATGGCCGGGCCGGGCCAATGGCGGACGTGAGGCGGCAGCGCACAGGATCGTCCGCGGTCACGGCCTGCCACGGGCGGCGGCCCGGCGCAGCGACCAGCCGAGCGCGGCGAAGACGCAGGCGGGCAGCAGCCACCACGCGTTCACCCCCGCGGCGTGGACCAGCACGGCGGTGGCCGCCAGCGCCAGCGCAACGGCTGCCGCCCCGCGCCAGTCGTCGCCGACGATGAAGTCGTACCAGAACGCGCCGAAGGCGCGCAGCCAGCCGCTCATCCGGCACTCTCCCTGACCGTTTGCGGGGCCGGTGCGCGGGCGCGGCGCAGCAGCGCCGTGTAGCCCAGGGCGACCAGCGCGGTCAGCGGGACGATCGCCAGCAGCGCCGCGTCATTGCCGGGCCATGCCACCCCCGTGCCTTCGGCGCCCCAGAAGATGCCGAACGAGGTCAGCATGGTGCCGACCGCGAACTTCATGGCGTTCTCCGGCACCCGTGCCAGCGGCGCGTGCACCGCCACACCCGCGGCCGCCACCACGAGCACCGCGGCCGCCGCGCTCAGCGCCGCCAGGCCCACGTTCTGCTGGCTGGCGCCGAAGGTGATGGCGATGAACACCACCTCCAGCCCCTCCAGCAGCACGCCCTTGAACGACAGGGTGAAGGCGTACCAGTCATGGACCCAGCCGCGCCGCCCGCCCGCCGCCGCCCGCGCGGCCGCGACCTGGCGGACGTAGATCCCCTGCTCGTCGTGCAGCGCCTGGTAGCCGGAGGCGCGCAGGATGGCCTTGCGGAGCCACTGCAGGCCGAAGACGGCGAGCAGGGCGCCCACGATCAGCCGTAGCGGGCCCAGCGGGACGTGCGTGAGGGCGGGACCGGCCACAGCGACCACGGCGGCGAGCACTATCAGGGCGGCGGCCATGCCCTGGAAGGTGGAGCGCCACTCGCGGGTCAGGCCGGCCGCGAGCACGATCGTCAGCGCCTCGACGGCCTCGACGGCGCAGGCGACGAAGACGGTGAGGACCAGCGGCAGGGCATTCACGCGGCCTCCCGTGCGCGCGGCGGTCTGGCGGCGAGGGCATACCGTTCTGGGACAATAGGCAGGTGGGCCACGATGACCAGGCGGCAGGCGGCGGCTGGCTGCTTCTCATCTACCGGGTGCCGTCCGAGCCGAGCAGGCTCCGGGCGACGGTGTGGCGGCGGATCAAGAGCCTCGGAGCCATCTACCTGCAGAACTCCGCGGCGGCCCTGCCGGCCAGCGTGGCCGCGGAACGCGCGCTGCGCAAGCTGCGCAGCGAGATCCTCGACATGGGCGGCACCGCGGTGCTGATGACGTGCACGGTGCTGGCGGGCGCGGCGGAGGTGACGTCGGCCTTTCAGGCGGCGCGCAACGATGAGTACTGCGAGATCGTCGACCGCTGCGAGGACTTCCTGGCGCAGGTGAAGAAGGAGCACGTCGCCGAGCACTTCACCTTCGCGGAGCTGGAAGAGAACGAGGTCGACCTGGTCAAGCTGCAGAACTGGTTCGCGAAGGTCCGCGAGCGCGACGTGTTCGGCGCGGAAGGGCGCCAGGCGGCCGAGGCCGCGCTCGCCAGCTGCGAGGAGTCGCTGGAGGGGTACGCGACCCGGGTCTACGCGGAGGAAGTGGACATCCGCTAGCGGGCACATGCCCACTATCGTAACCGCAGTGACCTGGCGATTCTGACAGCTGTTACAACTGCGGCGTGACTGCTGCGCGGCTGAGCCGATGGGTTGCCCATCCGTTCACGCATGGTTCACCATCCATCCCGCGCTCCGCTTCCTGCGCCGGGGAGGCTGCAGCGAGACCGTGGCGCGGGCGGCCGCCAGCGCCCAGGCACCGGAGGGAGCGTTCCATGGGTTCACGACTGACCAGGCTCGCCAGCGTGGCGGGCGTCGCCGGCCTGTCCCTGGCGGCGTTAGCCGCCACCGGCCCGGCGGCGGCGGTAACCGGCGCGGGTGACCCGGCCCCGGCCACGACGCCGATCAAGCACGTGATCGTGATCATCGGCGAGAACCACACCTTCGACAATGTTTTCGCGACCTACCAGCCGCCACGGGGGCAGACGATCTGGAACCTGCGTTCGGAGGGCATCGTCAACGCGAACGGCACGCCGGGCCCGAACTACCGCAAGGCCGTCCAGCTCACCGCCAGTAACAACAAGACCTACACCCTCACTCCGAAGGTCACCGGCGCCTACCAGACGCTTCCCCAGCCCAGCACGACCTACGTCGCGACCGGCTGCGACGGCCTGCCGGCCGACAGCCCTGACACCCGGTTCCCCGCTGACCTGCCCGCCGGGCCCTACCAGATCACCAGGTACGTGCCCTACTTCGACAATCACTCCGGGTACACCGGCGGCTGCGAGTTCGACGGCGCTTATGTGGGCGACCCGCTGCACCGCTTCTACCAGATGTGGCAGCAGACCGCGGCGTACCAGGGCCGCTTGTTCACCTGGGTGGCCAACACCGCCGGGGACGACAACGGCGCGGTCCCGCCGGCACCCATCTACCAGGGCGGGCTGCAGACCGGCTTCTACAACATGGCCGAGGGCGACGCGCCGGTCCTGAAGGACCTGGCCCAGCACTACGCGATCAGCGACAACTACCACCAGGCGGTAGAGGGCGGCACCGGCGCCAACCACATCGCGCTCGGCACCGGCTTCGCGGCGTCGTTCCAGAACGCGGCGGGCCAGCCGGTCGCCCCGCCGTCCGGCGAGATCGAGAACCCGAACCCCAAGCCGGGCACGAACAACAACTACACCCAGGATGGCTACGGCAGCTCCACCGTGGCGAACACCGGCGGCAGCTACTCCGAGTGCGCCGATGCGAGCCAGCCGGGCGTCGGCGCCATCGACGCCTTCCTGAAGACGCTGCCCTACCAGGCGCTCCAGAACTGCCAGCCGGGCCGCTACTACCTGCTGAACAACTACAACCCGGGCTACAACGTGGACGGCACCGTGAACACCGCGCCGTACACCGTGCCGCCGCAGAAGACCGACTACAACACGATCGGCAACGAGCTGTCCGCCCACGGCATCAGCTGGGGGTACTTCGGCGAGGGCTACGACAACGGCACCCCCAGCGCCGGCTACTGCGGGATCTGCGACCCCATGCAGTACTCGGCGTCGATCATGACCAACCCCACCCTGCGTCGCAGCACCCAGCATGGCCTGGGCGACTTCCTCAGCGAGGCGGCGGCGGGCACCCTGCCGGCGGTCTCTTTCCTCAAGCCGGCCGACGACGACGGGCACCCCGGCTACTCCACCCTCGCCGCGTTCGAGGCCTTCGTGTCCAAGGCGATCAGCGCGGTGCAGTCCAACCGGTCGCTGTGGCGGTCCACCGCGATCTTCGTCACCATGGACGAGGGCGGCGGCTACTACGACTCGGGCTACATCCAGCCGGTCAGCTTCTTCGGCGACGGCCCGCGCATTCCCATGATCGTGGTCTCGCCCTACGCCAAGCGCGACGTCGTGGACCACACCTACAACGACCACGTGTCGATCCTGAAGTTCATCGAGGCCAACTGGCGGCTGTCCCCGCTGTCGGCGGTCAGCGAGGACAACCTGCCGGACGCGACGCCAGGCGTCTACGTCCCGAAGGACCGGCCCGCTATCGGCAACCTGATGACGATGTTCGATTTCGCCCATCCCGATTTCGCCACCATCCGCCTGCCCCGCTAGCTGCGGCCGGACCGGCGGCGGGGCCGTTCGCGCCTCGCCGCCGGGCGGCTGGCGATCCCGGCGGCAGGCAGCGGCTGATCCCGGCGGCAGGCAGCGGCTGATCCCGGGCGTGGTGCGGCCGGCGATCCCGGGGCCGGCCGCCAGCGACCATCAACGCACGGGCATCAAGGCACGGGCATCAAGGCGGCCGGCAGGCACTAGCATCGAAGCCGTGAGCACGATGCTGAGCATCACAGGAACCTCCCCCCACCTGGTCGACGCCGACGCGGTCGTCGTCGCGGTGTGCACCGGGACCGACGGGCCGCAGCCGGGGCCGGCCGCCAAGGACGTGGACGACGCGCTCGGCGGGACGCTGGCCGGTGCGCTGGCCGCGCTCGGGGCGACCGGCGAGGCCGGTGAGGTCACCAAGATCCCTACCGGTGGCCGGCTGGCGGCGCCGCTGGTCGCCGCGGTCGGGATCGGCGCCGACTGCGGCGACGCCCCGATCGAGCCCGAGGTGCTGCGCCGCGCGGCCGGTGTGGCGGTGCGCGCGGTGGCCAGCCCGCGCGGCAACGGGCACGGCAAGCAGCGGCGGATCGCACTCGCCCTGCCCGCCCGCGACGAGGCGGAGGCGCAGGCGGTCGCGCTCGGCGCGCTGCTCGGCGGCTACACGTTCGGCCGGTACCGCAGCGAGCCCGTCGGGCAGCCAGCGCTCACGCTGCTGGCCAGCGGCAGCCACGTGGCGGAGGCGGCGCACCGGGCGCAGGTGCTCGCCGCCGCCGTCACCCTGGTCCGTGACCTGGTCAACACCGCGCCGTCCGACCTCGTGCCGGCCGCCTTCGCCGCCCGCGCGGAGCAGATAGCGGCGGAAGCCGGGCTGGGCATCACGGTGCTCGACGAGCAGGCGCTTGCCGAGGGCGGCTACGGCGGCATCCTCGGCGTCGGGCAGGGCTCGGCCAACCCGCCGCGGCTGGTCCGGCTCGAATATGCCCCGCCGCAGGCCAGCAAGGTGCTCGTGCTCGCGGGCAAGGGGATCACCTTCGACTCCGGCGGCCTGTCGCTCAAGCCCGCCAAGGCGATGGAGACGATGAAGTCGGACATGGGCGGCGCGGCCGCCGTCCTGGCCGCCCTGCAGGCGGTCGCCGCGCTGGGCCTGCCCGTGCGGGTGATCGGCTACCTGCCGCTCGCCGAGAACATGCCGAGCGGGACCGCGCAGCGCCCATCCGACGTGCTCACCACCTACGGCGGCACCACCGTGGAGGTGCTCAACACCGACGCCGAGGGGCGCCTGGTGCTCGCCGACGCCCTCGCCCGCTCGGCGGACGACTCCCCCGACGTGCTGGTGGATGTGGCGACGCTGACCGGCGCGCAGGTGGTGGCGCTGGGCACCAGGGTGGCCGGTGTGATGGCCAACGATGACGCGCTGCGGGACGCGGTGGTGGACGCGGCCGGGCGGGCCGGCGAGGCGATGTGGCCGATGCCCCTGCCCGGCGAGCTCCGCAAGGGCCTGGAGTCGTCGGTCGCCGACCTCGCCAACGTGGCCCCGGACCGCAACGGGGGGATGCTGGTGGCCGGGCTGTTCCTGCGTGAGTTCGTGCCGCTCGGGGTGCGCTGGGCGCATCTGGACATTGCCGGGCCCTCGTATAACGACGGGCCGCCACATGGGTATACCCCCAAGGGCGGGACAGGAGCCGCCACCAGGACCCTGGTCCAGATCGCGCAGGACATGGCGGACGGGCACCTGTAGCGGGCCGGGGCGGGCGACGCGGAAGAGGACCAAGGAGCATTCTCGTGGCGGAAAGCAGCGACCGGTACGACATCGTCATCCTGGGTGGCGGCAGCGGCGGCTACGCATGCGCGCTGAGAGCGGCCGAGCTCGGCAAGCGCGTCGTGCTGATCGAGAAGGACAAGGTCGGCGGCACCTGTCTGCACCGGGGCTGCATCCCGACCAAGGCCCTGCTGCACGCGGCGGAGATCGCGGACCAGGCGAACGAGGCCGAGGCGTTCGGCGTGCGGGCACGTTTCGACGGCATCGACATGGCCGGGGTCCATGCCTACAAGGACAAGGTGGTCGACCGGCTCTGGAAGGGCCTGCAGAGCACGATCGAGAGCCGCAAGGTCGATGTCGTCTACGGTGACGGCCGCCTGGTGTCGCCGACCGCGGTCCGCGCCGGCGACACGGTCTACGAGGGCGCGCACGTGGTGCTGGCGACCGGCTCGGAGCCCCGGAGCCTGCCCGGGCTGACGATCGACGGCCAGCGGGTCATCACCAGCGACCAGGCGCTCACGCTGGACCGGGTGCCCGGCTCGGCGGTGATCCTCGGCGGCGGGGTGATCGGGGTGGAGTTCGCCAGCATCTGGCGGTCGTTCGGCGCCGAGGTGACGATCGTCGAGATGCTCCCCCATCTGCTGCCGCCCGAGGACGAGTCGAGCTCGAAGCTGCTGGAGCGCGCCTTCCGCCGCCGCGGGATCGCCTACCAGCTGGGCGCCAGGTTCGAAGGGGTGAAGGAGACACCGGACGGGCTGACCGTCACCCTGGAGGGCGGGAAGACCCTCAACGCGGAGCTGCTGCTGGTGGCGGTCGGCCGCGGTCCGGTCTCGGCCGGGCTCGGGTACGAGGAGGCCGGGGTGACGGTCGACCGCGGTTTCGTGGTCGTGGACGAGTACTGCCGGACCAGCGTCCCGACCATCTCGGCGGTCGGCGATCTCACCCCCGGGCTGCAGCTCGCTCATGTCGGCTTCGCCGAGGGAATCCTGGTCGCAGAGCAGGTCAGCGGCCTGGAAGTGACCCCCATCGACTACGACGGGGTGCCGCGGATCACCTACAGCGATCCAGAGGTCGCCTCCGTGGGGATCACCTCGGCGATGGCGGCCGAGCGCGGGATCGAGACCACCGAGATCACCTACAACCTGGGCGGGAACGGCAAGAGCGTCATCCTGCAGACCCAGGGGGCGGCTAAGGTCATCGCGGCGGCGGACGGCTCTTCAGGCAGGCCGGGGCCGGTGCTCGGCGTGCACCTGGTGGGTGCCCGGGTCGGCGAGCTCATCGCCGAGGGCCAGCTCATCTACAACTGGGAGGCACTGCCCTCGGAGGTGGCGCAGCTCATCCACCCGCACCCCACCCAGTCGGAGGCGATCGGCGAGGCACATCTCGCACTTGCCGGAAAGCCCCTCCACGTGCACGCGTGACCGGGAACATGCTCAGGAGGAAGCCCGCCGCCGGACAGCCACCAATGCCGGATAACGAAGGAGTCAGCTAAGTCATGTCGGTCTCCGTATCCATGCCCCAGCTGGGCGAGAGCGTCACCGAAGGCACCGTCACGCGCTGGCTCAAGAAGGAGGGTGAGCGGGTGGAGGCGGACGAGCCGCTCCTCGAGGTCTCCACGGACAAGGTCGACACCGAGATCCCCTCGCCGGTGTCGGGGATCCTGCGCGGCATCACGGTCGCCGAGGACGAGACCGTCGCCGTCGGCGCGGAGCTGGCGGTGATCGACGAGAGCGCGGACGGGGCAGCAGCGGCGCCCGCCCCGCCCGCCGAGGCCGCTCCGGAACAGGCGCCCCCGGCCGAGGCCGCGCCCGAGTACCCGCAGGCCCCGGCCGCTCAGGAGTTCGCGCCAGTGGCCCCGGCGGCCGCCGGGCCCGCGCCCGGTTACGAGCCCGCCGGTTACGCCCCGACCGTGGTCGCGTCCGTGCCGGCGGATCAGGTCCCGCCCGCCGCGCCTCCCGCCGAGCAGGCCCCGGCTGCCGTGCCCGACGCGGAGCAGGTCACGCTCGCCGCGCCCGCCGCCGAGCAGGCCCCCGTTGCCGAACAGCCGCCCGTTGCCGAGCAGGCCCCCGTTGCCGAGCAGGTCCCGCCCGCGGTTGCGCCCGCAGCGGATGGGTCAGGGCCCGCGGACGCGGCGGTGCTCACACCCGCCGCGGACGCCGCCCCACCGGCCTCGTCAGCACCGCCGCCAACCGCCCCCGCCGCCGGGCAGGCGCCGCCTGCTGCGCCGCCGGCCGGGGAAGCGGCGGCCATGACGCTGCCGTCAGCGGCCGACGGTCCTTATGTCACGCCGCTCGTCCGCAAGCTCGCGGCCGAGCACGCGGTGGACCTGGCCACCGTGACCGGCACCGGCGTCGGCGGCCGCATCCGCAAGCAGGACGTTCTCGAAGCCGCCAGGGCCGGGCGGGAGGCGGCGCCCGCCGCCCCGGCTGCCGTGGCCCCGTCCGCGGCTGCTCCTGCGGCCGCCGCGCCCGCTGCCACCTCACCTGCCGCCGCCGCGCCGCCCGCGCCCGCCGCCGCCCCGGCAGCGAAGGCTGTCATCCCCTCCACCATGCGCGGCACCACCGAGCGCATGTCGCGGGCCCGCCAGCTCATCGCCCGGCGCATGGTGGAGTCGCTGCAGACCTCAGCGCAGCTGACCACCGTCGTCGAGGCCGATGTCACGCTGATCGCCCGGCTGCGGGAGCGCGCCAAGGCCGACTTCGAGGCCCGCGAGGGTGTCAAGCTGTCCTTCCTGCCCTTCTTCGCGCTCGCCACCGTGGAGGCGCTGAAGGTCCACCCGCGGCTGAACGCGCTCATCGACACCGAGGCAGGCCAGGTGATCTACCACGACGCCGAGCACCTCGGCATCGCGGTGGACACCGAGCGGGGGCTGATGGTGCCCGTCATCCAGAACGCCGGCGACCTCAACATCGGCGGCCTGGCAAGGAAGATCGCCGACCTGGCGGAGCGGACGAGGGCTGGCCAGGTCAGCCCCGATGACCTGGCTGGCGGCACGTTCACGCTGACCAACACCGGCAGCCGGGGGGCCCTGTTCGACACCCCGATCATCAACCAGCCGCAGGTGGCGATCCTGGGCACCGGTGCGGTGGTGAAGCGGCCGGTGGTCGTGGAGGATCCCGCGCTCGGCGAGGTGATCACCGTGCGCTCCATGGTCTACCTGGCGCTCACCTACGATCACCGGCTGGTGGACGGCGCCGACGCCGCCCGGTTCCTGGTCACCGTGAAGGACCGGCTGGAGGAAGGCGCCTTCGAGGCCGAGCTCGGGCTCTGACGGGCTGGCCGCTGGCGCGCGGGGGACGCTCCGGCAGCCGGCGAGGCGAGGCGAGGCGGCGAGGCGAGGCGGCGAGGAGCCTGCCATGGGGGCGCAGAGGATCGCGGTCACCGGGGCATCGGGCCTGATCGGGACCGCCCTGGTGGCTGCCCTGCGCGCCAGCGGCCATCAGGTGGTCCGGCTGGTCCGCCAGGTGCCGGCCAGCGGCGACGAGATCGCCTGGGATCCGCTCGCGCCCGCGGGCGGGCTCGCCCGCGGCGCCCTGGACGGCCTCGACGCCGTCATCCACCTGGCCGGCGCCAACGTGGCGGGGCGCCGCTGGACCGCCGCCTACAAGGAAGAGATCCGGCAGAGCCGGGTCCGGGGTACCCGGGCACTGGTCGGCGCGCTGGCGGCGGCGAGCACACCGCCGCCCGTTTTGCTGTCAGCCTCGGCTATCGGCTGGTACGGGGACACCGGCGGGCGGGAGGTGGACGAGTCCTCTCCCGCTGGCGTTGGCTTCCTGCCTGGCGTGGTCACGGAGTGGGAGGCCGCGGCCCGGCAGGCCGAGGCGGCCGGGACCCGGGTGGTCACGATGCGCTCCGGCGTCGTGATGTCCCGGCGCGGCGGGGTCCTGGCACGGGTCCTGCCGCCGTTCCGGCTCGGGCTGGGCGCCCGGCTGGGAACGGGCACGCAGGTGATGAGCTGGATCACGCTGGCGGACTACACCGCGATCGTGGGCTTCCTGCTCGCCCGGCCGGACATCTCGGGGCCGGTGAACCTCACCACGCCGCACCCGGTCACCAACGCCGATTTCACCGCCGCCCTGGCCGCGGCGGTGCACCGTCCCGGGCTGCTGTTCCTGCCGGGGCAGGCGCTCAAGCTGGCGCTCGGCGAGGTCACCAGCGACCTGCTCGCCAGCGCGCGGGTGATGCCGCGGCGCCTGGAAGCCGCCGGCTACCAGTTCCGGTTCCCCGACCTGCCCGGGGCACTGGCGGCGGAACTGGCGGGCCGCCCAGCCTAGGGCGGCCGCGGGAGCCACGCCGGGCTGCCCACCGCCGCGCTGACTGCCTGGGCGCGGGCGGATCTCAGGCGTCCTGCCCCTGCACTGCCCGGTCGCGGGCCTCCGGTGCTCGCGGCCTCAGGCCCGGCCGGCGGCGCCGGAACAGGTCGCGGTAGCCGTCGCCGGCCGAGTAGTCGCCGAACAGCGGCACCTTCCAGAACGCGGGCAGCGGCCCGGAGTCGCCCTTCAGCGCGTCGAGCCGCCGGAACGTGAGCCGCAGCAGCCGGCGCGCGCCGACCAGCGCCATCGCCGCCAGCGGGAGCTCGATCAGCAGGGCCAGCAGCAGGCTGAACGTGAAGCCGCCGGTGGCGTAGTCCAGCGTGGTATCGAACCACGCGTCGCACACCAGCAGGGTCGCCAGCACCACCAGGCACAGGATGAGCACCTGGCGGCGGCGCCACGCCGCCCAGGCGGTGGCCGCGAAGGCGAGGAACAGCACCACGTCGAAGCCCACCCAGGCGGCGCTCCAGCCGCCGGCCCGGTAGCGCAGGGGCAGGGTGACCGCGAGCACGCCGATCCATCCCGCCAGCGTGAGCGCGCATGCCAGCGCGGCCCCGATCAGGAGCCGGCGCTGCCAGGTAACGGGGGGATGGGCCGGCCGCGGGCCGTCCATCGCGGCCAGGATGCGGGCAAGCCTGGCGCGCTCGTGCGGGCTCATCCGCGCGAGCTCAGCCTCATCCAGCATCGCCCAACCTCCCTCACGGCGCTTGTGGGCCCGCCCTGGGCTTTCTGGTGTCATCCCCCGTCCTGGGCGGCGGCAAAGATCCAGCCGGGGGCTTCCTGCCGGCCGGGCCGGCCAGCCGGCCCAACGCCGCGCGGCCTGGGTACCGTCCGGCGATAAGCTGACGGCGTGAACGGCGAGCTCATTTTTGCCCGGGCAGGTTTCGGCCCCAACGCGGTTCCCTATCTCGATGGCTGGGATCTGCAGCAGCGCCTGCACGAGCGGCGGGTGGGCGGGGAGATTCCCGACACATGCCTGATGCTGGAGCACAAGCCCGTCTACACGGCCGGACGGCGGACCAGCCAGCTCGACCGCCCGCTCACCGACCCGGGCATCCCAGTGATCGACGTGGACCGCGGCGGCAAGATCACCTGGCACGGGCCGGGCCAGCTCGTGGGCTACCCGATCGTCACGCTCGCCGAACCGGTCGACGTGATCGCCTACGTGCGGGCCATCGAGGAGGCGCTGATCCGGGCCTGCGCGGACGCCGGGGTGGCCACCACCCGGGTGGAGGGCCGCAGCGGGGTGTGGCTCACCGGCGGCCGCGGTCCCGGCAGCACGCTCGACCGCAAGGTGGCGGCGATCGGCATCCGGGTGGCACGCGGGGTCACGATGCACGGTTTCGCCCTCAACTGCGACTGCGACCTCAGCTGGTTCGACCGCATCGTGCCCTGCGGCATCCGGGACGCGGGCGTGACCAGCCTTTCCACCGAGACCGGCCGCACGGTCACCGTCATGGACATGGTGGGAGCGGTGGAGCGCCATCTCGCCGGCGTGCTCGGCGCGACCACCTGGCACAGCTTCGAGTGCACCGACCCGCTGATGGCCGGCCCCGGCGTGCGACCCGCCGAGGCGGGCATGACCGGCTGACGCGCTGCGCGCGGGCCGGGCTGGCCAGCGTCCGGGATGCAGCCGGTGTTGCGGGCCCATGCGATGACTTACAGGATGTGGCCATGACTGGTGAGCTGTCCCCCGCCGCAGACGGGCCGGGCGAAGGGGCCAGGCCCGAATTGCGCGCCTCGCACGAGGACAGGGACCGGGTCGCCGAGATCCTGCGCGTCGCGGCCGGCGACGGGCGGCTGACCGCGGAGGAGCTCGACGAGCGCCTGGAGAAGGCGCTGACCGCCCGCACCAACGGCGAGCTGGCGGTGCTGACCGCTGACCTGCCCGCGGCGGCTGACTGGCCGGGCGGGGCCGCGCCGGAGGCCAAGGACCTGGTCCGGATCGACTGCCGGGGCAGCAACGCGGCCCGGACCGGCGGCTGGGTGGTGCCGCAGCGGATGCAGATCCACGCGGTCGGTGGCTCGGTCAAGCTCGATTTCACCCAGGCAGTGATCACCGGGCCCAGGCTGCTGATCGAGGCCGAGGTGCGGGGCGGGAACCTCCGCCTGGTGACCAAGCCCGGCATCGAGGTCGACGCCGATGACGTGGCGCTGCGGGGCAGCAGCATCAAGATCCGGCCTAACCACGGCCCGAAGCGGCCGGTGATCCTGAGAGTGGAGGTATCGGGCGAGGCGCGCGGGGGCAGCATCGTGGCACGGCCGCCACGGCGCACCTTCTGGCAGTGGCTGCTGCGCAGGCCAGGACCGTACGACGGGCCTGTCACGGCCGCCTTGCCGTAGCACCTGGCCGTGGTCCGCTACCGGATCCTGGTCTCCGGCCGGGTTCAGGGCGTCTTCTTCCGCGATACCTGCCGGCGGATGGCGGCCGAGCACGGCGTGAGCGGATGGGTGCGCAACCTTCCCGACGGCCGGGTAGAGGCGGTCTTCGAGGGCCGGCCCGAGGACGTTGACCGCCTGCTGGAGTGGGCGCGCCGCGGCCCTTCGCTGGCCGTGGTGGCAGGCGTTGCCGTGCAGGCCGAGCCGCCAGAGGGCCTGAGCACGTTCCTGGTCAGGTAGCGGCCGCGTCACCCGGGCCGGGCACGCCAGCAGCATCGGTTCCGCCTTGTACGCGTACAACCCGAGCTGGCGGTATGTCGACGCGGTGCTGCGCTACGCCAGCCGGCTCCGCGCCGACCCGCACGCCCTGACCGGCTACTACAGCCGCCAGGTGATCTACCGCCTGGCCAGCGGGTGGGTGCTGCTGCCGGCCGGTTATGGCGTCAGCCGGACGGTGCGGGCCGTCTCGCTGCCCCGGTGACCGGGGCGGTAGCCCTGGCGGCCGTCCTGGCTGGCCCGTGTTCCTGGCTGGCCCGTGTTCCTGGCTGGCCCATGTTCCTGGCTGGCCCGTGTGCTAGCCGGCCTGGGCGTCGTGGGCCAGCCGGGCCAGGTGCCCGCTCAGCTCGCTGGCCGGGACGGCGGCCTGCTCGCCGGTGGCCATGTCCCGGACGGTGACGGTGCCGGCTTCCTCCTCGGCGCCGCCGTAGATCAGCGACCACCGGGCCCCCTGGTCGCTGGCCCACCTGAGCTGGCGGCCGAGCTTGCCGGAAGCGCCCAGGTAGACGCTGGCGCGCAGGCCGGCCGACCGGGCCGCCGCAGCGAACGCGAAGCTGCGCGCCGCGTACTGCTGGCCCATGACCGTGACCGCCACGTCCAGCCGGCGGTGCCCCTCCTCGCCGTCGGGCAGCAGCAGGAGCATGCGCTCGACGCCGAGCGAGCCCCCGGTCGCTGGCACATCCGGCCCGCCGAGCTGCTCGATCAGGTGGTCGTAGCGGCCGCCGGAGGCGATCGAGGCCGGCAGCCCTTCCGCCGACACCTCCCAGATCGTCCCGGTGTAGTAGCTCAGGCCGCGCACCATCCGGGGGGTGAACACCACCCGCCCGTCCGGCACCTGCCCGGCGAGCAGCGACAGCACGGAGTCGATCTCGTCCAGCCCGGCGGAGCCTTCCTCGCTCGACTTGAGCGCTGCCCTGATCCGTTCTGCCGCACCGGCCCCGGTCATCGCGGTCACCAGCTCGGCGGCGCTTGCCTCCGGCAGCCCGCGGCCGGTGAGCTCGGCGGTGACCTCGGCCGGCGTGAGCTTGTCCAGCTTGTCGAGGGTGATCAGGACACCCGGCCCCAGCGGGGCGGGGACGCCGAACACCTCCAGCAGGCCGGCCAGCACGCGACGGGAGTTGAGCAGGAAACAGAAGCCGCCGATCCCCAGTCCCGCGATCGCGTCGTGCACCGCGCAGATGACTTCCGCGTCGGCCAGTACCGAGCTGGAGCCGAGGGTGTCCAGGTCGCACTGGGTGAACTCGCGGTAGCGGCCCCGGCCCGGCCGGTCCGCGCGCCAGACCGGCCCCATGGCATAGCGCTTGTAGGGAACCGGCAGCTGGCTGCCATAGGCGGCGGCCACCCGCGCCAGCGGCACCGTGAGGTCATAACGCAGGGCCAGGTCGGCCTCGCCGGTCCCCTCGTGCTCGCCGCGGCGCAAGATCTTGAAGACGAGCTTGTCGGCCTCCTCCCCGTACTTGCCCAGGAGCACATCGAGCCGCTCGAACGCCGGGGTGGCGAGCGGCTCGAATCCGTAGCGGGAGAACACCGACCGGATGACGGCGAAGGCGCGCTCCCGGGTCTCGAACTCGCGGGCAAGGAAGTCACGGGTCCCCGAGGGGGGATCGAACTGCGTTGGCATGCGCCTATGCTCCCCGACTTTGCCCGGTCCCGTCACATCAGTTACCGGCCCGGCTCACCCGCGGGGCTCACTCCAGCGCGCGCCGCGCGCCGATCGCGGCCGGCCCGGCGGCGATGCTGGCTCCGGCGCCCGCCCCGCCGAGGCCAGGCCGGGTGAGCACGCGGGTGCCTGGTACCGTGGATGCATGCTCTAGCGACTGCTGGCCCACTGACGCACGCGAACGACGCCACAGTCCGAGGAGCTTTTCTTGTCCCGCCCGCA
>DATIXO010000038.1:0-5275 GCA_035518495.1 Streptosporangiaceae bacterium
GAGGGCGAAGCCGTAGCGGTCGCGCGGGGTGGGGTCACGTCGTCGAGTCGTGCGGCGAGATCACCCTGATCTCGCCAGGAGGCGGGCGCCGCACCGGTGGCCGCGGCCAGGGCGCGGACCGGCTCGGAGCCGCCAAGCCGCAGAGGCCGGGACCCGCGGCCCCGGCGGGTCTTCCCGCTGCCACCCTTACCGCGAACGTGATCTTCATCCATTCCCTTCTGCGCTCAGCCCGTCTCCGGCATGTCCTCCCGGCCAGTCATTGCGCACGATGCTGGAATGATTATCATTTTCATGCGAAGATGAGCACGGTACCTACATACGCCGAGCCGCTTCCGGGCGGCCAGGAAGAAAGGGAGACGGACATGTCGCTGACCGTTCCGGCGGACCTGCTTGACCAGGCGCGCCGCGGCGAGGTGGACGACGCCGCGTTCATCGACTGCATCCGCGGGTCGCTGCCGTACGCGTGGGGCGTGATCGGCAGCCTGCTCGCCGAGCTGGACGCCGGGGACGGCGAGTTCGCCGGCAACCAGGTCCCGCCGCCCGACGAGGCGGCCCGCGGCCAGCTGCTGCGGCTGATGGCCAGCGACGCGATGCGCGCCACCATCGAGCGGCACTTCGGGGTCCGGCTCGCGTTCCAGAACTGCCACCGGGCCGCGGTCTTCCGCCCCGATGCCGCCGAGGCATACACCGAGTTCACCACCGCCCGGGCGCAGATCCTCAACCAGCGGCCAGAACTGGTCAACTGCTGATCCAGCCGGTCACGGCATCTTCGAGCGACCTGCCCGGCGGGGCAGCTGTCAGGTGATGCCCAGCCCTCGATTTCACCCGCGGGGGCCGCTACCCGGCCCGGGGAAGGAGCCATGCGTGTCGGCCAGGGAGCAGATGGTGAATGATCATCCTTTTCACGCGGCCGTCTGCCGATCGGGCCCGTGTGCTGGTACCACCCGGAGGCTGGTGCCGCTGCTGCGCGCGGCCACGCGGCGCTGCCCGCATGGCGTACTGATCAGCGCGGGATGCCTGCTGCACGCCCCCCGCTGCCGGGGGCCAGGCCATGACAGCGGCGCGTACCTGCTGGTACAGCCGTGTGACGTCAACAGGCGGCCGAGCGGGACAGCGATCGGCGTCGGCCCGGTACTGACCGACGCGGACGCTGCCGCGGCCGCGGAATGGCTGGCGTTCGGCGACCTGGACGAGGCGCTTCTCGCCCCGCGCCTCCGGCTCGACGTGAAGCTCATTCGCTGAGGACCCGCCGGCATCCGAAGGGCCGTGCCGCCACCTCACCCGCCTGCCGAGGCAGGGGTTTCATCGGTTACCCTGCCCGCGTGCACGGGGCACAGGCCGGACAGCTGGACGGTACCGGCAACGCTGGTGAAACCGGCCTGCGCGGCGACACGCTCGGCCCACCGCCGGACCTCGCTGGCATCGAGCTCTACGCTGACCCCGCAGGTACGGCAAGCGAGATGGTAGTGCGGCGCGCTGACCCGGCGGTGACGGTAAAGCAATTCACCGCTGGCGCCGCGGATCGTGTCCACGCCGCCCTGCCCGGCCAGGAAGCGCAGCTGCCGGTACACCGTAGCGAGGCCGATCCGTTCGCCGGCACCGCGCAGCGCGGCGTGGATCTGCGGCGCGCTGCGGAAGCCGGGCAGTGTCGGCAAGACCGCCGCCACAGCCTTGGCTGCCTGGTGGAACGAACCGTGCCCTGGCACGGCATCCGGCCTCCCTGAACGTGCCGATCTGCGTGCACCTGCCGGCTAGCCACCATCCGGGCGTCAACCGGCTTGCCCTGACTTAATGAGAATGATTATCGTAATCTTACTCATCTAAACCTCGCGCGCCGCCGGCGGCGCGTCCGCCAGATCGGGAGCCCAGGACATGCGAATCCGCGTCAGCGCCGCCTCCGCCGCCCTGCCGCTGGCAGCGATCATGCTAGCGAGCGGATGCTCATCATCTTCCGCGTCGGCGGCAGGCGGCAGCGCCGCCTCCGCCGACAGCGGCACCATCACCGCCATCGGCGCCGAGAACGAATACGCCGACGTCATCGGCCAGGTCGGCGGCACGTACGTGCACGCCGAGGCGATCCTGAGCAACCCGAACACCGATCCCCACACGTTCCAGGCCAGCCCGTCCGTCGCCCGCGAAATCAGCCAGGCCAAGCTCATCGTGCAGAACGGCGCCGGCTACGACGACTGGATCACCAGCCTCGAGACCGCGGCCCCGGATCCCGGCCGCACGGTCATCAACGTGCAGCACCTGCTCGGCCTGCCCGACAGCACGCCCAACCCGCACCTGTGGTACAAGCCGGCCACCATGCCCGCCGTGGCCACCGCCATCGCCGGCCGCCTCGCCGCGATCGAACCCGCCCACGCGGCCTACTTCAAGGCGAACGCGGCCAAGTTCACCGCCAGCCTCGCCCCGTGGAACCAGGCCCTCGCCCAGTTCAAGACCAAGTACCCGGGCACCGCGGTGGCGACCACCGAACCGGTCGCCGACTACATGCTGCAGGCCGCGGGCACGAACAACATGACCCCCTGGACGTTCCAGGCCGACGTCATGAACGGCACTGACCCCTCGGCCCAGGACGTCGCCGTGCAGAGGTCCCTGTTCACCGGCCACAAGGTCAAGATCTTCCTCTACAACCAGCAGGTCACCGACTCGCTGACCGAGTCCTACATCAACCTGGCGCACGCCAACGGCATCCCGGTGGTCGGCGTGTACGAGACGATGCCCACCCTTGGCTACGACTACCAGTCCTGGATGCTGGCCGAGGTGCGCGCCATGGACAAGGCCCTGACTGACAAGACCTCCACCGAGCACCTGTGAAGCCCGGACCGGCGGATGAGGACCACACCGTTCCACCTCGCCAGCAAATGCCGGCCCGGCCCGCGGCTACGGCACGAGAAGACAAGTGAGATTACCACCCTTCCGGTCAGGGCCACGGCTAATAGCTGATCATCTGATCAGCCTTGACGATGAGCTGGCAGGCTTGTAGCGTCCGTACTGTCCTGGGCCGGTCCCGGGACGGCAGCCAGTCCAGCGAAGTCCGGTGCGATCCCGGCACTGTCTCGCAACGGTAAAGCCCCTTCGGGGACGAGTCCGGTCGCCTGGCCTGGCTCGTCGGCGAATGCCAGTCCTCGGATGAAGGGCGGTTCGCGCGGCACCTGGCAGGTGGTGCCAGCGGGCTCTCTTCATCCTCCGAAGTCCGGAGGATGAGCTATGCAGCTGGCGCGGGCGAGGCTGCGGCCGCGCGCGGGCGAGCGGGTACCGCTGGCCTTCGTCCTCGGCGTCTGCGGTGTGCTGCTGGTGGCGACCATGACGCTGGGCGTCGGGGTCGGGTCGGTGGCGCTGAGCCCGGCCGAGGTCTGGCACGTCATCGCCGGGCAGATCACCGGCCGGCCGGATGACACCGTGACGGAGACCATCGTCTGGCAGATCCGGGTGCCGCGGGTACTGCTCGCGGCGCTGGTCGGCGCGGCCCTGACCACGGCGGGATCGGTAGTGCAGGTCCTGGTCCGCAACGCCCTCGCCGACCCGTTCCTGCTCGGGGTGTCATCGGGCGCCAGCGTGGGAGCCACCGCGGTGCTGCTGCTCGGGGCGTTCGCCTCGCTGGGCGTGTGGGCGATCTCGGCGGGCAGCATCCTGGGCGCCCTGGCCGCGATGGCCGTGGTGTTCGCGGTATCGCACAGCGGGCACGGGCTGGCTCCCACCCAGCTGATCTTGTGCGGCGTGGTCCTGTCCGCGCTGTTCGAGTCGGTGACCAGCTTCCTGATCTTCCGCGGAAATCCGCAGGCCACCCAGTCGGTGCTGTTCTGGCTGCTGGGGTCGTTCGGGCTGGCCAGCTGGGATCAGCTGCCGATCCCGGCGCTGGCCCTGGCGGCCGCCATGATCTACCTGATGGCCCAGGGCGGGACGCTGAACGCGCTGGCCATGGGCGGCGAGCCGGCCGCGTCAATGGGCGTCGATGTCCGCAGGCTGCGCCGGAACTTGTTTCTGGTCACCTCGCTTATGGCCGGGGTCGCGGTTGCGGTCAGCGGCGTGATCGGGTTCGTGGGCTTGGTGGTCCCGCACATCGTCCGGCTGATGGTCGGGTCGGAGCACCGCCGGGTGCTGCCAGTGGGGATGCTGTTCGGCGCCTCGTTCATGGTGCTGGGCGATCTGCTGGCCCGGGTGATCGTCGCGCCGCAGGAGATGCCGATCGGCGTGATCACCGCGTTCATCGGCGCACCGGTCCTGATCGTGCTCATCCGGCGCCGGCCCTATTTGTACGGGGCAGCAGGATGAGCCTGGAGCTGCGTGACCTGAGCGTGGACATCGCGGGCCGCCGCATCGTCACCGGCATCGACTTCGCCGTTCCTGACGGGAGCTTCGCCGGGCTGCTGGGCCCGAACGGCAGCGGGAAGTCCACCATCCTCAAGGCCATCTACCGGGCGCACCGGCCCTCGGCCGGCCAGGTGCTGGTGGACGGGCAGGACGCGCTGGCGCTGCCACCGCGGGACGCGGCCCGGCGGATCGCCGTGGTTGCCCAGGAATTCACCCTCGAGTTCGACTTCACCGTGGCCGAACTGGTCATGATCGGCAGAACCCCGCACAAGCGCGCGTTCGGCCGCGACGACGACACCGACCGGGCCATGACCGACCAGGCCATCGAGCGGACCGGCTGCCAGCACCTGGCCCATCGCGGGTTCAACACCCTCTCTGGCGGTGAGAAACAGCGGGTCCTGATCGCGCTGGCGCTCGCCCAGGGCGCCGACCACCTGATTCTCGACGAGCCCACCAACCACCTCGACATCCGCTATCAGGTCGAAATCCTGGAGCTTATCGCCGGTCTCGGCGTCACGGTCCTGGCCGCCATTCATGACATCAGCCTGGCCGCGCTGTTCTGCGACACCGTGCACCTGATCGCCGGCGGGCAACTCGTCGCCGGCGGGCCGCCGGACGACGTGCTCACGGCCGCCACCGTGCGCGCCGCCTACGGCACAGAGGTCCTGGTCATCGCTCATCCCGAGACCGGCACCCCGCACCTGATCCCCCGCCGCATACCCCCGGCTAACACGCCCACCAAAGAACCGCCGGATACCACCGGCAGCTGAAAGGAGACACCGTGCGGCTCGCACCGCCTCACCGGACTCGCAGCCGTGCCGCCCGCTTGAGCGCACTCTCCATAGCGCTGCTCGCCGCCTGCACGACACTGGCCGCCTGCGGATCCTCCGGTGGATCTTCATCCACGTCCTCGGCTAAGACACAGGCCGCCTATCCGGTGACGGTGACGAGTTGCGGC
>DATIXO010000039.1:0-2022 GCA_035518495.1 Streptosporangiaceae bacterium
CGTAGCGCTGGCGGCGGCGATCACCATGCTGGCCACCGGCCTGCGGCATGGGGTACTGGAAGGCTGGGGCGGTTTCCTGTACGTGGACTCGCTCAGCGGATTCTTCCTCCTCACGGTGAGCGCCGGGGTGCTGCTCGCCGCCGGGGGGTCGGCCGGCTACCTGGCCGCCGAAGAAGCCAGCGGGGCGCTGAGCGGCTTCCAGGTGCGGCTGTATTTCGCCTTCTTCGGCCTGTTCGCGGCGCTGATGCTCGCCTCGCTGGAGACCGGCAACCTGGGCCTGCTGTTCGTGCTGCTGGAGGGAAGCACGCTGGCAAGCGCGGCGCTGGTGGGCCTGGAGGGGCGCGCCCGGTCGCTGGAGGCCGCCTGGAAGTACGTGATTATCAGCTCGTTCGGCGTCACCATCGCCCTGGCGGGCACACTGTATTTGTTCTATTCGGCCAGCGGCCTGCGGCTCACCTCGAACCTGCGTCTCACCTGGCCGTACCTGTTCGCGAACGCGCACGCGCACGCGCTGGCCCCGCAGAGCCTGCGGCGCACACCTGGCTGCCCGATGCGCACGCCGAGGCGCCGAGTCCTGCCAGCGCGATGCTGTCCGCGGCGCTGCTCAATACCGGCATGTACGCGATCATCCGGTTCCTGGCGACCGCCAAGGCCGGGCTCGGTGACGCCTACCCCCGCGGGGTGCTGCTGACGCTCGGCTTCGCCTCGATCATCATCGGTGCGGCGTTCATGGTCCGCCGGGGTAACTTCAAGCGGCTGTTCGCGTACTCGTCGGTCGAGCACATGGGCATCATCGCGGTGGCGCTCGGGTTCGGCGGCATACTCGGCTTGTACGGGGCGCTGCAGCACACGCTCAACCACGCGATCGCCAAGGCGGTGCTGTTCCTGACCAGCGGCGACATCGTGTTGCGCTACCACACCCGGGAAGCCGACGGCGTCCGGGGGCTGCTCGCGGCGGCGCCGCTCACCGGCGGCGTGCTGGTGCTCGGGTCGCTGGCCGTGCTCGGCTCACCGCCGTTCGGGCTGTTCCTGTCCGAGCTGACGATCGGGCGGGCCGGATTCGCGAGCGCCAGCCCGGTGCTGCCGCTGTTGCTGCTGGCCCTGCTGGCGATCGCGTTCGTGGCCTTCGCCCGTACCACGACCAGCATGGCGACCGGCGCCGCGGTGCATCCCGGGCCAGGCCGGGCGGCGGATCACGGGACCGGTGAGGCGGCGGCAGCGACCACGACGGGCGCCGCGCCGGTCGTCCGGCAGCCGTATCCGGACCACGTCGCCCTGCTCGCGGCCGTGGCACCGCTGGTCGCCGGGCTGGCCGTCGTGCTGATCCTCGGGCTGTGGATTCCGGGTGGCCTGAACACGGTCATCCGGCACGCGATCGCGGTGATCTCGTGACGGCCGTGCAAGCCGGCGCTCGAGGCATCCTCGAAGAGATTGCCCTGGTCGCGCGGCAAGCGGCGATCCGTGACGACGGCGACGTCATCACGGCCCAGATCCCCGGGCCAGACCTCGAAGCCGTCGTGCACCTGCTCGCCGCTGCCCCGGGCGCCCGGCTGGCCGACATGTTCGCCTCCGACGGCCTGGAGCTTGAGTGGCTGTACAACCATGCCGCGGCGGTGGCGGCGCTGTGCCAGACCACCGGGCTGTCGGTGGGCCAGTCCGCCGCCGAGATCGCGCTGGAGCAGCTGCTGCGGGTCAACGCGGCGGCGTTCGGGCACCGCTACCTGTTCGGCGGGGGGCCACCGGGATCGCGGCCCCGGCGGCACCGGCAGGATCCGGCCTCGGCTGGGCAGAGTCGTCCCGCGGCGAGTCGCTCGCCTGGGTCGAGCTGGACGACGCGGGCCGGATCACCCGCGCGCGGCTGCGGCCGGCCGCAGTGCGTAACTGGCGGGGCTTCGACGACGCCTGCCGGTCACGAAACGTGTTCACCGACATTCCGATCATCGAAGCCAGCTTCTGGCTGACGGTCGCGGGCACCGCCCGCTGAGCGAAGGAGGCGCGATGGCGGCCTGGTTCCTGCGCGGG
>DATIXO010000040.1:0-10888 GCA_035518495.1 Streptosporangiaceae bacterium
GGGGCGGCGGCGGAACGAGTCTACCGGTCGCCGGGGCTGCCCGGTCAGGCGGTGGATCGCGTCACAACCGCCCTCCCGCCCCGGGGAACCTACGGGCAGATGGTGCCGCTGCGGGGTGTGGCCAGGCTGATCAGGTACCGGTCAACGGCCGTGTCCACACAGCTGCTGCCCTCCAGGTAGGCCGTGTGCCCGTCCCCGTTCCAGCCCAGCAGGACCCCGGACTTCAGGTCCCGCGCGAGCGCCTGCGCCCACCGGAACGGCGTGGCCGGGTCCCGGGTCGTCCCCACCACCAGGATCGGCGGCGCCCCGGCCGCCCGCAGTGGCACCGTGGGGGCCGCGGGCACCGGCCAGAACGCGCAGGGCAGGCTGCCCCACATGTTCGCCGCGCCGAACTGCGGCGCCGCCTTCGCGGCAGCGGCGGCCGCCTGGCTCCATGCCGTGAGCGACCGCGGCCACGGCCGGTCGATGCAGCTCACGGCCATGAACGCGTCCATCAGGTTGGTGTACTGCCCGCCCGGTGAACGCTCGGTCAGCGAGTCGGCAAGCAGCACCATCAGCGTCCCGTTGCCTGCGAACGCGTCGGCCAGCCCGGCCCGCAGGTACTGCCAGAACGACTTGCTGTACAGCGAGAACGCCACCCCGCTCAGCAGCATCGCCGAGTCGGCCGGCTGCCCGGCGATCCGGCTGGTCAGCGGCTGGCTCGCGGTCCGGTTCAGCAGCCCCTGCAGCCGGGCGATCCCCGCGCCCACCGTCCCGTTGCCCAGCGGGCAGCCCTGGAGCCGCACGCAGTTGGCGGTGAAGGACCGCAGCGCCACCTCGAATCCCTGTGCCTGGACGATGTTCATGCTGAACGCGGACTCGTCGGGGTCGACCGCGCCGTCCAGCACCAGGGCCCGCACGTGGGAGGGGAACAGCTGCGCGTACCAGGCGCCGAGGTAGGTGCCGTACGACTTGCCGAGATAGGTCAGCTTGGCGTCGCCGAGCGCGGCGCGCAGCACGTCCATGTCGCGGGCAGCGTTGCGGGTGCCCACGTAGGGCAGCAGCGCGCCGGAGCGCTGCTCACAACCGCGGGCGAACAGCTTGGACTGCGCGACGACCGTCGCGAGCTGGGCCTTGCTGACCGGGTCGTCGCTGGTGGCGAAGTACTTGTCGAGCTGCGGCCCGGTCAGGCACTGGATGGCCGGCACGCTGCCGGCGACCCCGCGCGGGTCGAACCCGACCACGTCGAAACGGGCCAGCACCGCGGCCGACACCACCTTGCGGGCCTCCAGCGCGTAGGTGATCCCGGAGGCGCCGGGCCCGCCGGGGTTGAGCACCAGCGACCCGATCCGGCGCGCCGGGTCACTGGCGGGCAGCTTGATCACCGGCAGCGAGAACCGCCGCCAGGCGGGACGGCTGTAGTCGAACGGCACGAGCAGCCGCGCGCACTGGAAGCCGTGATCGCAGGGCCGCCACGCCAGTTTCTGCGCGTAGTACCCCGCGACGGTGGTGGGCCCCTGGCCGGTGGCGGCCGGGCTGGCAGCGGCACCGCCGCTGGCCGCCGGCCCGGAGGCCAGGCCGGCCACCGGGCCGCCCGCCTGCCCACCGGTGCACCCGGCGATGAGCAGGACGGCCGCCACCACGCCCGCTGGCACCACCGCCAGCGGGCGCCTCATCCCGCCTCGCCGGTCACTGCCCCGCCGGACCCCTCCCCGTCAGCCGCCGCCCCGCCAGGGCCGCTGTCGCCGCCGCCTTCGCCGTACCGCGCCTCGTAGGCCTGCCGGGACCCGCACACGCTCGCCCGGGGGCAGGCGCATTTGCTCCCGTCCGCCGTCAGCTTCACCACGACCTTGTCTGAAGGCACGTTGTGCGCGGTGACGACCCCCGGCCCTTCCGGGGTCTCGACCGCCTCGCCAATCTTAGGCGCCTCCCTGCGGAAGTCCTGGTAGAGCGGGTGCTCGTACTTCAGGCAGCACATCAGCCGACCGCAGGCGCCGGCGATCCGCAGCGGGTTGACGGGCAGGTCCTGGTCCTTGGCCATCCGGACCGACACCGGCTCGAAGTCCTTGAGGAAGGTGGAGCAGCACAGGTCGCGGCCGCACGGCCCGATCCCGCCCTGCAGCCGGGCCTCGTCCCGCGGGCCGATCTGCCGCAGCTCCACCCGGCCGCCGAGGCGGCCAGCCATGTCGCGGACCAGAGCGCGGAAATCAACCCGGTGCGGCGCGCTGAAGTACACGGTGAAAACCGGCGGCCCGTCGGTGTAGTCGACGCCGATCACCTTCATCGGCAGCCCGTGATCGCGGATCAGCCGCCGGGCGGTGACCCGCGCCTGGGCGCGTTTCGCCCGGTTGCCCTCGTCCCGGCTCAGGTGCTCGTCGGCGGCGATGCCCTCGCACACCGGCAGCCCGGTCACATCGTCGTCCACCCACTGCGGCGCCCACACGCATTCGGCCACTTCCGGCCCGCTGTCGGTGGGCACGAGCACCTTGGTCCCGACGGTGGGCGAGTAGGGCCCGGGGTCGAGGTAATACAGCCGCCCGTACCGCTCGAAACTGACAGCCATCATCATGCCCACGGCCCCAGCGTACGTTCCCCCCCGCAGGCCCCGTCTACCCCCGGAGGGGCGGCGCCCGGTGCGGCTGGGTGCGTGGGCAGGTCAGATCGCCGGGGCGGCCAGGGCCAGAGTCATCTCCTCCACCGCCAGCAGCGGCGCGACGCTGAGTTCCAGCCGCTCCCGGCAGGCCATGATGGCCCCGATCCGGCGGACCGTCGTCTCCGGGCGGCTCGCCGCGGCCAGCTCCCGGACGTCGCGCTCGTGGCCGGAACTGGCCAGCTCGACCCCCGCGCCCAGCTGGACCGCCAGCACGTCCCGGTAGAACGCGGCCAGGTCGAGCAGCGCCCGGTCGAGCGCGTCCCGCTTGAGCCGGGTGGCACGGGACTTCTGCCGGTCCTCCAGTTCCTTCATGGCGCCGGCCGACCCCCGGACGGCCTTGGCCACCCCCTTGCCGGTCGATCCCTCGCCGAACGCCCGCCGCAGCGCCTCCCGCTCGGGCACGTCCAGCTCGTCGGTGATCGCGGCCGCCTCCGTCTCCGCCGACTTCACCAGCGCGGCGGCCGCGGCGAACGCCTGGCCGACACCGGTCAGGCGGGCGGGCACCGCGAGCACCTCGTCGCGGCGGCGGGCCGCCTCCGGGTCGGTGGCGAGCCGGCGGGCCCGGCCGATGTGCCCCTGCGCTGCGCGGGCCGCGGCCAGTGCCCGCTCGGGATCCACCCCGTCGGCGGTGAGCACCCCGGCGACCGCCGCCGACGGCGGGGTGCGCAACGTGACCAGCCGGCACCGGGACCGGATCGTGGTCACCAGCTCCTCCGCGGACGGCGCGCACAGCAGCCAGACCGTGCGGGGCGCGGGCTCCTCGATCGCCTTGAGCAGGGCGTTGGCCGCCTGTTCGGTGGCCCGGTCGGCATCCTCGAACACCACCACATGCCACCGGCCGCCGGACGGCGCCCCGGCCGCCCGCAGCACCAGGCTGCGGGTGAGCCGCACCCCGTAGGAGAGCCCGTCCGGCCGCACCAGCAGCAGGTCGGCGTGGGTGCCGGCGCGCACCTGGTGGCAGGACGGGCACCGGCCGCACCCGCCGTACGGGCAGAGCAGCGCGGCCGCGAACGCGCGGGCCGCCACGGACCGCCCCGAGCCTGGCGGGCCGGTGAACAGCCAGGCGTGGGTCATCCCGGTGGCCTGCTCGCCGCGCAGCACGGCCGCGGCGGCACCGGCCGCGCGGCGCAGTTCCGCGACGGCCTCGTCCTGGCCGGCCAGCCCGGCGAACACGCCGCCACCGGCATCCGGGTCACCACGCACAGCGTCACCAGGGGCCGGGGAGCCGGGCGCCGTTTCGTTAGGCATCGCTGGCGGCGCTCAGTCGACGATGGCCGGGAAGCTGCCGGTGTCGTGCTCGGAGAAGGCCGGTACCGGGTCGGGCAGCATGTCGCGGATCCGGTCCCGGATCTCCCGGCTGAGCTGGTCCTGCGGGCGGGTCGCGTCGAGCACCAGGTAGCGGCCGGGCTCCTGCCGGGCCTGCGCCAGGAAGCCCTCCCTGACCCGCTGGTGGAACTCGGCGGGCTCGGCCTCCAGCCGGTCAGCGGACGGGGCGCGCCGGACCAGCCCCATCACCGGCGGCAGGTCGAGCAGGACGGTGAGGTCGGGCTGCAGGCCGCCGGTCGCCCAGCGGTTCAGCTCGCCGATCTCGCTGACCGCCTGGTCCCGCCCCCGTCCCTGGTAGGCGATGGACGAGTCGGTGAAGCGGTCGGTCACCACGACCGCGCCCCGCTCCAGCGCGGGCCTGATCACCGTGCTCACATGCTCGGCCCGGTCGGCCGCGTACATGAGTGTCTCCGCCCGGGGGGACAGCCCGGTGTGTGCGGTGTCCAGCAGCAGCGCGCGCAGCCGCATCCCCACCTTGGTCGCCCCGGGCTCGTGGGTGGCGACTACGTCATATCCCAGCTCACGCAGCCAGATCGCGAGCAGCCGCGCCTGCGTGGTCTTGCCCGCGCCCTCGCCGCCCTCGAAGGCGATCAGCAGCCCGCGGCGGGCGGTGGGCAGACCGGGCGCGTGCGCCTGGCCGTTGGGGTGCCCCGGCACCGGCGCGAACCGGTCGCCGCGGACCGCCGCCAGCAGGTCGTCGCGGAGCGGGACCCCCCGGCGGTCGTCCATCTGCCGGTAGGAGACCAGCCCGAGCCACACGGCGATGACCGAGGCCAGGATCAGCACGAAGTTGTAGCCGATGGCGTTGTAGCCCACGTTGCCGATGTGCAGCGTGGACGACCCGGTCGCGCCGTGCACCAGGGCGGTGAACCCGCCCGCGATGAACGGCGCGATCGCGATCACCGCGAACAGGATGACCCGGATGCCGGACTGCAGGAAGGCGAACGTCCGTCCCCGGGTGGCGTCGTCCACCTCGCTGCCGACGATGGTGTAGCCGGTGACGTAGGCGATGCCTGCGAACGCGCCGAGCAGGATCACCAGCAGCACCACCACGACCAGGCTGGGGATCAGCCCGATGAGGATGAGCGTCACCCCGGCGCCGACGATGGACAGGCCGAACAGCCTGCGCCGGCTGAAGCCCCGCAGGATCCGCAGCCCGAGGAACATGCCCGCCGCCAGCCCGCCGAACACCGCCGCGAACGTGATCCCCCAGCCGGCGCTGCCGCCGTTGAGCGTGTTCTGGATGTACGACGGGCCCAGGCCAACCACCACCCCGCCGGCCGAGAAGGCGCCGATCATGCCGATGACGATCCCGCGCACCACCTTGGTGCGGCCGATGAACTTCCAGCCCTCCCAGATGGTCTTGGCCACCGAGGGGGCCGAGATGTGCTCGCTCACCTGCCGTTTGGGGATCTCCCGCAGCATGTAGATGGTGATCGCGGAGACGATGAAGGTGGCCGCGTTGAAATAGAGCGCCAGGTTGACCTGGCTGGTGGAGAGGTACGGCGAGAGCGACCCGAAGGAGCGGCTGACCAGGGCGAGCAGCCCGAAGAACAGGCCGGCGACCGGGGCGGGGCCGAACGTGCCCAGCAGGCTGTACTGGTTGGCCTGCTCCAGCTTGTCCGGGGGCACCAGGTTCGGCACCGAGGCGTCCTTGGCCGGGGTCCAGAACAGCGAGGCGCAGGAGGCGACGAACTGCACCGCGTACATCCAGGTGAGCTCGTTCGCGAAGCCGACCGACAGGTTGATCACCAGCGACAGGTAGAGCGCGGCGCGCAGGATGTCGCCGACGATCATGTTCAGCCGCCGGTCCAGCCGGTCGGCGACCGCGCCGGCCAGCGGCCCCAGCAGCAGCGCGGGCAGCAGCGAGGTCAGCCAGACGCCGCCGACAGCCGCGCTCTGCGCGGCCACCCCCCGCCCCGCCAGATCCGAGGCCAGGGTGGACAGCGCCACCAGGCTCAGCCAGTCGCCCAGGCTCGACAGCGAGGTCGCGATCCACAGCCGCCGGAACGGCCGGATCGACAGCACGCTGACGCTCGCGGTGCTGGCGGGGGACGACCGGAAGTTCACGGCGCTAGGTTATCCACCGCAGGCCCCCAGCGCCGCTTTCCGCACCGTGTTTGTCCTGCCCATCTGCCACATATGCACCGTGCCCGTCCCGCCTCCGCCTCGCCTGCCGGCCCGCCACGTCCTCGCTGGATAACGAACGGCAGTTCGGATCCATGCCCTTATAGGGGTCATGATCGGAACCATTTAGCCGATATCCGCTGCCCGCATGGGCGGTGCGGCCAGCGGAGAGCGGCGGCACCGGCCGGCGCAGGCGCTAGGGGCGTGCGGTGCTGGCGGGCCGGGTGCCGCCGGAGCGCGTCCCGGAACGGCCGGTCCCGGCCCTGGGCCCGCTGGCGGCACGGCGGCGGGGCTTGGCCGGCCCGGCCGCGCGGCGCTCGGCGAGCAGCTCCACCGCGCGCTGCAGGGTCACCGACTCCACGTTGTCGCCCTTGCGGAGCGAGGCGTTGGTCTCCCCGTCGGTGACGTACGGGCCGAACCGCCCGTCCTTGATCACGATCGGGCGGCTGCTGGCCGGGTCCTCGCCGAGCTCACGCAGGGGCGGCGCGGCCACCCGGCCACGGCCCCGGGCCTTCGGCTGCGCGAACAGCTCCTTGGCCTCGGCCAGGCCGATGGTGAACAGCTGCTCCTCGCTGTCCAGCGAGCGGCTGTCGGTGCCCTTCTTGACGTAGGGGCCGTACCGGCCGTTCTGCGCCGTGACCGCCTCGCCGTCGAGTTCGCCGATGGTCCGCGGCAGCGTGAGCAGCCGCAGCGCGTCATCGAGCGTCACCGTGTCCAGGGACATCGACGACAGCAGCGAGGACGTGCGCGGCTTGGCCTCCTCGCCCTCGGGCAGCACCTCGGTCACATACGGGCCGAACCGGCCGCTCTTGGCGACGATCTGATGGCCGGTGGCCGGGTCGGTGCCGAGCGCGACGTCGCCGCTGGGCTGGGCGAACAGCTCGGCGGCCCGCTCGGGGGTCAGCTCGTCGGGCGCGGTGCCCTCGGGCACGTTCACCCGCTCGCCGTCCCGCTCCAGGTACGGCCCGTACCGGCCGACCCGCACCACGATGTCGGTGCCCGCCAGCGGGAACGAGCTCACGTCCCGTGCGTCGATGTCGCTGATGTCGCTGACCAGCTCCTTCAGGCCCTCCTCGTGGTGCGCTGGGTCGCCGTCGGTGCCGAAGTAGAAGCGCTGCAGCCAGGGCACGCGCGCCGCCTCGCCGCGGGCGATCTCGTCGAGCCCGTCTTCCATCCGGGCGGTGAAGTCGTAGTCGACCAGGTGGGCGAAGTGCCGCTCCAGCAGGTTCACCACGGCGAAGGCCAGGAAGGAGGGGACCAGCGCGGTGCCCTTCTTGAACACATACCCCCGGTCGAGGATCGTGCCGATGATCGAGGCGTAGGTGGACGGCCGCCCGATCTCCCGGTCTTCCAGCTCCTTGACCAGGCTCGCCTCGGTGTAGCGGGCCGGCGGCCGGGTCGCGTGCTCGGCCGGTTCCAGCTCACCGGTCAGCGGATCGCCCTCGGCCAGCGGCGGCAGCCGGCGCTCGCGGTCGTCCCGCTCGGCGTCGTCCTCGACGTCTTCCACGTAGGCCTTGAGGAACCCGTGGAAGGAGATGATCTTGCCGGAGGCGCCGAACTCGGCCTCCTCGCCCGCTGACGAGCGCCCGCTGACCCGCACCGACACCGACTCCCCGGTGGCGTCCTTCATCTGGGAGGCGACGGTGCGCTTCCAGATCAGCTCGTACAGCCGCAGCTCGTCGCCGGACAGCCCGGCGTGGGCGGCCTGCTGCGGGGTGCGGAAGCGGTCACCGGCCGGGCGGATCGCCTCGTGCGCCTCCTGGGCGTTCTTCACCTTGCTGGTGTAGACCCGCGGCGCGTCCGGCACGTACTGCGCCCCGTACAGCTCGCGGGCCTGGACCCGGGCCGCGTTGATCGCCGTCTGGGACAGGGTGATCGAGTCGGTCCGCATATAGGTGATGTGGCCGTTCTCATAGAGCCGCTGCGCCACCGACATCGTGTACTTCGCGGAGAAGCCCAGCTTGCGGGACGCCTCCTGCTGCAGGGTGGTGGTGCGGAACGGCGCGTACGGCGAGCGCCGGTACGGCTTGCGCTCGACAGACTTGACGCTGAACGGAACTCCGTCCAGCCGTCCTGCCAGGTCGCCGGCATCCAGCAGGTGGACGGCCCCGGGCGGGATCTGGCCGGTGCCGCTGCTCACGTCAGTGGCCCGGCCCGACAGGTACAGCAGGTCGGCGTTGCGCAGTTCCCCGGTGGAAGCGAAGTCGCGGCCCTGGGCGACCCGGCGCCCATCCACGGCCACCAGCCGGGCCGGGAAAGAGGAGACGTCGTCGGCTGCGGTGCCGCCAGCGGCGCCGCCGGCGATCTTGGTGAAGACCGCCTCCAGGTCCCAGTAGCTCGCCGGGCGGAACGCGATCCGCTCCCGCTCCCTGGCGACCACCAGCCGGGTGGCGACCGACTGGACCCGCCCGGCCGACAGCCGCGGCATGACCTTCTTCCACAGCACCGGCGAGACCTCATAGCCGTACAGCCGGTCCAGCACCCGCCGCGTCTGGTAGGCGTCGACCAGCCCGCGGTCAAGGTCACGGGGATTGGCCACCGCCTGCGCGATCGCCTCCGGGGTGATCTCGTGGAAGACCATCCGGCGGGCCGGGACCTTCGGCTTGAGTTCTTCCAGCAGATGCCAGGCGATCGCCTCGCCCTCACGGTCCTCATCTGTGGCCAGCAGCAGTTCGTCAGCGTCGGCCAGCAGGTGCTTGAGCTTGCTCACCTGGGACTTTTTGTCGGAAGGGACCACGTAGAGCGCCTCGAAGCCGTGGTCCACGTCCACGCCGAGCCGGGCCCAGGGCTCCTTGCGGTATTTGGCCGGTATCTCGGCCGCCTTGTCGGGCATGTCGCGGATGTGGCCGATGCTCGACTCGACCACGTAACCCCTGCCCAGGTATCCCGCGATCGTGCGCGCCTTGGCCGGTGACTCGACGATGACAAGCCGGCGCCCGGCGTTGCCGTTGGCGGCGCCCTGCTTGCCGACCGCGCCCTTACCGGCGCTACCCGTCTTTGCTGGCACGCTCCTCACCCTCTAGCCCCGGTACCCTTCACCGGCTCCGGCCATGCTCGCGCAGTTCCCGCTCATCCAACTCCCGCCCCCCGGTGCGGTGTTCCCGGATGCGGCGTGTTCCCGTGATGCCCAGCCCGGCGGCGGGCCGGGCAGGCCCCCAATTTCGCCGGACCGATTGAACCGCCCCGTCCCGGCGCACAATATAACTTGATGGCCGAGTATTCCTATCTCGTGCTCTACCTGCCACGAGGGATGTCACCCGACGCCGCCCGGCGCATCCTGACGGATCATGCGGAGTATGGGGACTGGGAACTCGCCAGGCTCCGGCGGAATGCAGACGGAAGCAGGAAAGCGACCCTGCGGCGGCAGGTCATACGTTCTGTCCGGACGCTTTGACCCTGCCAAGCGTGTGAGCATACCTGGGCCGGTGGCCAAGTCAAGGCGGTTCGCCGCCGGACAGTGTGTCAACAGCTGGTGACAACCTGCCGTCAGCAGCGGTCCAGGAAACCGTCGAGCACCCGCACACCGAACTGAAGGGCGTCCACCGGCACACGCTCGTCCACACCGTGGAACATCCCGAAGAAGTCGGTGTCGGCGGGCAGGCGCAGCGGCGCGAAGCCGAAGCACCGGATGCCCAGCCGGCCGAACGATTTGCCGTCGGTCCCGCCCGGCATGCAGTAGGGGACCGCCCGGGCTCCGGGGTCTTCGGCCAGCAGGGCGGCCGTCATGGCCTCGCACAGGTCCCCGTCGAAGCTGGTCTCCAGCGCCACGTCGCGGTGGATGAACTCGCGCTGGACCCCCGGCCCGAGCAGGCTGTCGAGCTCGGCGAGAAACTCCTCCTCGTGGGCGGGCAGGAACCTGCCATCCACGTTCGCGGAAGCGACGCCGGGCACCACGTTCACCTTGTAGCCCGCGTCCAGCATCGTGGGGTTGGCGGTATTGGCGAGGGTCGCCCCGATCATCCGCGCCAGCGGCCCGAGCTTGGCCAGCACCTGCGGCACGGCGTTCGGCGTGAACTCGATCCCCAGCGCCTCGGCGGCGGCCTCCAGGAACGCCCGGGCCGAGGGCGTCAGCCGGGTGGGCCACTCGTGGCGCCCGATCCGCGCCACCGTCTCGGCCAGCTCGGTGACCGCGTTATTGTGCTGGATCGCCGAGCCGTGCCCGGCCGTCCCCCGTGCGGTCAGCCGCATCCAGGCCATGCCCTTCTCCGCGGTCTCCACCAGGTAGAGACGCTGGCCGCCGATGGTGGCGCTGAACCCGCCGACCTCGCTGATCGCCTCGGTGACCCCATCGAACAGCCCCGGGTGGTTGTCCACCAGCCAGCGCGAGCCCCAGGTGCTGCCGGCCTCCTCATCGGCCAGGAAGGCGAGCACCACGTCACGCGGCGGCCGGCGGCCCTCCCGCATCCGCTGCCTGACGACCGCCAGGACCATGGCGTCCATGTCCTTCATGTCCACCGCGCCCCGGCCCCAGATCGTGCCGCCGGTGATCTCGCCGGAGAACGGGGGAACTGCCCAGTCCGCGGCGTCGGCCGGGACCACGTCCAGGTGACCGTGGATCAGCAGGGCCGGCCGGGACGGGTCCTCCCCCGCGATCCGGGTCACCACGTTCGCCCGGCCCGGGTGCGATTCCAGCAGCACCGGCTCGAGGCCGGCCTCGCTGAGCAGGGCGGCGACATACTCGGCCGCGGGACGCTCACCGGGCCCGGAGTGATCCCCGTAGTTGCTCGTGTCGATCCTGATCAGGTCGCTGCACAGGGTGGCGACCTCGTCTTCGGCGGTCACGGCCGCGCTCGCTGTGTGCTC
>DATIXO010000041.1:0-6576 GCA_035518495.1 Streptosporangiaceae bacterium
CGTCCAGTGCGCGAAATACGCGCGCCATCGCACGGCCCGCTGCGGTACGGTCCGGCGATGGACGATGAGGACGGCTACTTCGGGGAACGGGTCGCGGCGGCCTATGACGACCCGGATTCGCAGATGTTCACCCCAGCCGCCATCGACCCGGTGGTCGATCTGTTAGCGGAGCTCGCCGCCGGTGGCCGGGCGCTGGAGCTGGGCATCGGGACCGGGCGGATCGCGCTGCCGCTGGCGCGCCGCGGCGTCCCGGTCCACGGCATCGACATGTCGCGGGCGATGGTCGCCCGGCTGCGCGCCAAACCGGGCGGCGACGCGGTCGGCGTGACGGTCGGCGACTTCGCGACGGCGAAGGTGGACGGGACGTTCTCCCTCGCCTACCTGGTCTTCAACACGATCATGAACCTGACGACGCAGGAAGCGCAGGTGGTCTGCTTCCGCAACGCCGCCGCCCACCTGCGGCCCGGCGGCTGTTTCGTCATCGAGGTGCACATCCCCCAGCTGCGCAGGCTGCCGCCCGGGCAGAACGTCCTGCCGTTCCACGT
Source organism: Streptosporangiaceae bacterium (assembly GCA_035518495.1). Lineage (GTDB taxonomy): Bacteria > Actinomycetota > Actinomycetes > Streptosporangiales > Streptosporangiaceae > UBA9676. The sequence continues at coordinate 546 of DATIXO010000041.1, forward strand.
GAGCCCGGACCGGTGGGCGTTCGACGTCTACGACCCCGCCACCCAGGCGATGAGCTCGAACTACGTCGAGGTCGCAGGCGGTCGCGGCGAGTACCACTCGATCCCGTTCCGGTATGTGTGGCCGGCCGAGCTCGACCTGATGGCCCAGCTCGCGGGGATGCGGCTGCGCGACCGCTGGGACGGGTGGACGCGGGAGCCCTTCACCAGCGAGAGCGACCAGCACGTCTCGGTCTGGGAGAAGCCCGCGGGCTAGCGTGCGCGCGTCCGGGTGGCCCGGCAGCGGCCGCAGGTGCTAAGGATGGGGCGCATGGGCGCGGTGTTCGAGCATCCGGTCGATGTCCGGTGGCGTGACGTGGACGCGCTGGACCACGTCAACCACGCGGTGTTCCTGACCTACCTCGAAGAGGGACGCGACGCCTTCTACACCCAGGTCCTCGGCGGTGACCCGGTCTATGTGGTCGCCCGGCTGGAGGTCGACCTGCGCGCCGAGGTCCGCTACCCCGACCGGCGGGTGACGGTGCGGATCGAGGTCGAGCGGCTGGGGACGACGAGCCTGACCACCCGCGAGACGATCGTGACCCCGGCCGGCGAGGTGGCGGCGCAGGCGCGGGTGGTCACCGTCCGCTGGGACGCCGGCCAGCACCAGCCGGTCCCGTTCACCGAGGCCGAGCGCGCGCAGCTGGCGCAGGCGATGACCGGCTGACCCTCCGGTACCGCCGCCGGGCGCCCGGTAGGCAGGCGGCCCGCCACCCGGCGCGGAGCGCCGGCTTTCGTTCTGCACCTCCGGTGCGCGCTGGCGGACGCGGTGTTTCGGTCCGGGTCTGGTGGGTAGCCGAACGCCGGTTCGCCCACTCACGGGCGGCGTGAGGGGAGGAACAACCCGATGTTCATCGGTCTCGGGACGATCGTCATCATCGTGATCATTGTGCTCGTCATCCTGCTGCTGCGCAGGGGCCTGTAGCGGGACCGGCCGCCGGGCAGGGGCCGCCGGAAATGATGGCGGCCATTGCCGGGGGGCCTTCTAAGCTTGGCTGATGGGTGTGCGCGGCCCCGGTGGGGTGCTGATCACCGGGGTGTACGGCTCGGGGAAGAGCTCGGTCGCCGCGGAGATCGCCTACCTGCTCGGGCAGCGCCGCCAGCCCTACGCCCTGCTCGATCTGGACTACCTGGGCTGGGGCGAGGGCAACTTCGACGACCACCAGACCAGGTTCAGCCTGATGCTGAGCAACCTGGCGGCGGTCGCGGCGAACTACCGCGGCGCCGGGATCGGCGTGTTCGTGGTGGCGTGGTTCGTCCGCGGCCACGACGCGCTGCGCGTCGTGCGGGAGGCGGTCGGGGTGCCGCTGCGGGTGGTCCGCCTCACCGTGCCGCTGCCCGGCATCGAGCAGCGGCTGGCGGCCGACCCGACCAGCGAGCGCCGTGACGACGTGCGGGAAGCCGCCGCGTCGCTGGCGTCCGGCGAGGGCGTGGGGGTCGAGGATGTGGTGATCGCCAACGACCGCCCCGTCCCGGCCGTCGCGGAGGAGATCTTGGCGTGGCTCGGCTGGCTGTGACCGGCCTTGACGGCCCTCGCCGCCTGCGCCAGCCTGGTCGGGGGATGTGCTCGCGCCATCGGGAGGGGCCATGGCATGGCGGCTTGACGGGACCTGCTTCTCCTGGGCTGGGTGAGCGGCTTGCCCGCGCCCGGCCCCGCCGGGCCGCTGGGCTAGCCGGTCCTCGGCTGGGCCTGGCGGCGACCCGCGAGGCCGCGTTCCTGCTGATCCTGGCGGCCGGTGCCTGGGTGGCGACCATCGCCCTCGCCCGCGGGATGGCCGGGATGGCCGGCACGATGGGACTGGGCCTGCTGGCGTTCGTGCTGGTGTGGACGCTCATGATGGCCGCCATGATGCTGCCCTCGGTGGCGCCGACGGCCGCGCTCTACGCCAGGACCATCCAGAGCAACCGGGCGGTGCGGATCGCCGGGATGACGGCGGGCTACCTCGCGGTCTGGGCGCTGGCCGGCGTGCCCGCCTTCGGGCTGGCCTGGCTGGCCGGCCGACTGACCGGCATGCACCCGGCCGCGGCGCACGTCATGGCGGTGGCGGTCTTCGCCGCCTGCGGCCTGTGCCAGCTGACCCGCTGAAGGACCGCTGCCTGGCGCACTGCCGTTCCCCGCTCGGGCTGCTGCTGCACTACGGCTCCTATCAGGGCAGGACCCGCGACCTGCGCGTGGGTATCCATCACGGCGGTTACTGCCTGGGCTGCTGCTGGGGCCTGATGGTGATCCCGATCGCGGTCGGCGTGATGAACGTGGCGGCGATGGTCGGCCTGGCCGCGCTGGTGCTGACCGAGAAGGTCTGGCGGTGGGGCCCGGCGGCCGGCCGGGTCGCGGGGGTGGCCGCGCTGGCCCTCGCGGTGGCCACGATCTGGTTCCCCTGGCTGGCCCCGGGCCTGCACGCCGCGCCACCCATGATGATGAACTGACCCTGGCCTGAGCGTCAGCGGGCCGCCGGGCCGGTGGCCGGCCGGGCACCGGCGGCGTGGCGCCGCGCCAGCTCCCGGTAGACCTCCGGATTGGTCTCCACCCACTCCAGCGCCGCGCCCTTGACCTCCCCTACCACCCGCGCGGGCACCCCGGCGGCGAGCATGCCGCCGGGGATGACCATGCCCGGCGGCACCGTGGCGCCGGCCGCCACCAGGGCGCGGCGGCCGACGGTCACGCCGTCGAGCACGGTGGCGCCGTTTCCCACCAGCGCCTCGGCGCCGATGACCGCGCCGTGGACCACGCACAGGTGGCCGATGGTCGCTCCCTCGCCGACCTCGGTCACCGGGTCGCTGCCGCCGTGCAGCACCGACCCGTCCTGGACGTTCGCGCCCCGCCGGACCACGATCGGCCCGAAATCGGCCCGCAGCACGGCCCCGTACCAGACCGATGCCTCCGCCTCGACCCGCACGTCCCCGACCAGGGTGGCGGTGGGCGCGATCCACGCCGCCGGGCTGACGTCCGGCTCCCGGCCCTCAAATGCGAACAGTGGCATCGGACCATGATGCACCAGGCGCGCCGGCCCGGCCCGCCGCCAGGCGGCCGCGCAGCGCGACCGCGCGGGCCGGGCAGTCGGTGACCAGCACATCGACGCCGGGGGTGGCCAGCCACCGCGTCAGCTCCCGGTCGCCGTTGACGGTCCACACCATGGTCCGGATGCCCCGCGCCCGGCATTCCGCGAGCAGGGCGGCGCCCGCGAGCCGGTGGTGCAGCACCGCCCACCCCGCCCCGGCGGCCAGCACCCGGTCCAGCCGGGAAAGCCGCGGCATGCACGCCCGCCGCAGCCGGTACCGCGCCGTTTCGGCCAGGTCACCGCCGGCGGTCAGCCCGACCGGCACGGCCGGGAAGGCGCGCCTGAGCGCCGCCGCCAGCGCGGCGTCCCCGGTGGTGGCGATGACCCCGGCCGGGCCGGCCACCCCGGCCGCCTGCGCCACGGCCGCGGCCGCGCAGCCGGCGTCCTTCAGGTCGAGATGGCACACCGCCCGCCCGGCCAGCAGCGCCATCACCGCCGCCAGCCGCGGCACCTCGTAGCCGGCCAGGGCGCAGAGCCGGCCGTAGCTCACCGAAGCCACGGCGCGGCCCCTGGCCCGCGCCCGGTGCCAGGCCACCAGCGTCCCGTCCGCTGTCCGGCGGACGTCGACCTCGACGCAGCCGGCGCCCGCCGCCAGCGCGTCCCGGTACGCCTCGTAGGTTTCTGGTGGCGCGGTCTCGCCGCCGCCCCGGTGCGCCGACACCGCAGGCGCCCGGCCGGTGACCCCGCCCGTGCCCGCCGTCACCGGCTGGCCTGCGCCCCCCGGGGGCCGTCCGCTGGCCCGGCCGTGGGCGGCGGGGGAGCGGGCCGTTCGGGCAGGGTCTGCACGAGCGCCTCGAGCGCGGCGGTCCAGCTCTCCCAGTAGGGGCGGTCCGGCTCGGCCGCGATCGCGCTGATGAGCTGCTGCCGGAACGGCTCCCGGTCGCCACCGAACCCGTGCTCGACGGCCGCGGCCGCGAGCGCGAACACCGTGCTCTGCCACGGTGCGTCGAAGGCCAGCTCGCCGTTCCGGCGGGGCAGGTCCAGGCCGGACAGGCTCAGCCCGCCGCTCACAGCCGGGCCACACCGATCATCGAGTCCCGGGTGACCAGCCCGGCCAGCTCCGCCTCGGCCATGCCCTCGGTGCCCGGCGGCCGCTGCGGCAGGACGAGGTAGCGGACCTCGGCGGAGGAGTCCCACACCCGGATCTCGGTGCCGGCGGGCAGCTCGCAGCCCATCTCGGCCAGCAGCGCCCGCGGCTCGCGGACCATCCGGGCCCGGTACGGGGGGTCCTTGTACCAGGTGGGCGGCAGCCCCAGCACCGGCCACGGGTAGCACGAGCACAGCGTGCACACGATGACGTTGTGCACGGCGGCGGTGTTCTCCACCACCACCATGTGCTCACCCTCCGCGCCGCCGAAGCCGAGCTCGGCGATCGCCGGGGTGCCGTCGGCCAGCAGCCGCCGCTTGTAGTCCGGGTCGGTCCAGGCCCGGGCCACCACCTTCGCCCCGTTCAGCGGGCCGATCTCCGACTCGTAGCGGCGGGTGGTCTCCTCGATGAACCCCTCCGGCAGCAGCCCCCGCTCGGTCAGCAGCGCCTGCAGCGCCGCGACCCGCCGCTCCACCGGCGACAGCGGCGCCGGGTGATGATGGCCGTCTTCGCTCATGGCGCCTCCAGGTAGCTGTCCCACAGGTCGACGTGCACCGACACGCCGCGCTGGCCGTCCTGCCACAGGTCGGTGGCGTCGAACCGGACCGAGTAGGTCGGCTCGTGGCGGCGGGCCGCGCCGTGCGCCTCGACGTCGGGCACCGAGTGGATGCCGTCCACCCGCACTACGGTCCCGGTCCTGCCGCGCACGTACCGGGGGCAGCGGGTATGGCCGGGCGAGTGCCAGTCGCGTACCCGGACCCGGTCACCGGCCGCGAAGCGCGGCGTGCTGACGTCGGGGCCCGGGTCGGTGACGGGCGGCGCCAGCACAGGGCCGCTGAGCGGGAACCGCCCGCCGGCCCGGGCCTCGAGCTCGTCGCTGGTCACCAGCCCGTGCTCGACCGCCAGGGTGGCCGCCGCCGTGAGCCAGTGCTCGTAGTAGCCCGACGTCAGGTAGTGGCCCGGGTCCATCCGCTCGATCGAATGGCGGAACTCGCCCCCGCTCGCCTGCACCGCGCCGGCGACGGCCATCAGCAGCGCCCGGGCGGCCGCCTCCCACCGGTGGTGGAAGACCGGCTCGGCCGGCGCATGCGCGACCGCCCCGAAGCCCTGCATGCCGCCCAGGTCGTGGATGCTGTCCACCCGCACGACTTTACCGTCCGCGCCACCGGCCGCCGGGCCATCAGTCACGGCCGCCTGAGGCCACTCCGGGAGCGGCTCAGGTGGAGGGCGGCTCAGGTGGAGATGTGCACGAGCAGGTGGTACACGACGAAGGCCGGCCACAGGATGGCTTCGGCGACGGCCCACACGTGGGCCCAGAATCCGTGGGCGTGCTGCCAGTAGTACACCACGGCCCCGATGAACCCCAGGAAGTAGACCGCGCCCCCGCCGCCGCCCCGCACGACGGTCCCCGTTCTGGACGTATCTGGCATGCGGTGCCTCCCTCCGCTCGGTGAGACGAGTCTTTCACCTCCACGCGCCCGCCTGGCCCGGTGGCCCGCTGGCCTGGCCGGCCGGATGGGATAGTGGTCTGGTGAGCCGCCAGATCGCCACGAACACCGTGGTCACCAGGGATGAGCTACTCGACTTCGTGCGGCCCCGGCACAACGCGATCGTCATCACGGCGCGTTCCGGCGGCGGCCCGCAGGCGTCGCCGGTCACGTGCGGCGTGGACGAGGCCGGGCGCATCGTCGTGGCCACCTATCCCTCGCGCGCGAAGACCCGCAACGCCCGCCGGGACCCCCGGGTCAGCGTCATCGTCCTGTCCGACGATTTCGGCGGCCCCTGGGTGCAGATCGACGGCGACGCCGAGGTCATCGACGTGCCGGAGGCGGTGGAGCCGCTGGTCTCC
>DATIXO010000042.1:0-2426 GCA_035518495.1 Streptosporangiaceae bacterium
CGACTCGCTGATCGCCAAGCTGATCGTGACCGGTGCCAGCCGGACCCAGGCGCTCCAGCGGTCGGCCCGCGCGCTGGCCGAGTTCGAGGTGGGCGGGATGCCGACCGTGCTGCCCTTCCACCGGGCCGTGGTCGCCGATCCCGCGTTCGCCGGCGAGCCGCTGCGGGTGCACACCCGCTGGATCGAGACCGAGTTCGACGCGCCCATGCCGGCCCAGGACACGGCCGAAGTGGCCGAGCCGGCCGAGCGGGAAACGGTGACGGTCGAGGTAGCCGGCAAGCGGCTGGAGGTAATCGTGCCGGCCGGCCTGGGCCGCGGTGCAGCTTCTCAGGGGGCCGAACGGACCAGGGGTGGCGGCCGCGGCCGGAGGTCGGTCGCTTCCGGGAGCGGGAACACATTGGTGAGCCCGATGCAGGGGACGATCATCAAGATCGCGGCCAGTGAGGGGCAGCGGGTGTCGGCCGGCGACGTTATCGTGGTGCTCGAGGCGATGAAGATGGAACAGCCGCTGACCGCGCACAAGGACGGCACGGTGACCGGGCTCGCCGTCGAGGTGGGCCAGACCGTCTCGGCCGGCGCTTCGCTCTGCGAGCTCACGGACTGATCACCATGGGCAGGATCCCGGGGGACCCGGGACTGGGACGTCAGGTGCTGTTCGCGCTGGGCGCCCGGTTGCCGGAGCGGAACCGGGAGTGGGTCCGGCACGAGCTGACCGACGCAGGCTGGCGCGGCCGGCTCATCGGCCGTCACCTGATCGTGACGGTGCCCGTCTTCGTGGTGTTCGCGCTGCTCCCGGGCCCGCTGTGGATCCGCATCATGGTGGCCGCGTTCTTCTTGGTCTGCACCGTGGGCATCGTCGCGCTGTACGCATCCGACATACGGGTGTCCCGGCTGCGGCGGCACGGGATCGAACCGCCGGACGATCCCGACCTGGGCCGGCCCTCGCACTAGTCGGTGAACTCCATCAGCTTGCGGGCGGCCTCGGTGACGCTGCCGGACAGGGACGGGTAGACGGCGAACGTCTGGGCCAGCTGCCCGGCGGTCAGCCGCTGCTCCATCGCGACCGAGACGGCCAGGATCAGCTCGCTCGCGCGGGGAGCCACGATCACGCCGCCCAGGATCACCCCGGTGCCCGGGCTGGTGAACAGCTTGACGAAGCCCTCGCGGACGCCGGCCATCTTGGCCCGCGGGTTGGTGGCCAGCGGCAGATTCTGGGTGCGGGCCGCGACCTCGCCCGCGTCGACCGCCCGCTGCGAGACCCCGACGGTGGCGATCTCCGGGTCGGTGAAGATGGTCGCGGCCACGTGGCCAAGCCGGATCGGGTGCACCGACTCGCCCAGCGCGTGCCACATCGCGACCCGGCCCTGCATGGCGGCCACCGAGGCCAGCATGAGCACGCCGGTGCAGTCCCCGGCCGCGTACACGCCGGGCACCGAGGTCCGGGACACCCGGTCCACCTCGATGAAGCCGCGCTCGTCCACCTTCACCCCGGCCGCGTCCAGGCCGCAGCCCTCGGTCCGCGGAACCATGCCCACGGTCATCAGGCAATGGCTGCCGGTCACGCTCCGGCCGTCGGTCAGGGTCACGGTGACGCTGTCGCGGTCGCGGCTGACCGCCTTGGCCCGGGACCGGCCGAGCACGGTCATGCCGCTGCGGCGGAACACGTCCTCGATCAGGTTCGCCGCGTCCTCGTCCTCCTGCGGCAGCACCCGGTCCCGGGAGGACACCAGGGTGACCCGGGAGCCGAGCGCCTGGTAGGCGCTGGCGAACTCGGCGCCGGTCACGCCCGAGCCGACCACGATCAGGTCCCTGGGCAGCTCGGTCAGGTCGTAGAGCTGCCGCCAGGTCAGGATGCGCTCACCGTCGGGCTCGGCGCCGGGCAGGATGCGGGGCAGCGCGCCGGTGGCGATCAGGATCGCGTCCGCCTTGATCTCCGCGTCACCCGCCCGGACCGTGCCCGGGCCGTCCAGGCGGCCGTGCCCCTTGACCACCTTGATGTCCTCGGCGGCGATCCGGGCGGTGATGTCGCGGGACTGGGCCCGGGCCAGGTCGGTGATCCGCTGGTACAGCCGCACGGCGTTGACGGTGTGCAGGCCGCCGCTGGCGATGCCGAGGCCGGAACTCCGGTTGAGCAGCGTCATCGCGTTGGAGGTCTCGATGAGGGACTTGGACGGCACGCAGTCGGTGAGCACGCAGGCGCCGCCGAGCCCGTCGGAATCGACGACGGTGACGTCGGCGCCGAGTTGGGCGGCGACGAGGGCGGCCTCGTAGCCGCCGGGGCCGCCGCCGAGGATCGCGATTCTCTGGCGTGGCAGGGTCACGGTGGGTAGTTCTCCCTCGCGAGCGTTATGGAATAGCGGCCGGTGCGGTAGCACCGACAGCAACCTCGCCCGGGTTATTCCATAACGCGAGCTTGGCACAGACAC
>DATIXO010000043.1:0-4856 GCA_035518495.1 Streptosporangiaceae bacterium
CCAGGTCGATGCCCACGCCGCCGTGCACGTGCACCGCGGTGTGCGCCACCCGGTGGCCGGCGTCGGCGGCCCAGAACTTGGCGGTGGCGACCTCGGTGTCACACGGCAGGCCCGCTGACAGCCGCCAGGCGGCCTGCCACATCGTCAGCCGGACCGCCTCCACGTCGACGTAGGCGTCGGCGAGGCGCTGCGTCACCGCCTGGAAGCTGCCGATCGGCTTGCCGAACTGCACCCGCTGCCGCGCGTACTCCGAGGTCAGCTCCAGCGCGCGCGCCAGCACCCCGAGCTGCAGTGCGCACAGCCCGACGGTGGCGCGCGCGACCAGCCAGCCCGTGATCTCCCGGCCGGCCCCGGGGCTGCCGAGCACCCGGTCCGCTGCCAGGCGGACGCCCGCCAGCGTCACCCGCCCGGCGCCGCTGGCGCCGGTGACCTGCTGCCGCTCCACGGTGACCCCGGCGTCGCCGGGGGCCACCAGGAACACCGTGACCCCGTCCGGCGTCGCGGCCGGCACGAGCATCAGCGCGGCCAGCGGGGCGGCGGGCACCGTGGTCTTCACCCCTGACAGCAGCCAGCCCCCGCCCGCCTCCCCGTGCCCGCGCACCGGCCCGGCGGTGGCCGACGGCGCGGCGGGGTCGTCCCCGTCCTCCTCGGCCAGCGCGGCGGTGGCGATGAGCTCGCCGCGCCCGGCAGGCGCCGCCCACCGGCGCCGCTGGTCCACGGTGCCGAACCGGGCGAGCGCGCCGGCGCCGAGCACGATCGAGGCGAGGTAGGGGACCGGCGCCACCGTGCGCCCGATCTCGGTGAGGACCGCGCACTGCGCGAGCAGGCCGAGCCCGGCCCCGCCCACCGGCTCGGGCAGCGCGGCCGCCAGCACGCCGGCCCCGGCCAGGTCGGCCCACAGCGCCGGGTCGAACCCGTCGGCGCCGGCCGCGCGCAGCCGCTCCGGCGTCAGCCGGCCGGTGAGCACGTCACGGCAGAGGACGGCGAGTTCGCGGTCGTTCTCGTTCTGCATGAAATCCATGGGTTCGGAGTCCTCAGCGGCGGCCCACGGGCAGGCCGAGCGCGGTGGCGGCGATGATGTCGCGCTGCACCTCGTTCGTGCCGCCGCCGAAGGTGAGGATCAGCGCGGAGCGGTGCATCCGCTCGATCCGGCCGGCCAGGATGGCGCCCGGCCCGTCGCTGACCTGCGCGTTCGCGCCGAGCACCTCCATCAGCAGCCGGTAGGCCTCGATGGCGAACTCGGTGCCGTACACCTTCGTGGCCGAGGCCGCCGCCGGGCCGGGCGGGCCCTCCTGCGCCGCGATCCGCCAGTTGAGCAGCTTGAGGAACTCGGCTTTGGCGTGCACCCGGGCCAGGTTGAGCTGGACCCATTCGGCGTCGATGACGCACTGGCCGCTGGCCAGCTTGGTGGCGCGGGCCCAATCGCACACCGCGCGCAGCGCGGAGCGGACCGGCGCCGCCGAGGTGAGCGCGACCCGCTCGTGGTTGAGCTGGCTGGTGATCAGCGGCCAGCCCTGGTTCTCCGCACCCACCAGGGCGGAGACCGGCACCCGGACGTCGGAGTAGTAGGTGGCGCTGGTGACGGGCCCGGCCACGGTGCGCACCGGCGTCCAGGAGAAGCCGGGCGCGCCGGTGGGGACGATGAGGATGGACAGCCCCTGGTGGCGGGGCGCCTCCGGGTCGGTCCGGCAGGCCAGCCACACGTAGTCCGCGTACTGGATCAGGCTGGTCCACATCTTCTGCCCGTTGATGACGTAGCAGTCCCCGCCCGCCTCCCCCTCCCCCTTCACCCGGATGGCCCGGGTGCGCAGCGCGGCCAGGTCGGTGCCCGCCTCGGGCTCGGAGTAGCCGATCGAGAAGTGGATCTCACCAGCGGCGATCCGGGGCAGGTAGTGCGCCTTCTGCTCATCGGTGCCGAAACGCATGATCGTCGGGCCCACCGTGTTGATGGTCAGGAACGGGACAGGCACCCCGGCGACGGCCGCCTCGTCGGTGAAGATGAGCTGGTCGAGCACCGGGGCGTCCTGGCCGCCGTACTCCAGCGGCCAGGACAGCGCCAGCCAGCCGTCCCGGCCGAGCTGCCGGACGAGGAGACGGTAGGCCTCGCCGTTCCCGTAGTCGCCCTCGGCGGTGGCGAGCGCCTCCCGCACGTCCGGGGTCATCAGGCCGGCGAAGTAGGCGCGCAGTTCGCCGCGGAGACGTTCCTGCTCGGGCGTGTAGGTGAGATCCATCCGCGCTCCGCTGCCGGGCTAAAATAGAACGTGTTCTACCAAGTGTAGCCGGGTGAGCCTGGCCGAAGGGAGTCGCGGTGGCCGAGGCGTTCCTGGTCGATGCCGTCCGGACCCCGGCCGGGCGCCGCGGCGGCGGGCTGGCGGGCGTGCACCCGGCCGATCTGGGCGCGCACGTCATCGCCGCGCTGCTGGCCCGCGCGGGCGTGGACCCGCTGGCCGTCGACGACGTCGTGTTCGGCTGCGTGGACACCATCGGCCCGCAGGCGGGCGACATCGCCCGCACCGCGTGGCTCGCGGCCGGCCTGCCGGAGGCGGTGCCCGGCGTCACCGTGGACCGGCAGTGCGGCTCGTCCCAGCAGGCGGCCCACTTCGCGGCCCAGGCGGTGCTCAGCGGCACCGCCGACCTGGTGGTCGCCGGCGGGGTGCAGAACATGAGCCAGATCCCCATCGCGGCCGCGATGGCCGCCGGGCAGGCCTATGGCTTTCCCGACCCGTTCAGCACGTCGGACGGCTGGCGGGCCAGGTATGGCCAGCAGGAGATCTCCCAGTTCCGCGCCGCCGACATGATCGCGGAGAAGTGGGGGATCGGCCGCGCCGAGATGGAGGAGCTCGCGCTGGCCAGCCACGAGCGGGCGGTGGCGGCCGCCGCGGCCGGGGCGTTCGCTGCCGAGATCGTGCCCTGCGGCGCGGTGGCGGCCGACGAGTGCCCGCGCCCGGGCACCTCGCTGGCGGCGATGGCCGCGCTGCCGCCGCTGCGCGAGGGCGGCCTGATCACCGCCGCGCTGTCCAGCCAGATCGCCGACGCCGCGGCCGCGCTGCTGATCGCCTCCGACCGGGCGGTGCGCGTGCACGGGCTGCGCCCGCTGGCCCGGATCCACCACCTGTCCGCCCGCGGCGACGACCCGGTGCTGATGCTCACCGCGCCGATCACGGCGACCGCGCACGCGCTGCGCCGCGCGGGCATGACCCTGGACCAGCTCGACCTCATCGAGATCAACGAGGCGTTCGCCTCGGTGGTGCTGGCCTGGCAGCGGGAGACCGGGGCGGACCTGGCGCGGGTCAACACCTGCGGCGGGGCGATCGCGCTCGGCCACCCGCTGGGCGCGACCGGCGCCCGGCTGCTGACCACCCTGGCCCACGCGCTGGTGCGCACCGGCGGCCGCTACGGGATGGTGACCATGTGCGAGGGCGGCGGCCAGGCCAACGTCACCATCATCGAGCGTCTCTGACCTGACGCGGGTTCCTGGCTCAAAACGGCCGGTACTCACGTCGCGGCTGGCCGCCCAGGCAGGGCCAGGCCGCCGAGCATGGCCAGCCGCTGCTCGGCCTCGGCCATGATCGCTTCGATCAGCTCCGCGCAGGACGGCAGGTCCTCGATCAGCCCGGCCACCTGGCCGGATGGCATGAGGCCGGCGCCGGGCCGGCCGTCCACCATCGCCGCCCGCAGCAGCACCGGGGTGTTGGCCGCCATCAGCACCTGGCCCCAGGCCAGCCCGGTGCCGCGGCGCATGGCCCGGCCCTCGCGGATCAGCTCCGGCCACGTCATCCCGGACGCGCTGCGGAAGGCGGCCGCGCTGCGGGCCGAACGCACCAGGCCGCCCAGCCGTCCCGCCGCACCCGCCCGGTCCAGCCGCTCCACCAGCGGCGTGCGCAGCAGCCGGTGGGGCACCCCGTCGGCCCGGCTGGTGACCAGCGTGCCGGTGAGGTCGCTGGCGAGGTAGGCCTGCTTGACCGCGCCGGGCACCGGGCTGTCGCTGGTCAGCAGGAACCGGGTACCCATCGCGATCCCGGCGGCGCCGTAGGCGAGCGCGGCGGCCAGGCCCCGGCCGTCGAAGAACCCGCCGGCCGCGATGACCGGCACGTCCACCGCCGCGGCGACCTGCGGGACCAGCAGGCTGGTCGGCACCGCGCCGGTGTGCCCGCCGCCCTCGGCGCCGGTCGCGATCACCGCGTGGATGCCCCAGGCAGCCACCTTCTCCGCGTGCCTGCGGGCGCCGGCCGAGGCGATGGTGACCACCCCGGCGTCCCGCAGCCTGGCGATCAGCTCCGGCCGCGGCGCGAGCGCGAACGAGGCGGCCGGCACCTGCTCGGCGATGATCATCTCGACCCGCTCGCGGGCGTCGGCGGCGTCGGCCCGCAGGTTCACCGCGAACGGGGCGCCGGTGCGGCCCTTCACCTCCTTGATCGCAGAACGAAGCTCCGCAGGGCTCATCGTCGCCGAGGCGATGATGCCCAGACCACCCGCCTGGGAGACCGCGGCCGCCAGCCGGGCCCCGGACACGTAGCCCATCGCGGCCTGGACGATGGGGCAATCGATGCCGAGCAGCTCGGTCAGCCTCGTCCGGATCACGGCAGCTCGTTCTCCCGTAGCCCGGCCGGGTCGAGCCTGCCGCGGATCAGGGCCAGCTCGCCGGGGGTGGGGAGCCGGGTCGTGGGCACCTTGTCCGGCAGGGCCAGCGGGAAGCCGGTGGCGGCGGCGACGCCGCCGGCCGTGACGCCCGGGTGGACCGAGCGGAGCCGCATGCTGTGGTCCGCGGTCTGGAAGTCCAGCACCGCCAGGTTGGTGACCACCACGCGCAGCTCGTGGAAGCGGGCGGCCCGCGGGCCGAGGCCGGCCGCCCGGTC
>DATIXO010000044.1:0-2331 GCA_035518495.1 Streptosporangiaceae bacterium
GCGGCCTGCGGGATCAAGGTGGCGTGGTGGACGCGGGGCACCCCGCCCAGGGCCGCCACGACCGCGTGATGAATGCCTCTCGCGCCGACCTGCGGGTTGGGGATGGCGATGAGCTGGTGGCGGGAGGCGTCCAGGCGGGCGGTGGCGGCGCGCGCGGCCACGGTCTTGCCCGCGCCGACCTCACCCGTGATCACCGTGATCTGGCGGGTGTCGATGCCGTAGGCGATCCGGCCGGCGGCTTCCTGGTGGGACGCTGAGGCGAACAGCGCCCCGACCGGGACGGACCGGTCGAAGGGCAGCCGCTCGAACCCGAAGTAGCCGCGCACGGCGTCATTGATCATCACTGGCCTCCTGGTGGTCCGGGCTGGCCGCGGCGGGCGCGAGGCCGGCGTAGCGGATGCTGTGCGCGGCGCCGTCGGCGGCGGCGCGCTTGTCCTCGAGCAGCTGCAGGTAGTCGATCCCGGTGACGGCCGGGACCGCCTGCGGGGCCTGTTTCACCTTGGGGTGGCAGTGCCGGCTGATGGTGCGGGGCTGCGCGTGCCCGTGGCTGGCGCCGCGGTGAAACACCTCGATCCGGGTCAGGTCGAACGGGGAGTAGCGGATCGTCACCGGCTGGCCGGCCAGCTCGGGCGCGGTCTCATACACGTTGCCCTGGAACTTGATGGTGGCGGTGCGGGCGGCCACGGTCCGGACCGCCTCCCACAAGAACGCGGCGTCCAGCTGCGCGGCGCTGATGAACCGGGGCGTGCCCGCGCTCCACCGGGCCAGCGGCGTCGCCCCGGTCGAGGAATGGACCCGCACGTGGTACTCGTGCTCGACCCAGGTGGTGAACCAGCCGTTCAGCTCATCCAGGCCGTCCGGCACCCGGCGGCCGGGGGCGGGCTTGCCGTCGGGGGAGACCTCGACCAGGAACTGGCCCCGCACTGTCTCGAAAAAACGTTCGATCTTACCGCGTCCCTCCGGCCGGTACGGCGGCGAATGAGTGATCCCGATGCCCAGCTTCGCGCAGGTCACCGCGAACGTCTCATCGACGTAGCAGGCGCCGTTATCGACGTAGGCCCGGGCCGGCAGGCCCCGGGCCGCGACCGCGCGCTTGAACGCCACGGCCAGGTGCAGCGAGTCCTCGCTCCACCCCCACCGGTGCCCGGTGACGAACCGGGAATGGTCGTCCAGGAATGCCACCAGGTAGGTTTTCTTCCCCCCGATCAGGGGGCCGTGCAGCACGTCACCGGTCCACAGCACGTTCGGGGCCTCGGCCTCGAACCGGCCGAACACGGTGCTCCCCCGCGGGGTGGCCAGGTCCTCCCGCGCGAAATGCCGCTGCAGCGTCCGCTCCGACGGCGCATCCCCGGCCTGGGCGACCATGATCCGCCGCACCTGCGCCGCGGTCCGCTCCATGTTCTCCCGCTTCAGCGCCGCCGCCATCGCCAGCACGCTCTGCGCCGTCACCGGCTCGCACTTGCGGTCGCTGGGCAGCAAGGCCTCGAACCCGCCCTTGTGCCAGGCCCGGATCCACCGGTCGATGGTCTTGCGGGAGACTTGCACGCCCCGGCCGCCCGGCCCGGCGTGCACCTGCCCGGCGATCCCGCGGACCACCTTGCCCCGCTGCTTGGTCGATAGCCCTTCTTCCAGCGCCGGCCCGATCAGCCGGTACCGGAACAACGCGACGTCTTGCGCCCTGGCCCGCCGCAGAAGCCGCTCATGCTCTGCCGAAGACACCCTCGGCACCTCCCTTGGTGATGACCTCAGAACTTCCCGGCTCCCCAAGGTGGCGCCCGCCAGCGGTTATGTCACCGGCGAACTCGTGTTGATCATCCCGGGCGGCCAGGACGGGGCCAGCAGCCCGCACCGAGACAGCCGGGCCACCAGCTGCCCCGGCGACAACCCGGCCACCACCGGCCACCGCCCCGGCATCTGCTGATGCAACGCCCCCAGCACCGCCAGGACATCACCGGCCGCGGTCGCGGTCCCCGCCGGCCACACCGGGTCATCGACCAGCCGCGGCAGCAGCCCGCACAGCCACGCATGCACCCGGTCCGCCCGCCGGGTGAACCGGCGCAGCCACTCCCGCACCGTCGTATACGGCACCCCCAGCCCGGCCGCGACCTGGTTCCACGGCCGCTGCCGCACCGCCGCCAGCAGCGCCGCCCAGATCACCTCCACCCCGTACTGCCTGCGACGCAGCATCGAATCAGGCAGCAGCACCCGCGACACCCCGCACCCCGCGCACAGCGCCCGCCGCGGCCGGACCCGCCCGATCCCCCCGCCCAGCCCGACCAGATCCCGCTCCAGGCCGAACCCCCACCGGGCCAGCCGCCCCCCGCACCCCGG
>DATIXO010000045.1:0-23521 GCA_035518495.1 Streptosporangiaceae bacterium
CAGATCGACCACACACCGGCCCTGTTCGTCATCGATCCGCAGGGCCGGGAGCGGACGGTCTACCTGACCCAGATGAACTACGCGAGCATCGGCCAGGCGGCGCAGATCCTCGCCGGGGAGGCCGCCAGCCTGCTGCCCGGCCACCCCCCGGTGGCCAGCCGGCGCTCGCTGGCGCACATCCCCGGGCTCGCCCCGTCGTCGCCGGTGACGCTGCCCGGCATCGGCTCCGGCTCGGTCCGGCTCGGGCCGGGACAGCCCCACCTGGTCGTGTTCTTCGCCACCTGGGTCCAGGAGACCTCGGACCTGCGGTCGCGTCTGCTGGCGCTGAACGGCTACGCGCGCGCGGCACGGCACGGCCGGCTGCCCGGGCTGGTGGCGGTCGACGAGGCGGCCACCGAGCCGTCGCTGACCGCCGTGGCCGGCCACCTGAAGAGCCTGGGCAAGCCGCTGTCCTACCCGGTGGCTGCCGACACCACCGGGCGTCTGGCCGACGGCTACGGCGTGCAGGACCAGCCGTGGTTCGCGCTGGTCTCCGCCTCGGGCGCCATCGTGTGGAAGCACGACGGCTGGCTGCCGGTGGCCGCCCTGGAGGCCGCCGCCCGGCGGGCGTGAGCCCGTGGCCGGACGCGACTGGCGGGCCTGGCACGACGCCTATGACGATCCCGGCTCGTCACTGGCGCGGCGGCTGGCGGTGGTCCAGGCGCGGATCGCCGCCGCGCTTGACGCCGCACCGCCGGGGCCGCTGCGCGCGATCAGCATCTGCGCGGGCCAGGGCCGTGACCTGATCCCGGTGCTCGCCAGCCACCCGCGCGGCCGTGATGTCACCGCCCGGCTGGTGGAGCTGGACCCGGAGCTGGCCGCTACGGCCGGCCGGGCAGCCGCAGCGGCTGGCCTGGCCGGTGCCGAGGTGGTGACCGGGGACGCCTCGCTGACCGGCGCCTACGCCGGGCTGGTACCCGCCGACCTGGTGCTGGTGTGCGGGGTGTTCGGCAACATCAGTGACTCCGACATCGAGCGCACGGTCGGCTGCTGCGCGCAGCTGTGCGCGGCAGGCGGGACGGTCGTGTGGACCCGGGCACGGACGCCGCCGGATCTGGTGCCGCAGATCTGCGGCTGGTTCAGCGACGGCGGCTTCGAGCTGAGCTGGCTGTCCGATCCGGGAACCGGCTTCGGGGTCGGTGTGCACCGGTTCACGGCCCAGCCGCGGCCGCTGGCGGCCGGCCTGCGCATGTTCAGCTTCGCCGGCCGCGACGGCGCCGGCGTCAGCAGGCGAGGGCCGGGAAGCGGATAACGCTCAGGCGGCACATCCGGCTGGTCTTGAGGATGAGCTCGCGCGCGGCCGGGGGCTTCGCAGATACGGAGGGCCGGTGCGCGCCGGTGAAACCGGCGATCATGATCCCGCACAGCAGCGCGCTCAGCGCGGCCGGCAGCAGCAGCAGGGCCCGGACCCGGGCGGCGGGCCTGCGGGCGATCCACCGGAACCCGCCACGGACCGCGGCCAGCCCGTCGCGGATCGGCCGGACCGGCACCTCCTCGAACCAGGGCATCGCCTCGCCCCGGGTCAACCGGGTGAAGATCGAGAACAGGGACCGCAGACGGGGATCGGAACCGGTGAGGCCGCCCTCGATCTCTTCAAGTTTCCGCAGCTGGCGGGCGGGCAAGCTCATCGCGACCTCACATTGCGCCGTGGGGGAGTCTTCCGTATCTGTGCGGCCAGGTTACCGCCCGTGAGCGGCGCGTATGGGCCCGGTTCCCGCATTGCCCCTCATTCCTTTCCTGTCGCCTACCCGGCGGTGGCGGGTTCATCCCGGGCAACCGCAGCCGATGCGGGCCCGCCGAGCAGCACCCACGGCAGCGGGCCGCTGGCCGTCATCGTGCCCGGCCGGCCGCCGCCCCCGTCATCGCCGCCGCACCGGTCATCGCCGCCGCACCGGTCATCGCCGCCCGGGCCGGCCAGCCGGAGCACCTCGCCGGGCAGGATGCTGGCGGAGCTGGAGGCGATCACCCGGCCGCTGCCGCTGACCAGCACGGCCGGCTGGTGGGCCGGGCCGAGCAGCGACAGCCCCGGCAGCACCATCCGCTCCACCTCGCTGGCCAGGATGTCCGCGCCCGCCACCCCCAGGAACCGGCCGCCGGCCACCACCGGGACCGACACCGTGAAGGTGTACTCCCGGGTGCAGATGTAGTCCACGTACGGCCCGGCGATGCACGGCAGCCCGGTCCGGGCGGGCTCGCGGTACCACTCGGTGGTGGTGTAGTCGTAGAACTCGGCCGACCCGGGGTCGAGGTCGACCTGCAGCTGCCCGATGCCTTCGTCCGCCCACCACCAGTCGATCCACCGCGGCGCGTCCGCCAGCGCGTCCGGCGCCAGCACGACCCCGGCGCCGGCCGCGAATCCCCGGTGGCGCGCCAGCACCTGCGCCACCAGCGGGCGGAGCGTGGCCAGGTCGGCCCGGCGCAGCGGGCGCCGGCCGGCGGCGGCCGCCAGGGCGGCCAGCGCCCCGCCGACGCCGGTGACCGACACCAGCACCCGCCCGATGGTGGCGGTGACGGCGGCGAGCAGGTCCTCGCCCGCGCTGGCGGGAGCGGCCGTCATCGGCGGTGCAGGCTGAGCCGCAGGTCCAGCAGCCGGGCCGTTTCCGCCGCCACGTGCCGCTCCGCGATCTCCCGCGCCTGGGCGGGCGCGTGGGCCTCGATGGCGTCGATCAGCAGGTCGTGGTCGCGGGCCGCCGCCGTCACATCCGCGCCGTCCAGCGGCAGCCAGACCAGGTCGCCGATCTCGGACCACAGGTCCATCTCCTCCCGGGTGAGCCGGGGGGACTGGGCGGTGGCGGCGATCTCGATGTGCAGCCGCGCGTCGGCACGGCGGCGGCCGGTCAGGGCGGCCGCCCCGCGGAGCCGTTCGGCATGCTCGCGGAGCGTGGAGACATCGGTGGCGAGCGCGCGCTCAGCGGCCAGCCTGGCGGCGGTGCCCGCGATCGCGGCGCGGTGGTCGCCGATATCGCGCAGCTGGTGCAGGGACAGCAGCCGGAGCGGGCGCTCCAGCCGGCCGGCCTCGCCGGGGGCACGGACGAACGACCCGCCGCCGCGCCCGCGCCTGGTCTCGACCAGGCCCATCGTCCGCAGCGCCGCGAGCGCCTCCCGCAGGGTCACGGTAGAGACGCCGAGCTGCCCGGCCAGCCGGCTCTCCGCTGGCAGCCGCTCCCCGTCGAGCAGCAGGCCCAGCCGGATCGCCTGAGCCAGCCGCCGGGTCACGGCGTCCGCGCGGCCGCCAGCGTCCAGCGGGGTGAAGAGCGTGCGTGCCCGGACCGTCGTCAGCGCAGGTGATGCCACCAATCCCCCTCCCGCGAGACCCGGATGCGCGCCTGTCGGAGGAGCTTGACACAAACATCTGATCCTGTAGGTTATCGGAATCGTCGATCCCGGGCCGCGGTTCGCGCACGGGGTTCCCCGGCCGGGGAACCGGCCAGGCACGCATGACGAGGGGCACGCTTGAGCGAGACGGCGACGGGCAGGCAGCAAGCGGCGCCGGCCAGCCGGGGCGCCGCGTCAGCCAGCACGGGATCAGCCACCGGCGCCCCCGCGGTCCGGCTGTCGGGTGTGCGCCGCGTCTATGGGCAGGTCGTCGCGGTCGCCGGGGTGGACCTCGAGGTCGCCGAGGGCGAGTTCTTCACCATGCTCGGCCCGTCCGGCTCGGGCAAGACCACGCTGCTGCGGCTGATCGCCGGGTTCGAGCGCCCCGACGCGGGCTCGGTCGAGCTCGGCGGGGTGGACGTGACCCGCAAGCCGCCCTACGCGCGCAACGTGAACACCGTCTTCCAGGACTACGCGCTCTTCCCGCACATGAGCGTGCTGGACAACGTCGAGTACGGGCTGCGGGTCGCCCGGGTGGCCAGGGCGGAGCGCCGGCGCCGGGCCGAGGCCGCGCTCGGCATGGTCCGGCTGGCCGGGCTCGGCGACCGCAAGCCGGTCCAGCTCTCCGGCGGCCAGCGGCAGCGGGTCGCGCTGGCCCGTGCCATCGTCAACGAGCCGGAGGTGCTCCTGCTCGACGAGCCGCTCGGCGCGCTGGACGCCAAGCTGCGCCAGGAGATGCAGTTCGAGCTCAAGCGGATCCAGCGCGAGGTCGGGATCAGCTTCATCTACGTCACCCACGACCAGGAAGAGGCGCTCACCATGAGCGACCGGCTGGCCGTGTTCAACCAGGGCCGCATCGAGCAGCTGGGCACGCCGGTCGAGGTCTACGAACGGCCCGCCAGCGACTTCGTGGCCGGCTTCATCGGCGTGTCCAACCTGCTGGAACGCGGCGGGCGGCATTTCACCATCCGCCCGGAGAAGATCCATCTGCTGGCCGACGGCGAGAAAGCGCCGGAGGGCAGCCACGTCGAGCGCGGCCGCATCGAGGATGTCGTCTACCTCGGCATGCTCACCCGCTACCAGGTCGCCCTGGAGGCGGGCGGCACGCTCACCGCGGTGCGCCAGAACCTGGAGACCGCGGCCGCCGAAGCGCTCCAGGCCCGGGGACGGACCGTGAACGTCGCCTGGCGCGAGACCCAAACCTACGACATCCATGACGAGAACCAGGGCCGTCCCGGCCCGCAGTGAGGGGTATGGCCACATGAAGAAATGGGCACGAGGAGGCATGCTGCTCGCGGCCGCCTCCGCCGCGGTGCTGGTCGCGGCCTGCGGCTCGTCCGGCAGCAGCGGCACCTCCGCCAGCGGCGGCAGCGGCACCAGCGGGCTCACGCCACCGCAGGCGAGCACCCCGGTGCCGGCCTCGGTCGGCAAGGGCGAGGGTCACCTCAACCTCATCGCGTGGGAGGGCTACGCCCAGCCGCAGTGGGTGAAGCCGTTCGAGCAGGCGACCGGCTGCCAGGTGAGCGCCAAGTACGCCGGCTCCTCCAGCGAGATGGTGTCGCTGATGGCCAACGGCGGCGGCGGCCAGTACGACATGGTCTCCGCGTCCGGTGACGCCGACCTGCGGCTGATCTACAGCGGCGACGTCAAGCCGATCAACATCAACCTGATCCCGCAGTGGAAGAACTTCCACCCGTTCCTGCAGAACCCGCCGTTCAACACCATCGGCGGCAAGCACTACGGCGCCTCCTACGAGTTCGGGCCGAACGTGCTGCTCTACTCCAAGAAGGCGTTCCCGACCGCGCCCACCTCCTGGTCGGTGATCTACAACCCGAAGTACGCCGGTGAGGTCACCGTGCCGAACAACCCGATCCAGATCGCGGACGCGGCGCTGTACCTGTCCAAGACCAAGCCGAGCCTGGGCATCACCGACCCGTACGAGCTGACCCAGCCGCAGTTCAACGCCACCGTCAGCCTGCTCAAGCAGCAGAAGCCGCTGATCAAGAAGTACTGGGACCTGGCCTCGCAGGAGATCTCGCTGTTCCAGAGCGGCACCACCGTGGTGGGCGCGGCGTGGCCGTACCAGACCAACACGCTGGTGGCGGCGGGCGCGAAGGTCGCCGACACCATCCCCAGCCAGGGCGCGACCGGCTGGGCCGACACCTGGATGCTCGCCACCCACGCGCCGCACCCCAACTGCGCCTACAAGTGGGTGCAGTGGGTGACGACCCCGAAGGTGCAGGCGGAGCAGGCCGTGTTCTTCGGTGAGACCCCGGCCAACAAGCTGGCCTGCCCGATCATGGACCAGCTCTCCAAGGGCTCCTGCGCGGCCTACCACGCGAACGCGCCTGAGGCCTACTTCCAGACCCTGAAGTTCTGGAAGACCCCGCTGGCGACGTGCGACGACGGCAAGAACGACTGCGTGCCGTTCCAGCAGTGGGTGACCGCCTGGACCCAGATCACCGGGTGACACGCGGACACCGGTGGCGTAGCACGCGATGACAGCGACCGCGGTCCGCGAGGACCAGGCAGTGAGTGGGGGGGCCCGCGTCTCGGCGGCGCTCTGGCGCCGGGCGTGGCTGCGGGCCACCCTCACCCTGTCCCCGCCGCTGGCGTGGTTCCTGGTGATCTACCTCGCCTCGCTGGCGGTCATGCTGGCCACGGCTTTCTGGACGGTCAACCCGTTCACCAACTCGCTGGAGCACACCTGGTCGCTGGCCAACTTCCAGCAGATCTTCACCAGCACCTACCTGACGATCATCGCCCGGACCGTGATCATGGCGGCGGTGGTGACGGTCACCGATGCGGTGATCGCGGTGCCGTTCGCGTACTACATGGCGCGGGTGGCGACCTCGCGCGGGCGGCAGGCGCTGTTCGTCGCCGTGCTGCTGCCGCTGTGGGCGAGCTACCTGGCCCGGGTCTACGCCTGGATCGTCATCCTGCAAAAGGGCGGCACGCTGAGCTGGACCTTCCAGAAGCTGGGCCTCGGCGCGGTGAACATCGGCTACACCAACACCGCGATGTGGCTGGTGTTCTCCTACATCTGGCTGCCGTTCATGATCGTGCCCATCTACGCCGCGCTGGAGCGGATCCCGGACTCGCTGCTGGAGGCCTCCGGCGACCTCGGCGCGCGCAACTGGCGCACGGTCCGCAGCGTGCTCCTGCCGCTGGCGCTGCCGGGGGTGGTGGCCGGCTCGATCTTCACCTTCTCGCTCACCCTGGGCGACTTCATCACGCCGATCCTGGTCGGCGGGGCGAACTCCAACTTCATCGGCAACGTCATCTACGCCAACATCGGCACGGCCGGCAACCTGCCGTTCGCGGCCGCGCTCGCGGTGGTGCCCATCGTGATCATGATCTTCTACCTGCTCGGCGCGCGGCTGCTCGGCGCGTTCGAGGCCATGTGATGGACGGGCACGTGATGGACGGCCGTGTGCCGGAAAGGACGCGGTGATGGAGGGCCGGCTGGCCCGGATCGGGCTGCGGATCTGGGTGGCGGGCGTGCTGCTGTTCCTGTTCGTGCCGATCGCCACCATCTGCCTGTACGCGTTCAACTCCTCGAACGTGCAGAGCTGGCCCATCGCCGGGCTGAGCACCAAGTGGTTCACGGTCGCCTGGAACGACCCGCAGGTGCGGGCCGCGTTCGCGCTGTCGGTCAAGGCGGGCCTGTTCGCGACCGCGGTGGCGCTGCTGCTGGGCTCGGCGGCCGCGTTCGGCGTGCACCGGTTCCGGTTCTTCGGCCGGGAAGCCGTGTCGCTGCTGCTGGTGCTGCCGCTCGCGCTGCCCGGCATCATCACCGGGATCGCGCTGAACTCGGCGTTCAACTTCGCCGGGATCGACCTGTCGGTGTTCACGATCATCATCGGGCACGCCACGTTCTGCATCGTGGTGGTCTACAACAACGTGCTGGCCCGGCTCCGGCGGGTCTCCGGGTCGCTCTACGAGGCCGCCGCCGACCTGGGCGCCAGCGGGCTGTTCACCTTCCGCACGGTGACGCTGCCGGTGATGTCCACGGCGCTGATCTCCGGCGCGCTGCTCGCCTTCGCGCTCTCGTTCGACGAGGTGATCGTGACCACCTTCACCGCGGGCGCGCAGAACACGCTGCCGCTGTGGATCTTCGGCGCCATCCGGCTCGGCCAGCAGCTGCCCGAGGTCAACGTCGTCGTCACCTTCGTGCTGCTGCTGACCGTGATACCGGTGGCGATCGCGGTCCGGCTGACCGGCGGCGGCGGGATGACCCGGTCCTCGGCCGGGACCGCCCGCGGCGCGGCGACCGGGCCGGCCGGGGCCGGGGCTGGCGACGGCCAGGCCGCCGTCGACGTCGCACTGGGCGCCAACGAGCCCTGAGCCGGCCGCCGGAGATGCTCAGAGGAAGCGCCGGTGTGCCTGCGCCGCGAGTGGCTGTGCCACGTCCGCCAGGTCGCGCTGCGATTCCTGCTCGTCGTCGAGGTACTCATCGGCCCACAGCAGGCGCAGGGCCATCCGTACCCTGGCCGCGTCATGCTCCTCGCTGGCCAGGTCGAAGGCGCGGATCAGATGGCCCCGCAGCTCCCCATGGCCGTGCTCGGCCGGCGGCAGTTGCCCATGCCCGCCGTTCAGCATCGCGCAGAAGCCGTCGTACCAGGCATCCGCGCGGTGGGCGGCGCGCTGTACCTCTGCCTGGGCCACCGCCACGGCCGCGCTCGCGGGAGAGATGCCAGCCGCCGGTTGCTGCCCCATCTGGAGCGAGTGAACCGGCAGGGTAGCCAGCGTGTGGGCGGCGAGCCGGAGCCGGGACGCCCCGGTGAGCAGATGGGTCGCCGTGCTCAGCGGGATCACCTTCGCTCCCCGTTCGGCCAGGAACTGCCGGTACGCCTCCTCCAGCAGGTGATAGCTGGCCATCGACCGGCTGTCCGCCTGCTGCCACGGCACGTCCAGGCTGGGGGAGGCCAGCCGGTCCACGGCCGTCACCAGGGCGGCCGAACCGGTCCGGTAGGCATCGCGCAGGGCCTGGCCGAAGGCGGCCGTCGCGCCCCGGGGCCAGAACAGCAGGCCCACCACGACGCTGACCGCGCAGCCGAGCGCCACATCCTCCACCCGCACCAGCCCGACCCTCCAGCCGGCGGGCACCAGGATGTTGAACAGGATGATCACAAAGATGGTGAACCCCGCCTGGCCGGCCGTGAACGAGAACACCGAGGCGGCGGCGCCGGCGACCAGGACGGCCAGCGGCAGCAGGAACCACAGCGCGTCGGTGTGGGCGCCGATGCCAAGCATGATCGCCGTCCCGATCACGAAGCCCGCCACCGTCCCGGCCACCGCCCGCAGCGCGGTGGCGCCCGTGCCCAGGGCGTTGGACCGCAGCACCGACAAGGTGCCGAGCGCGACCCAGAACGCGTGCGAGACGCCGGTCATCCTGGCCACCGCCACCGCCAGCGCCAGGGCGGCCGCTCCCCGCAGCGAGTTGCGCAGCCATACCGAGCGGACGGTCAGGTGAATCGTGGCCCGCTGCCTCAGCGCCCGGGCGGCGGCCCTGAATCCCGGTGGCTGGACACCGACGGTGGCCTCCTGCGGCACGGGGAAGCCGGCTGCTTCCAGCGCGAGCGCGCCTATCTCCTCGGTGGCCAGGCCGAGCCTGCGTGTCCGGAAGGTCGGGTCGACGAGCGCCAGCGCGGACGCTGACGCTTGCTCCTGAACCTCGGATCCGAGAGTGGCCTGGTTGACGAGCCGGTCCACCGCCCACCGAAACGATTCCCGGCGGTCCCGGTGCAGTTCGGCCAGCGCCGCGGTGAGTTCCCCGGCGGCCTGCCGTCCGGGAGACCGCCCCTCGGCGGTGGGACCGATGACCGCGCCTACGCAGCGCAGAGCCTGCGCGGTGGCGGCGTTGAGTTCCCGGGCGGTTGGCGAGTTCAGGACCAGATCCACCTCATCGGGCCCGACCACCGCCAACGCGCCCGCCCATTCGATGCGGCTCAGCATCTTGGCCACCGCGACCTCGCTGGGGCCGAGCCCGGTGGGCGGATACGGGGTAGCCGCGAAATCCTTCCTGAGCGTATGCAGCGCGGTTTCCGCGGCGGCGTGGGCCGGCGGGTCGCGATGGCCTTCGGC
Organism: Streptosporangiaceae bacterium; assembly: GCA_035518495.1. Classification (GTDB taxonomy): domain Bacteria; phylum Actinomycetota; class Actinomycetes; order Streptosporangiales; family Streptosporangiaceae; genus UBA9676. The sequence goes on from DATIXO010000045.1 coordinate 9,442, forward strand.
GTGTGCCTGCACCAGGTCGGCCAGCCGCTCCGCCGCCGTGGCCAGGGCGGCGCGGCGGGTGTCGTACCAGGGACGGGCCCAGACCAGCAGGATGACCGGCAGGGCCGCGGCCGCCGCCAGCGCCCACCCGGCGAGGCGGGCGGGGATCTGGCCGGGAGGTACCGGCACGTTCACCGGCAGCACGAACGCCAGCAGCAGGTAGGTGCTGCCGAGCGCGGCAGTCGGGCTCAGCACGCCGGCGAACAGGACGACGAAGGCCGCCACCGCCATGCCGGCGATCGCCAGCGCGTCGTTGTTCGAGCAGAGGCTGCCGGCGACTATCAGCAGGGCGCCGGCCGCGACCAGGGCCAGGTAGTGGCGCAGCTTGTCTGACCTGGTGCCGGGGATGCTGACGAACAGCATCAGCGCGAACGCGCCGAACGAGGCGAACAGAGGTACCTGGGGATTGCTGGTGATGGCCCGGGCGATCGCGAAGATCGCGGGCACCACCACGGCTGCCAGCACCGATCGCTTGACGGTGACCAGCCCGGGATCGTGGGCCCGCAGGAACGTCACCGGATGCCGCAGGCCCGGCCGGGGCGCCTCGCGCTCACCCGCACCGCCTGGGACCGTGCCGGCCTCGTGCTGCCTGGACCGTACCGACATGCCTGCAGTATTCCCGGCCGCGGGGCCGGCGGGGCACCGGGGGCGGCGGTCCTGTGCCTCAAGACACGGTCCCGGAGCCACGGGACCGGGCCCTAAACCGGAACCGATGCCCCGGAGACGAGGTGCGCCGCCGGTGAGGCGAGGAACAGGTACGCCTGCGCGATGTCGGGGATCTTGGGCCACGAGGCGTGGTCCGCGTCCGGCATCGCGCTCCGGTTGGCCGGGGTGTCGATGATGCTCGGCACGACACAGTTCACGGTGATGCCGGTGTTCCGTACCTCATCGGCGGCCATGGTGACCAGATGCATCACGCCCAGCTTGCTGACCGAGTACGCGAACCCCTGGCCGCGCGTCACCACCGCCGCCCGGCTCGCGGTGTGCACCAGCCGGCCCTGGCCGGCGGCGGCCATCCGGCGCAGCGCGTGCTTGGTGACGAGCGCGGCCGTCAGCAGGTTCAGCTCCAGCTGGCCGGTGAGGACCGCCGGGTCCAGGGCGGTCAGCGGGGAGTGCGGGGCGAAGCCGCCCACGGTGTTGACCACCGCCCAGGGCACCGGCACGCCGTCGAACAGCGCGCCGAGCGCGGTGTCGTCGAGCACGTCCACGGCGTGGTAGCTGGCACCTTCGAGGCGGCGGTCCCCGGTGGGCTCGGCGCGGTCCACGCCGATCACCGCCGCCCCCTCGGCGGCGAATGCCGAGGCAAGGCCGCCCCCGAGCGCGCCGGCCGCGCCGAACACCATCACCGTCCTGCCCGCGAACCGCTCGCCTGGCATGCTCAGCGCCCTCCGTGTCCCGGCTCCGGGTACCGATCATGGCAGACCGCGCACGCGCCGCAATGCCCGCCCCCGTGCGGGCATTCCGGCCCTGCGGCTCTCAGGAACGGCGGTGCCTGGTGGCGTACCGCCAGCACAGGTAGCCGACGATCGCGATCAGGATCCATGGGATGGGCACGATCAGGGCATGCCCGAAGAACCCGATCAGCGAGAAGAACGGCCAGGTCAGGGCGTGTGCGACGATGACCGCGACGACGACGATGAGGATCAGGCCGAGCACGCGGTGCACCGGGTGCCTGGTCCCTGGGCGCCGGTCCGGCTGGCGCACGGTCTGCGCGGCCGGCTCCCCGATCGCTGGCAGGTCGGCGAAAAGCCCCGTCAGGTCGGACTGGGTCTTGGCCTTCATCGCCCGGTCGAGGCGCTCGTTGAACTCGGCCTGATCGAGCCGCCCGTCGCTGTAGTGCCTGGACAGGCGGTCAGCCACCTCGGCCCGGTCAGCATCGGAGATCCTCATGTTGGGATCGGCCGGGCTGGCGGGTCCGCGTGCCCACCGGGAGCTGCGCGCTGTCATGTCGGCGGCCTCCCTCAGCGGGACCGGGTGGACAGGGACTGGACGAACTGGCTCGCGATCGACTGGTCGGCGCCCTCCTCGGGGATGAGCAGCCAGCCGGCCAGGTAGAGGGGGATGCCCGCGCCGCCCACGAAGGTGAGCACCGCGAAGATGATCCGCACCACTGTCACGTCCACGCTGAGGTAGCGGGCGATGCCAGCGGCGACTCCTCCCAGCATCCGGTCCTGCACGGGCCGGGTCAGCTGCTGTGACGTGGTCTGGTCCTGTGGTTCTGCCGTGGTTGTGTCCATGCCACCAGCGTGCTGCGCCGCGGCCGGCCGGGGTATCGGGAAGATCCCCGATTCGGCCCTGATCGCCGGCCCGCCGGATCAGGGTTTGCCCGGATGGCGGAAGGCACGCCCGCGGCGCGATGATGGATACGTGGAGGAACGCAGCGGCACCGCGCCGCCGGGCCTTGCCGATCGGCAGGGTGATCCGTGGCGGCCGCGGGCGGAAGGCAACGGCGCGGTCCCGGCGGAGAGCCGGTGGCGCCCGTGGCACCGCTGGCGCGACCGCCAGTGGGTGGGCAGGCCCCACAGCAACGGGCCGTTGCGGCGCGCGCGGGAGGACCGCCTGGTCGCTGGCGTGGCCGCGGGCGTGGCGGCACGGACGGGCATCGACGTCACGCTCGTCCGGCTCGCATTCGTGGTGACCGCTCTGCTGGGCGGCTTCGGCGCCGCGGCCTACGTGGTGGCCTGGCTGCTGCTCCCAGCCGACGGCGCGGACGGCAGCATCGCGGGCAAGGCGCTCAACGACCGGCGGGGCCTGGCTCTCGCCGCCGGGCTCGGGTCGCTGCTGGTCATCGTGCTGATCATCGCCTCCGCGCTCGGCGCCCGCTGGCTCAATTCGCTGGCGTGGGCGCTGGTCGTCAGCGTGGTCGGCATCACGCTGATCTGGCGGAACGCCCCGGCGGACGAGCGCGCGGTGCTCCGGCGGCTGGCCGAGCCGTTGCTGGGCCTGACCGGGGCCAACGGGCGGCGGCGCCCCCTGCTGCGCATCGCGGCGGCGGCCCTGCTGCTGATCATCGGCCTGGCTGGTCTGCTGTCCGGGCGCTCGGCGCACGCCCTGCTGCAGCCACTGGCCGGGCTTCTGCTCCTGATCATCGCGATCGTGATCATGCTGGGCCCGTGGTGGCTGCGCATCGCCCGCGATCTCGTGCTTGAGCGGCAGGCCCGTGTCCGCGCCGAGGAGCGGGCGGACATGGCCGCCCACCTGCATGACTCGGTGCTGCAGACGCTCGCCCTGATCCAGCGCCGCGCTGACCAGCCGCAGCAGGTCATCCAGCTGGCCCGGGCGCAGGAGCGGGAGCTGCGCTCCTGGCTGTTCGACGGGCTGGCGCCCGGCTCGGTGAACGGCGAGGGCATGAGCCTGGCGGGTGGTGTACGGCTCATCCAGCAGGAGGTGGAGGCCCAGCACGGGATCACCGTCGAGACGGTCACCGTGGGGGATTGCGAGCTGGACGACGGCCTCAACGCGCTGCTGGCGGCGGCGCGCGAGGCGACCGTCAACGCCGCGAAGTGGTCCGGGGCGCCGGCCGTCGCGCTGTTCGCCGAGGTCGAGCCGGCCGAGGTGGTGCTGTTCGTCCGGGACCGCGGGCGTGGTTTCGACCCCGACGCGGTGCCCGGCGACCGGAAGGGCCTGGCCGAGTCCATCCACGCAAGGGTCACCCGCCACGGGGGTTCGGCGGCCGTGCGCAGCGTTCCCGGTGAGGGCACCGAGGTGTCGCTGACGATGCCCCGCGATGCCGGGAAGCGCCAGCCGAACCGCCCGGCCCGGGCATGAGCATGCCCGCCCCAGCAGCCGGCCGGCCGCGGGTATTCATCGTCGACGATCACGGCCTGTTCCGCTCCGGGGTCCGCTCCGAGCTCGGCGACCAGGTCGAGGTCGTGGGCGAGGCGGACGACGTGGCACCGGCGATCACCCGCATCGCCGAGTGCCTGCCCGACGTGGTCCTGCTCGACGTGCACCTGCCCGGCGGCGGCGGCCAGGATGTGGTCACAGCGACCAAGGCCACCCACCCGCAGGTGTGCTTCCTCGCGCTCTCAGCCTCGGACGCGCCCGAGGATGTGATCGCCGTCATCCGGGCGGGCGCGCGGGGGTACGTGACCAAGACGATCTCCGGCGCCGAGCTGGTCGATGCGGTGCGGCGGGTCGCGGCCGGGGACGCGGTCTTCTCGCCCCGGCTGGCCGGGTTCGTCCTCGACGCCTTCGCGGCCCTCGGCCCGGCCGATGAGGGCCGCCAGAGATTCGACCCCGAGCTCGACCAGCTGACCCCCCGCGAGCGCGAGGTCCTCCGGCTGATCGCCAGGGGCTACACCTACAAGGAAATCGCGCGTGAGCTCTACATCTCCGGCAAGACCGTCGAGAGCCACGTCTCCTCGGTGCTGCGCAAGCTGCAGCTCTCCACCCGCCACCAGCTCACGCGCTGGGCGACCGAGCGGCGCCTGACCTGACCGGCGGCTGACCTGGCTTGTGTGGGCTTTCCGCGGCCAGCCGGGCCAGGGAAGGGGATTACCGCCGGCACGAGTGAGCCGCATTGGTATTCCGGCCGGCGCGCGGCCGGCGCGGTTGTTTCAAATTCGACAATTCCGCCTTTAAAGTACCTGGCAGGGTAACTGGCGCAGGTCTCTGCCGGTCTGCCGGATGACCGGTGCGGGATGGGGCCTGCCCACGATCCGCCATTGTTCATGCTGGGTCCGCGTCAACGGCGAGGGGAATGTCATGGGCTGGCCAACTGGAATCAGGCAACTGGCGCTGGCTGCCGCCGGTATGCCGCTGGTCGCCGCGATGAGCGCGGTGATGCTCGCGAGCCCCGCGTCGGCGGCGCCACAGCCGGTGACGGCCGCTCAGCACGTCCAGGCGTCGGCCCACGTCTACCGGACCCTGATCAAAGGCCTGCATGTGCGCAAGGCGCCGACCACCACGGCGCCGGTCCGTGCGGTCCTCGGCGCGGCGGGCACCAAGGTGAGCGTGAACTGCTACGCGATCGGCAGCTCGGTGTTCGGGGACCGGGTCTGGTACCTCATCGTCAAGCCGCACGCCGGCTTTGTGGCGGGCTTCTACCTCAGCACCGGTCCCGACCCGGCCAAGGGCGTCCCCGCCTGCAATGCCCTGCACGTCTACCAGACGGTGATCAAGGGCCTGCATGTGCGCAAGGCGCCGACCACCGCGGCGCAGGTGCTCGCGGTCCTGGGCGCGGCGGGCACCAGGGTGAGCGTGAACTGCTACGCGATCGGCAGCTCGGTGTTCGGGGACCGGGTCTGGTACCTCATCGTGAGCCCGCACGCCGGCTTTGTGGCGGGCTTCTACCTCAGCACCGGGCCCGACCCGGCCAAGGGAATCCGCCGCTGCTGACCTCGCCGCCAGCACCCGGCAAGCCGCCCGGCGCGCCGCGGATCGCCGTGATCCCGCGGTGGGCCGCCCGGGGCCGCCTGGTGGGTATATATCGATCGTAGATTCGATCTGCCGGGCGGAAGATGTACCCTATGCCTATGGTCACCGTGCAGACCGTCACGACCCGGGCGCCGTACCAGGCCCGCCCCGGGCGGGACGCGCTTGTCGCCGCCGACCTGGCGGACCTGCATGGCCCCACCACAGGCACGGTTGAACTGCCGCTGCGGCTGTTCTGGTATCCCGATCGCGCCTTCGACCTCGGCGAGCCGGGCATGCTGCAGTGGGTGTACCAGACCGTGCTCCGGGAAGCGACCCGCCCGGAGGACCTCACCACCTACCTGGACGGTGACACGCTGGTCGCCCTCTGGCGGGACCTGTTCCTGCCCAAGGGCGTGCGGCGGGCATGGGAGGACCAGCACCCGGCGCTGCGCGCCGTTGCCCCAGCCGCCTGATGCCCCTCGACGAACTGCATGGCACGGTGGCCGCCATCGCGCTCACCGCCGCGCGCCAGCACGGGTTCGCGCTCGGCGGCGGCAACGCGCTGATCGCGCACGGGATCATCGACCGGCCCACCGAGGACGTCGACCTGTTCACCGACCGGGACGACGGCGTGGCTGCCGCCGCCGGGGCGGTGGAGGCCGCGCTGCGGGCCGCGGGCTTCGCCGCTGAGCGCCAGGACATGACCGCGGGCCTCGCGGACATCTTCGACGGGATGGGCGACGGGCTGGCGGAGTGGATAGTCACCGCGCCGGGCGGCAGGCAGATGATGCTCCAGATGGCCTACTTCGACCGGGACCGCCGCCCGGTGATCATGGACGTCGGCCCCGTCCTGGATCTGGAGGACGTGGTCGGGTCGAAGGTGTGCGCGCTGGCCAGCCGGGTCGAGCCCCGCGATTACGTGGACACGGCGGCCGCGCTGGGCCGCTACAGCGTGCGCGAGCTCATCGCCTTCGCCAGACGGCTGGACCCGGGCCTGACCGACCAGGAGTTCGCGGATGCGGGCCGGCAACTGGACCGGATGCCTGATGGCGTGTTCGCCCGCTACGGGCTCGACGCCACCGCCGTCGGCAGGCTGCGGGACCGGTTCGCCGCCTGGCCCCGGACCTGATCCGCCCCCGCCAGGTCTGATGCCGGTGGCGGCGCTAGTTCGGGAGCTGTGCGAGGGCGAGGAAGAAGTCATCGATCCGGCGGATCGCGTCGGTGAACAGATCGAAGTCCGCTGGCTTGGTGATGTAGGCGTTGGCGTGCAGCTGATAGCTGGCGTGGATGTCGGCCTGGGCCCGCGAGGTGGTCAGCATCACCACCGGGATCGTCAGCAGGGACGGATCGTTCTTGACCTCGGCCAGGACTTCCAGGCCGTTGCGTCGCGGCAGGTTGATGTCGAGCAGGATCAGCCCCGGCCGGGGGGCGCCGGCGAAGCCCTCGGTGCGGCGGAGGAAGCTCATCGCCTGGTGGCCGTCGCCCACCACGTGCAGCGCGTTGGGCCGCGCGGACTCGGCAAGGAGCTCCGTGGTTATCAGCACGTCTCCCGGGTCGTCCTCGACCAGTAGCACGTCGACAACCCGAAGCCCGGTGGGGAACGCATGCGCCACAGATCGTCACCTCCGGTGAAGGGCGATCCGCGGACACACGGCGGAACTTGACGGGGTAATCTACCTCGCCAACCCCGCTCCTGCAAAGCCGCCGGGCTGCTGGCCCGGGAGCCAGCGTGCCGCGGCAGCCGCCAGGCAGCCGGTGGCGGGTCCGTCACGGAGCGGGCGGCGCAGGTCAGCCAGACTGGCCAGCGGCCGGGCGCTGACCGCCGGGGCCGCCGTCCCCGGTCTGCCCGAGAATCTCCGTGGCAACATCAGCTACCCGCCGACGTGAATCGCGTGCCTGCTTGCGCAGCACGTCAAAGGCTGTCACCGTGTCCAGCCGGTGGGCGCCCATCAGGTAGCCGACAGCGCGCTCGATGACCACCCGGTAGTCCAGCGCGTACCGCAGCTGGTCGGCCAGCACACTGTGATCCTGGGCCGCCAGCGCGGCGCTCACCGCCTCCGCGATCAGGCCGCTGTAGGCACTCAGGGCGCGGATGTCGGAGCTGTCCCATTCGGCGGGCTCGTCGCGGTAGACGTTCAGCGTCCCGACCGGGCTGCCGCCCAGCAGCACCGGGATGCCAGCCACCGCCCGCACCTGTGGCTGCAGCTGGGCGAGGAGCTGCGGCCAGCGGCTGTCGGAATGCAGGTCGCTGCTGATGACCTCGCGCGCGTAGACGTAGGAGTCATAGCAAGGCCCCTGGCCGGCGGCTGCCTGGGCCTGCTCCAGCGCGCGGCCGGGCTCGTCGGAGGCGGCGACGTAGGACAGGTTCCCGGACTCGGTGATGAACATGACGCCTGCGCCGCTGTAGCCGAACACGTCGTGGATGGCGTTGACGGCCCGCTTCATCACGCCCACCACGTCGGCGTCGAACGCGCTCTCCCGCAGCCGCTGCAGGCTCGACCGCAGCGCCTCCTCATCGATGTGCACCATCAGCTCCGTTCCCCACGCGGGAGCATCCGGCCCAGGCCCGGGACGGCCCGGCCGCTCCCCGGCGGTGGCCTGGCTGTCGTCTACCCGCGGATGCCGGGTTAAGTCCATGCCGTGTGGGTGCTCGGCGCAGGCCGTCGCGACGGTAGCCGGCGTGTTGGAACCATCGCTCAGTGAAGGTGATAACGGGCCACCGCCAGCCTCGGCCCGGATGACGTGCTCACCGGGCACCGCCTGGGGCCGCTGCCCTTGCGGTGGGTCTATCTGCACTGCCTGCGTGAGTTCGCGCAGCACTGCGGCCACGCGGACATCCTGCGGGAGCAGATCCTGAGCGCCGGGTAGTGGCTGGATCACCGCAGACCGGCCAGCGGAGCAGCAGGAGGCCGGGCATCCCCCCAACGCCCGGCCCTGAGCATTGACTTTACCATTACTTTGCCTGGTGGCCGGTCGTTAGGATTCCGTTAAGGCTCTGGTCCGGTCAGGTAAAGGGTGGGTAACGTCTGCTGTGCCCCCGGCATACCCCGGGGCTGGGCTGGCCCCCGTAGCCCCGCCCCGGGTCCGGGGGTTTTCATCTGCCCGCGCTGCCGCTGGCCGCCACTGCGATCGCGCAGCACCTGTGCCATCGTGACGGAGGTATGCCTGGTCAGGTGCACTGCAGGCTGCGGCTCAAGGAGTCGGCGGAGTTCGCCGGTGAAATGGCGCTGGGTGTCGCGCGGCCAGCTCAGGAAGGCCGCTCTGGTGGTTTCCAAGGCGGTGACGTCGGCTGCGGGCAGGATGGCCTGCCGCGTGTCTGTCAGGCAAGCGGGGGTCCCGAACAGGCCGGTGGCGGCGATGGCCTCGGGGTCGGAGGGCCGTCTTTCCCACGCACCGCCGGTGTCGCCATGTGTGACCCAAAGGGTGTCCAGTTCCGCGCCGAGGGGATCGTCATAGTGCTCTTCGGTGCCGAGCAGGGCGAGCCAGCCGCCCAGCCGCAGCAGCCGGGCGGACTTGGTGAACGCGACCTCGGGATCGATCCAGTGGAACGCCGCGCCGGAGATGACCAGGTCGAAGGATGCATCGGCGGCGGCCAGGTCCTCGAACGACGTGACCTGGAATGAGACTTCCGCGCCCGTGAGGCGCCGCCGGGCGGCGGCGATCATGGACGCACCGATGTCGATCGCAGTCAGCCGGAACCCGGGGCATGCCAGCCGCTCGGTGAGCTGGCCGGTCCCGCAGCCGACTTCCAGGACCGCAGCCCCGGGGCCGAGCCCAGCGGTCGCGGTGACGAACTCCACGACGTGTGCCGGGTACCCGGGGCGGGACACCGCATACCGTTCGGCGATGCCGTCGAACAGGGCCCGCTGGCGGCGCCGCTTGGTCCGTTGCCGCTCGGACTCGGTTCCGGTGGGCATGACCCGACGCTAAGACAACGGCGACGCGGCCCGCAAAACGGTCAGGCTGGGCCCGCCTCACGGCTCCAGCGCAGCACGCCGCCCTTCGGGCCGCGGGAATCGCGGGGTGGTCTGCTCGGCTTGCTGGATGAGGCGTTTGAGTGGGCGATCTTCCCCGAGCGCTTCCTCGGCCGCGGGCGTGAGATTGACCCAGGTCCGGGGGCGTCTGAGACCGTGACTACCGTGAGCACTCCTACGGCTGAGATTCATCCGATGCGGTGCTTGCCGTTGCCGCGGGGCGCTGCTGTGCTACGGCCTGCGTGAGGAAGGTGCGCAGCGCCGGGAGCAGATCGGGGCTGTCCAGGGCGCGTTTCGGCAGTATCGCCAGGACGCGGCCGTCGTGATCGAGCAGGTGGAAGGCCCGCGTTGTCTCCCGGACCTGGTCGCTGGTGGCCCAGGGATGGAAGGCTTCGGCTCCGGTGGCCAAGATCGTCCTGACGCCGCTTGTCTCGATCTGATGACGGGTCCGTCCCCGGAATTCGGGTGTCTTGTGAATGAGTACCTGGGCCAGCCTTTCGGGGCTGCGCTGCCATGCTGCCCACGCCAGGAAGACGGTGACCAGCCAGAGCGCTAGGTCGGCCACGTAGATCCCGCCAGGCGCCCCGGCCGCGCTAAACACCGCTGAGCGGTAATTGAGCGCGATGGTGATGGCGGTGAAGCCCGCTGCGACCAGGCCGCTCACCATCGCCGCGACCACCGCGATGGTGAGCTTGTCTTTCACACCTGGCGTGGCCGCGACGAGCTCCTGCACGTCCTGAGGCTGGATTTCGTACTCCAGCGTGAAGGCCGGCGCCGGGTCTGCTTCACCTGCCATGGCCCAGACGATAGCCTCAGCCGCCCGTGCTCTCGGCGGCTTCGGTGCTCTCGGTGCCTTCGGTGCGGCTGGCTGTCATGCTGCCGCGCCAGGCTCGTTTGAGGCGGCGACCCCAGCCGGTATCTTGTGTCAGCTGGCGGCCCCAGCTGTTGACTTGGGATAGGGCCCCTGCGGTGAGGCTGACTGTTACCGGGCGCAGGCCGCGGCGGACCACGAAGATGTCGGCTTCGGCGCGTTCGGGGGTGCCGTAGGCGGCCTTGTATTCGGCGTCACCGGGCCCGAAGTTCAGCCACCTGACGTCAGCGGCCGCGCACAGGTCTTCGACCATCTTGAGCATGGTGTAGGTGCCGACCCGGTCCTTGGTGTGCTGCGGGTCGTAGCCGGGTGTGCCGGTGGTGAAGGTGCCGGCGTAGGCGGTCCCGGTCCAGAACGCCACCGGTTTGCCGTTGAGGTAGAGCATCCACGCCCGGTACCAGCCGCGGCGCAGCCCCAGCTCGATCAGCCCCAGGTCCAGGGGGCTGCCGGAGTAGGCGGCGCCCAGGCCCCGCTGGTAGGTCCGGGCCGCCACCGCCTCCAGGTCGCGGCACAGCTCGGCCATCTCCGCCGGCTGCTCGAACCGGCGCACCCGCAGCCCCTCACCGTAGCTGCGTTCGAGCACGCGGGCGTAGCGCCGCAGCTTTTGGCGGGTGCGGCCCCTGCGGTGGGTCAAGAACACCTCGAACGAGTCCGGCACCGGCGCCACCCAGCGGCGGGTCACCGGCTGCGCATGCGACCTCCTGGCCCAGCTCACCCCCCCGGCCACCGCATCGCGCACCGTCCCGCCCACATCGGCCTTACGCACCAGCAGCAGATCCGCCTCACCGCTGTCCAGCGCCCGGCGCAGCTCACCAGCGAGCAGCTGCTCATCCCCGGCCCCGGCCACCCCCACCAGCCCGCCGAAACTCACCACCACCGCCCGCACCTGCGGGCGCGCCACCGTCCGGTAACCCACCGCCAGCGGCACACCCAGCAACTCCAGCCGCGCCACAGCCAGCAGCGACGGCCGCCCCGGCCGCCGGATCAGCACCACATGCGGACGCACCACACCCGGCGCGTTCTTGACCACAGTCAGGAAATAGTCGATATCGGAATCGATATCGCTGACCCCCGCGGCCTCCCACTCGCCACGCAGGCCCTCAACCTCCTCCACCGTGCGGGCCACCACCACTTGACCAGCACGCGTTCCGGACCTGGTGCGAGCCGCAGCGCGACAGGATGAATCAGCAATCATCATGAAAACTCCAGGACGGTATCGCTGCGGACGCCCGACCTTGCTCACCCCATCGCGGCACGAACGCGGACACGCAGCAGGCCGGCGACGGTGTCTGGGGTAGGACGGCGACCATCGCGCCCCGCCCGATCATGCGCTCACCAGCGAGAACACCAAGGATGCCGCGAGGTCATCGGCGAGTACCGGCGTGCCCTGCAGCCCCTGGTGCTTGCTTCGCTCACATCCGCGGTGCCGATCATCAAACGGGTGGGCCAGGTGTCTCGTACGGGGGGCGGCCAGGGGAAGGCGATTCGAGGCAGGCAGAGGCGTCGCGAACAGCACCTGGTGCATACACTCCCTCCGGGCTGGTAGGAACCACCGCATCATATACCTAAGCACCTTAGGTGAATCGGTGATGGGCGGTGATGGGCTGCGCAGGGCCCAGCCCGGCCGGGTCTCTCGGCGCTCGCTGGCACGCCGAGCGCCGAGTCGGGGCGGCTCGGTTCGTCCGGGTTGCGTGTTCGGGCAGGCTCCGATGGCCCAGTTCTGTTCGGTCGCCGTGGTTGTCCGTTGGCCCGGTGAAGCCCCTTACCTGGGAAGGAAGTCCAGCAGCAACTGGTTGATCGCGTCGGGGGCTTCCAGTTGCATCCAGTGGCCGGGGCCCTCGATCCGCTCATAGCGCCAGGGACCGGTCACGTTCTGGGCCGAGTCGGTCATCTGTGTCTCGGTGAGGGCTATGTCACCGCTGCTCCATATCCCCATGGTTGGCGCCTGCACGGGCGGCAACGCTGGGGGTGGCGCCACCCAGGACTGGGGGGGCACGTTGGCCCGGTACCAGTTGAGGGCGGGCGTTAGGGATTTCGTGGCCTCCAGCTCGGTGATGACGGACTCGGAGTCGGGGTGATGGGCCCAGGAGCGGAAGTTGGCCCAGTTGTTGTCGCTGAGCCAGTGCTCGGCGACGCCGGCGAATTGGAACAAGAGCATGTACCAGGACTTTTGGTGCTGTTCCAGGGTCCTTCGGAATGTCGAGGGGTGGCCGACAGACAGCACGGCGAGGTGATCGACCCGGTCGGGTGCCAGCGAGGCGAATACCCATCCCAGCGCCGCTCCCCAGTCGTGGCCCACGACGTGGGCCCGCTCCGCCCCGGCATCGCTCAAGACGGCCATGACGTCTCCGATCAGGGAGGGAAATGAGTACGAATCGGCGGTCCCGGGTTTGTCCGAGCGTCCGTAGCCGCGTAGATCAGGGACGATGACCTGGAACCCGGCGTCGGCGAGGGCCGGGACCTGGTTGCGCCATAGCCGTCCCGAGTCGGGGAACCCGTGCAACAGGATCACCGGCCGGCCCGCCCCGGTCACGTCGTATTCGATGATCACTTCGCCTGCTTCGGCTCTCATAGATCTGCTCCTACCCGCCGGTGACGATGGACAGCAGCTCGGCACGGCCCGGCCATGTGGATGGCGTGGTTGAGGCGCCGGTTCCCGCGCCGCGACAGCCGGTAGATCTTGCGGTTCCCGGAGCACGACGTTCACCCAGAGTGCGGCCGGGAATTATGCGCTCTCGCGCGCGTTAAGATGAGCGGTACCCGGGAGCCGAGCCGGTCGTCCGACGGCGACTTTCCCGTGCCGTGGTCATGAGCCCACCTGCCGGCGGTTCAGGGTTCGTGTAAAAGGCCTGCCGGGCTCAGCCTGCGTCGATCGTCGGAGATCCGCAAGCCGGCTCGGCGTTCACAGCACCAGGCCCGCTGCCGGGACGTTCTCGCCCCGGCCGCGGGACTGTGCTGCACGCTGCCGTGGCCACCGTGTCCCGGCATTCCAGAGGAGAAGTCTGTGGCTAGACCAGGCCAGCGCCAGACTGGCGCTCGCCGTACCGCCCCGCGGAAGCAGCGACGCGTCCGCCACCGCGGCGATGTCGTCCCGGTGCTCGCCCGAACCGTCCGTGAGGTCGAGGCGGCTGCCCGGCGCGGCCGCGTGACGCCTGCCGTGCGCACGAAGTTCCAGGCCGTCGCCCTGCTGCTGCGGGACGAGCGTGCCCGCGTCCGGGAGGCGGCCGGAAGCGACAGTCATCGGGCCGAGCAGCTCAAGCGCCTGGACGGCGTCGCGGCCATCCTCGCGACGACCGCAGTCCAGGACGCTGGGCTATTGGCGCTGCTTGCCGAGGGCTCCGGCGTCTCCGAGGCGGCCCGGTCGCTCAAGCGGGAGATGCTGCGCGACCTCGGGATCGAGCCGCCGCCCGAGGAGATCGCGCCTGCGGAGACCGCTACAGCTTCCGCCGGCTCGGAGCGGCGAGTCGTGCCGCAGCCGGTGATCTCCCGGCAACTGGCGAACCCCTTTCTCGCCCCCGACTTCTCCGCCGTTCCGCAGGGCACCTCCCGTCCGCGCCGCCTGGCCGGCTGGGAGCTGCTCGGCCCGCTGCTGAGTTCCTTCGAACGTGCCGGCGGGGGAGCCCCGGCGTGCATGGCGCTCCCGGCGCCGTCGGCACGGTTCACCCCGGCGGGGCTGGAACTGATGCCGCACCAGGGTCAGCTGGTCGCCGCGGCCGCTGCCGGTCACCGGACATTCCTGCTCGCCGATGAGCCGGGTCTGGGCAAGACGGCCCAGGCGCTGCTCGCCGCGGAGGCAGCGAACGCCTACCCGCTGCTCGTCGTCGTGCCGAACGTCGTC
>DATIXO010000046.1:0-12238 GCA_035518495.1 Streptosporangiaceae bacterium
GTGTGCACGCGTCCACTGTGCGGTTCCCGAGATGCGGTCGGGCACCACATCTCCATAGTGTTTCGGTGGCCATAGCGAAGGGGAAACACCCGGTCCCATTCCGAACCCGGAAGTTAAGCCCTTCAGCGCCGATGGTACTGCGCGGGGGACCGCGTGGGAGAGTAGGACGCCGCCGGACAAACGTTGCTGGGGGTCGCTTCCGCTGGAAGCGGCCCCCAGTCTTTTGCTGTGGCGCTGCCTGCTGTGATGTTGTCCGCGCCTTGTAGCAAGCCCGGAAGGTGGAAGCGTGGTGGGGGAAGAACCGCGGCGCCGTGACGGCGGCACCTCCAGCCGTGGCGGCACCTCCGGCCGTGCCGGTGCTGGCCGTGCCGGTGCTGGCCGTGCCGGTGCTGGCCGTGCCGGTGCTGGCCGTGGTGGTGGTGCGGCGGGAGGCGGCAGAGCTTCGGGGAGCGCCGCTGGCTGGAAGGGTAAGCCCTCGGGCGGTTCGGGACGTGGCGCCGGTTCGAGGTCAGGGACCGGTTCGAGCTCAGAGACCCGTGCGGAGCGTGGTGGGAAGGCCAGGGCTGCCGCTGGCCGCTCCGGCCGGCCGGCGGCCGGTCCGGGCTCCGGCCGTGCCGGTGCTGGCCGTGGCGGTGGTGCGGCGGGGGGCGGCGGAGCTTCGGGGAGCGCCGCTGGCTGGAAGGGTAAGCCCTCGGGCGGTTCGGGACGTGGCGCCGGTTCGAGGTCCGGGACTGGTGCGGAGCGTGGTGGGAAGGCCGGGGCTGCCGCTGGCCGCTCCGGCCGGCCGGCGGGCGGTCCGGGTTCCGGCAGTGCCGGGCGCGGCCATGGCCCGGGCCATCGAGGCGGGACACGCGGCCTGGATGACGGGGCTGGACGCGCGGGCCGCCCGGGCCGGTACGGGAATCCGTCCGGTGGGCGTGACGAGGCCGGAGACGCCTGGGCCGCGGGCCGGCAGGCGGGCGGCGGCAGGCGCCCTCCGCGCGACCAGGGCGCGGGCCGGGGGCGCGAATTGCAGGCGGAGCGCGGGCAGCGGCCAGCACGAGCGCGCAAGGACAGCGCCGTGCCAGCGGGCAGCAGCGGAGCTGGGCCAGCGGGCAGGGGCTCGCCCAGGGGCACCCGTCCGGCCCGGCCTGGCCGGCCCGGCAGGTCCACCGGGTCCACCCGGATCGGTGGTTCCGCCCGTGCAGGTGGTTCCGCCCGTGCAGCTGGGTCCACCCGGGCAGGCCGGCCCGGCAGGCCCGCAAGCTCCTACGGCCCAACTGGCCCCACCCGGGACACGCCGCGGGGGCCGGAGCTGCCCGAGGGCGTCTCAGCGGACCAGCTGGACCCGCAGGCGCGGGCCGAGCTGCGCACCCTGCCGGGCGACCTTGCCGACGCGGTGGCGCGCCGGCTGGTGGCCGCCGACCTGGCAGAGGACCCGGAGCAGGCCTACGAGTTCGCCCTGGCCGCGCGGCGCCTGGCGGCCAGGGTCGGGGTTGTCCGCGAAGCCTGCGGCATCGCGGCCTACCGCGCTGGCCGGTGGGCTGACGCGCTCACCGAGCTGCGCACCGCGCGCAGGCTCACCGGGCGTGGCAGTTACCTGCCGCTGATGGCGGACTGTGAACGGGCGCTGGGCCGGCCGGACCGGGCGCTGGCGCTCATCAATGACCCCGGCGTCCGCGATCTGGAGCGGGAGATCCAGATCGAGCTCCGCATCGTCGAATCGGGGATCCGCCGGGACGAAGGACGCCCCGCCGCCGCGGTGGTGGCCCTAAGGGTGCCCGAACTCACCGACGGGCGGCTGCGGCGGTGGTCGGCCCGGCTGTTCTACGCCTACGCCGATGCGCTGCTCGACGCGGGGCGCGCGGAGGAGGCGCAGGAGTGGTTCGGCCGGGCGGCCGCGGCGGACACCGGCGAGGAGACCGACGCTGCCGAGCGCTTCGAGGACCTGGACACGGCCGTCTTCGAGGATCTCGCCGGCCTGACGAGCGACGGCGAAAGCGTCACGGACGATGGCGACGGCGTTACCGCCGTCGGCAACGACCTGCCCGGCGAAGCCGGAGATGAACAGCCGGCCCGGCGCGAGGACCAGTAGCCGGGTCAGCCCGCGGGCTGCTCCTGCTTCCCCAGCCAGTGCATGATGCCGGCCACATTGGTCGCGGCGCCGCTCTGGCGCTCGAACCTGGCAGAGAGCTCCGGGTCTGCGCCGGGAGCGAGAGCCGCGTAACGCTGCCTGGTCTGCTCTTTCACCATGGCCACCGCATGGTCGAGATCGAGCCCGCGGTCATGCGCCCGCCTGGTCTGCTCGGTCCACACGTTCAGTTCCTCCGCTGACCGCTCCAGCGTCTGCGCCACGTCCCCGACCGGCCCGAAATGGCTGAACAGCAGCCGCGCTGGCTGGAGCGCCGCGAACATCCGCAGCGAATCCAGCGCCAGCGCGAGATCGAAGTCAGGCGGCGGGGTCGCCGGCCGCAGGTCCTGGGTCTCCTCGATGAACACCCCGGCGGCGTCACCCACGTACAGGTCGCCGCTGGCCGAGTCGATGAGGCCCACATGGTGCTTGGCGTGGCCGGGGGAGTAGTGGCTGTCCAGCCTCCGCCCGCCGCCCAGGTCGATCGAGCCCCGCTCCTCCACCGCCCGGATGCGCCCGGCGGGGGTGGGTGCGAGCTGCCCGAACAGGGCGTCCAGCGCGCTGCCGTAGACGCTGCGCGCGCTGTCCATCAGCCGCCGGGGGTCCGCCAGGTGACGGGCCCCTCTCTCGTGGACCACGATCTCGGCCTGCGGGAACATGGCAGCGATGTCCCCCGCCCCACCAGCGTGGTCCAGGTGGATGTGGGTGACCACCACCGTGGCCAGATCTCGCGGGCCGATGCCCAGGCCGGCCAGCGCGTCCCGGACCACCGGCGCCGACGGCGCGGTGCCCGTCTCGACCAGGCACGGCCGCTCCGCCCGGATCAGGTAGCCGGCAGTGATCTTGTCGTGGCCGGCCATCCGGGTGTCGATCTCGAACACCTCGTGCCCGAGTGCCCTGACACCAGGGCCAGCGGCGGAGCTGCGTTCTGCCTGGTTCATGGGTTTTATCGTGCCAGACCCGGCCCGAACCGATAGCAATCGCCCGATGACAGCAAGTGACAGCCGGGGAAGGTGGAGGCGCGGAGCTAGTAGGATCGCACGCGGCGGCAGATCCCGGCACGCTGCGGCGGGGGATTGCCCGGGCCCGGCAACGGCCATGGCCGCCCTGTGTTCGCGTTCCACGCACAACGTGCGGAGTCACATACCCGTGAGCAGAACGTCTGCGGCATCGCCCGGCACCGGGCTCACGCCTGCCGTCGCGGGCCAGCGGGCCCACCGCCTTGTGCTGCCCCAGGCGACCACCACGGTGATCATCGTGGCGACCCTGGCCGCCCTGGCGCTGCGGCTGTACCAGCTGAGCCGCCCGGGCTACCTGCTCGGGATCACCGAGAACGACGACGGCACCGACTTCGGGAGCGCCGTCCGGCTCATCCACGGGGCGCTGCCGTACCGCGACTTCATCATGGTGCAGCCACCGGGGATCACGCTGCTGATGGCCCCGGTCGCGCTGGCGACCAAGACGGCAGGCACCGTCGCGGGGATGGCCGCCGGGCGGGTGCTCACCGCGCTCGCGAGCGCCGCCGCGGTGCCGCTGGCCGGCCTGCTCACCCGCCACCGCGGGCTGCTCGCGGTGACCGTGACCTGCGGGATCCTCGCCGTGTACCCGGACAGTCTGCAGGCGGCCCGGACCGTGCTGCTCGAGCCGTGGCTGGTGCTCGCCTGCCTGCTGGGGGCGCTCGCGGTGTTCGACGGCGACCGGCTGGCCGGCGGGCGGCGCCTGATCTGGGGCGGGATCGCGTTCGGGTTCGCGGGCGCGATCAAGGTGTGGGCCATCCTGCCGGTGCTGGTGATCCTCGCCCTCACCGCCCGGCGGCCGCGCCAGGCCGCCCGGTTCGCCGCCGGGGTCGCGGCCGGCTTCCTGGTGCCCGTGCTGCCGTTCGCGCTGGCCGCCCCGCGGACCTTCTACCGCAGTGTGGTCGTCGCGCAGCTGGTCAGGTCGGACCTCACCCGGGTGCCGCTGGGGCTAAGGCTGCAGCACATGCTCGGCCTCACCCACGCCGCGCAGCTGCCGACGCCGGCGCTGGTGGCGGCCGGCGCCGCGGTCGTCGTGATCATCGCCGGGCTGATGGTGCTGGGGGCGCGCCTCACCCACCAGCCGCCGCCCGCGCTGGACCTCTTCGCGGCCGTCACCTCCGGGCTGGTGGTGGCCGCCTTCCTGCTGCCCGCCGACTTCTACAACCATTACGCCGCGTTCCTGGCGCCGTTCCTGGCGCTGGCCATCGCGCTGCCGGTCTCCCGGGTGCTCGGGGCGCTGCCGGCCACCGGCCCGTGGGCGCGGGCGGCGGCGCCGCTGCGGCGCGGGGCGGCCGCGGCGGCCGTGGTGGCGCTCACCATCCTGGCGGTCCTGCAGGCCGGCGCCGAGAGTTCCATCGCCGCAGCCATCCCCGCCAGCGAGATCAGCGCGGCCGAGCGGGCTATCCCGCCCGGCGCCTGCGTGGTCACCGACCAGGTGTCGTACACGATCGCCATCAACAGGTTCGTCTCGGACATGCCTGGCTGCTCGCTGATGGTGGACGCGGTCGGCAGCGACTACGCGCTCTCCGGCGGCCACAACGCGCTGACCGGCGCCGCCGCCTTCCCCGCCGTGGACCGGCTGTGGATGTCGGCGTTCCGCTCGGCCCAGTACCTGTGGATCACGGCCAGCTCCGCCCCGCGGATCCCGTGGACACCGCGGCTGCGGGCCTACCTCCTCGCCAATTTCGTGCCGCTCACCGAGGGGCCCGACTGGCTCTACGCACGCAAGGCCGCCCGCACCCCGTGAGCGCCCGGCGGCCGGGTGGCCAGCCGTAGCGAGGGCGCCCGGGCTGTCAGCCGTAAGCGAACGAGCGCAGCACGAGCCCGGTGCGCGGCTTGGGGGCGAAGGAGGTCGACTTGCGCGGCACGCGCTCGCCGTGCGCGGCGACCGCCCGGACGTCCGCCGCCGTGAGCGGCTGGCAGATCACCGCGGTCCCGCCCGGCGGCTGGGCCGCGGCCCGCAGCGCCCGTCCTGCGTCGTGATGCACCTGGACGCTGCTCTCGTCGTCGCGGATCCCCCACACCCGGCCCAGCAGCAGTTCCTGCAGCACCGAGGCGGAGAGCACGCGCCAGCGGGGCGAGCGGCCGGGCATGGCCGCCTCCGCCTGCACCGGGTCGGGGTCGGTGAGCAGGTGCGCCTCCCCGCCGCCCGCCACCACGAACGCCACGCCGCCGGACTCGCGGAGCAGATCGAGCATCCCGGAGGCGTCACCGGCGAGGCGCCCAGGCAGCGGCCGTACCGTGAACGCGGCCTTGGCCCGCTCCGCGGCCTCCGGGACGCTGAGCCCGGGGATCATCCGGTGGATCGCCCCGATGCGGGGCGGGAAGGCACGGGAGTCCACCAGCAGGGCCAGCCCCGCGTCCCACGGGCCCGGGCTGTGACCGTCCCGCCCGCTGCTGGCCCGCTTACGGGCCTGCAGCTGGAGGTAGGCGGCATAGCGGTGGTGCCCGTCGGCGATCAGTGCCTGGCGGGAGGCGAGGTCGGCAGCCACGGCCGCGTGCTCGGCCGGGTCGGCCAGCGCCCACAGCCGGTGCCGGATCCCGTCGTCGGTGTCCACCGTCACCAGCGGCGGCTGCGCCGCGGCCGCCTGGCCGGCCAGCTGCAGGACCGCCCCGTCCTCGCCGTCGCCGTCGTAGAGCAGGAAGATCGGCTCCAGGTTGGCGCCGGTCGCCTCCATCAGCTGGCGGCGGCCGGCGACCGGGCCTGGCATGACGTCTTCGTGGGGCAGCACGGTGCCCGCGCCCAGCGGCGTCAGCCGCAGCGCACCGATCAGTCCCCGCTGGATGATCTCCCCGCCGCGCATGGCCTGCTCGTAGACGTACAGGGCCGGCCGGGGGTCGGGGAGCAGGATGCCCTGCTGCTGCCACTGGCCGAACAGCTGCGCCGCGTCGGTGTACGCGTCGCCCGGGTTGCCCGCATCGTGGCGGGGAAGGATCAGCCGGACCACATTGTGCGGGTCAGCGGCCCGTAGCTGGGCAGCGGCGTCCTGCGCAATCACGTCGTACGGTGGAGAGGTGACCTCGGTGAGGCCGCTGATGCGGTCCTGCGCGTAGCGCAGCCCGCGGAACGGCGCCAGCGCGAGGCCGGACGCTGGCTGCTGGCCGGACGGAAGGATCTGCACATATGTCAGAAGCACCGGACGGCGGCCACGATTCCCGCCCCGGCGATGATCAGCGCGCGGGATCCGGCTCCCCCGCGCCCGATGGTGACGCCTATTCGTGGTACCGTCGCGGGCTCGACCTGCTCGGCCGGGGCAGTCCGGCCGCTGCCGAGCAGCTGCTGCAGCGCGCGGCAGAGGCCGAGCCGGGGTCACGCAGCGTGCTGGAGGCCCTGGGGCGGGCCCAGTTCGACGCAGGCAGGTACACGGCGGCGGCCGAGAGTTTCCGGCAGATCGTGGAGGCAAGCCCGAGTGACGACTACGCGCATTTCGGGCTCGGCCTCGCGCTGGCCCGCGACGGAAACCCGGCGGCGGCCGCCGAGCATCTCGCGCTGGCGGCCGCGATGCGCCCCGAGCTGCCGCACTACACCGCCGCGCTGCGCAGCGTCCGGGCCACGCTCCGGGCCCGGGCAGGCTCCGACTCCCCGCCCCCGCCGCCAGCGGCCGGGGAAGCCCCCCGCTGACCGGGCCGGTCATGGCCGGTGACGGGGCGACCGCGGCGCCACGCGGGTCCGCCGAGCCGCTCGCCAGCATCTACGACGTGGCGCTGCTCGACCTTGACGGGGTCGTCTACATCGGCACCGCGGCCGTGGCCGGGGCCGCCGAGTCGCTGGCCAAGGCGAAGGCGGCCGGGATGCGGGCCGCGTTCGTCACCAACAACGCCTCCCGCACGCCATCGGCCATCGCCGCGCAGCTGGCCGGCCTGGGTGTTCCCGCCAGCGCGGCCGACGTGGTCACCTCCGCCCAGGCGGGGGCCCGGCTGCTGGCGGAGCGCCTGCCGCCGGGGGCGCCGGTGCTGGTCGTCGGCGGCATCGGCCTGCGGTGGGCGATCCGGGAGCGAGGGCTGCGCCCGGTATCGGTGGCCAGTGACCGGCCCGCCGCGGTCATCCAGGGCTACGCGCCCGACCTCGGCTACCCGCTACTGGCCGAGGGCGCGCTGGCGGTCCAGGCGGGCGCGCTGTTCATCGTCTCCAACGCGGACAAGACCCTGCCCACGGCGCGCGGCCGCCAGCCGGGCAACGGGTCACTGGCCCGGGTGATCGCGACCGCGACCGGCCGGGAACCGCTGGTCGCTGGCAAGCCGGAACCCCCGCTCCACGCCGAGTCGGTGGCACGCACCGGCGCCCGCCGCCCGCTGGTCGTCGGCGACCGGCTCGACACCGACATCGAGGGCGCGGTCCGGGTCGGCGCCGACAGCATGCTCGTGCTCACCGGGGTGACCCGCCCCCTCGACGCCGTGCTCGCCCCCGCGCACCAGCGCCCGTCCTACCTGGCCCAGGACCTGTCCGGCCTGCTGACCCCCCACCCGGCCGTCACCAGGGCTGACGGCGACTTCCGCTGCGGTGCCTGGCACGCGCGCTGGCAGGCCCCCGGCCGGCTCGCCCTCGACGGCGACGGCGACGGCGACCCGATGGATGGCCTGCGCGCCCTGTGCGCCGCCGCCTGGTCGGCGGGCGGCCTGGGCCCCGAGGCGGTGGCCGGGCCGCTCGAGCGGCTCGGCTGGTGACCGGCCGGGACGGCAGCCGCACCGAAGCCGTTACGCCTGAAGGAGTAGCGGGACTTCACTCCTGGGGTGGATGAGAATCACCGCACGGGGTGACGCCCCGGTGGCCCTCGGCCGGAAGACTTGCTGTGGCAGACGGGCGCGGGGCCCGGCGCTGAGGAGGGACTGGTCAATGATTGAGGCACGGGGCCTCACCAAACGCTTCGGCGGCAAGCTCGCCGTGGACCAGCTGTCGTTCGCCGTCGAACCCGGCCGGATCACCGGGTTCCTGGGCCCGAACGGGGCGGGCAAGACGACCACCATGCGGCTGATCCTGGGCCTGGACCACCCCACCGGCGGGTCGGTCACCGTGAACGGGAGAGAGTTCTCCCGCAGTGCCAACCCGATGCGGGAAGTAGGTGCGCTGCTGGACGCCAAGGCCGTGCACGGTGGCCGCAGCGCCTACAACCACCTGCTCTGCCTGGCCCAGACCAACGGGCTGCCCCCACGCCGGGTGGGAGAGGTGCTGGAACTGGTGGGCCTGTCCGGGGTGGCCAGGAAGCGCTCCAAGGGATTCTCGCTGGGCATGGGGCAGCGGCTCGGCATCGCCGCGGCGCTGCTCGGCGACCCGGCGATCCTGATGTTCGACGAGCCGGTCAACGGGCTGGACCCGGAGGGCATCCTGTGGATCCGCACCCTCATGAAGCGGCTCGCGGGCGAGGGGCGGACCGTCTTCGTCTCCAGTCACCTGATGTCGGAGATGGAGAACACCGCCGACCATCTGATCGTGATCGGGCGCGGCCGGCTCATCGCCGACTGCAGCGTGGCCGAATTCATCGAGCGCAACTCGGTGCAGACGGTCCGGGTGCGGACCCCGCAGCCGGACCCGCTGGTGGCCGCGGTCCGCCGGGCCGGCGGCCGGGTGGTGGCCACCGCCGGGGACGCGATCATGGTCCACGGCCTAGCGCCCGGCAAGGTGGGCGACCTCGCCTTCGAAAGCGGGGTCCGTCTGCATGAACTGGCCCTGACGCAGGCCTCGCTGGAGGAGGCATACATGGAACAGACCGCCTCCAGCGTGGAGTTCCGCGCCGGCGGCGGGCCGGCCGCGGAACAGGCCGCGGCACAGCCTGCCGCGCAGGGCGATCGGGTGAGCACGGGAGGGGTGGCCTGACATGACGGTGACGGCACAAGCCGCTGGGAGCCAGCGGGCCAGCGTGCCGCCGGCCAACGCCGGCCGGGCCGGGTTCGCTGGCACGCTGCGCTCGGAGCTCACCAAGATCCGGTCGGTCCGGTCCACCTACTGGACGCTGGCCGCGATGATCGTGATCACGATCGGCATCAGCGCGCTGCTGAGCTGGGGCCGGATCCAGGACTACACCTCGCAGCCCGCGTTCGTGCAGGCGCAGATGGCGCCGCGGATCAGGTCCCGGGCGACGGAGTTCAGCATGTTCGGGCTGATCCTGGGCCAGCTGGTCATCGCGGTGCTGGGCGCGCTCACGATCACCTCCGAGTACGCCACCGGCATGATCAGGACCTCGCTGACCGTGATGCCGCGCCGCGGAACCGTGTATGCGGCCAAGGCGGTCGTGTTCACCGCTGTCGCGCTCGCGGCCGGGCTGGTGACGTCGTTCGGCTCCTACCTCATCGGCCAGTCGATCTTCGCCACCCAGCACCTCAACTCCTCCATCGGCCAGCCCGGGGTGCTGCGGGCGGTCATCGGCGGCGGGCTGTTCCTGGCCGCCTGCGGGCTGCTCTCGTACGGCATCGGCGCGCTGCTGCGGCACACCGCCGGGGCGATCACGGCGTCGGTCGCCCTGCTGTTCGTGCTGTTCGTCCTCAGCGGTTTCCTGCCGGACAGCTGGGCAGTGCACGTCGACAAGTGGATCCCGTTCAACGCCGGCGGCGCGATCTGGGAGAACCTGAGCGGGACCAGCATGTTCAGTCCGTGGGCCGGGTTCGGGATCTTCTGCGCCTACGCGGCGATCGCGGTCGTGGCGGGCGGGATCCTGTTCCGCACCAGGGACGCGTGAGGAAGGCCCGGCCGGTGGAGCCCCGGCCGGCGTGAGGTGGCGGGCGGCCACATGACGGCGGGCCGCCCGCCACCCGCTGCCCGCAGTGACCAACGCGCGCGCCCGGGCCGCTGATCAGGGCTGCGCGCCCGGGCCGCTGATCAGGACTGGCAGTGCGGGCACCAGAAGGTGACCCGTTCCGCGGTCTTGCCCTGGTCGGCGGCCCGGACCGGGGTCCCGCACCGGCGGCAGGGCCGGCCTGCCCGCCCGTACACCCACGTCTGCCCGCCCGGCCGCGCCACACCGGTGGTGACCTGGCTGAGCCGCTCCTTGTTCGCGTCCATCAGCCGCTGGGCCGTGCTGACGAGCGCATCGATGCCGCTGACGTCGCCGACCGGCCGCCACGGGTCCACCCCGCGCAGGAACAGCACCTCGGCCTTGTACAGGTTGCCGATCCCGGCCAGGTTGCGCTGATCCAGCAGCGCCTCGCCGACCGGCCGGGCCGGAGCGGCGAGCAGCCGGCGGGCCGCCTCCGCCGGGTCCCAGTCCGGGCCGAGCAGGTCCGGCCCCAGGTGGCCGACGACGCTGGCTTCTCTGGCGGTGGGCAGGATCTCGACGATGCCCAGCTGGTAGCCGACCGCCTGCCACGTGTCGTTGGCGAGCACGAGCCGGATGCGGTGGCTGGCGGCGACGCGGTCGCCAGCGGGCCGCACCCGCCACGAGCCGTCCATCCGCAGATGGGTGTGCACGGTGATGCCGCGGTCCACCCGGATCAGCAGGTGCTTGCCGCGGGCGATGGCCTCGGTCACGGCCCGGCCGGTCAGGTCGGTGGTGGCATACCTCGGCACCCGCACGTCGCTGCGGGTCAGCACCCGCCCGGCCAGCGCCTGGTGCAGCCTGCGGGCGGTCAGCCAGACCGTATCCCCTTCGGGCACGGCTCAGCCCGGCCCCGGTCCGGGCGGCAGGCAGGCGGTCACAGCAGCTTGCGGAAGCGGAGCAGGTCGGACAGGCTCGCCTGGACCTTCAGCCTGCCGGTGAGCCACGCCCGGCCGATGGAGCCGGGGTCCGCGGCGAGCGCGACCAGGTCGTCGCTCTTGGTGGTGAACCTGACCTGGGCCGGGCCGTCCGAGCCGTTGGCCACGGTGACCGGGGAGGCGCCGTCGGGCCCGAGCCGGGCGACGAACGTGACCCCGAGGTCCTCCACCTTGCAGCTGATCACGCGGTCAACCAGATGGGCCGCCCGGTCCGCCGGATCCAGGCCGTCGAGCTCGCCGATCAGGCTTACCAGCGCCTGGCGGCATTCCTCAGCAGTAGCCATGAGACACCTCGCTACCCCCGTTCCCATTGATCAGATGCTAGAACGTGCGGTGGAATCCTCGCCGGGCCCAGCGGACGCGCCATGCGCGGTGAAAGTCCCCGATGGACGGTAGCGTTTCCTGCAGAAGGCAGCGATGCCGGGGAGCGGAGCCAACAAGGATGGAGGGCAAGCTGATGGAGTCAGCACCGGCCGCGGATGCCCAGGGCTTGCCCGGGTGGCCCGGCCCGGACGGCCAGCGGCCTGCCACCGGCGACAGCCGGGTGGATGAGGCGGTCTCCCAGCTGGAGGATCTGGCAAGGCTGCCGGTGGCCGAGCACCCGGCGGTCTTCGAGCGCGTTCACCAGCGGCTCACCGAGGCTCTTGGCGACGCCGGCGCCCGTGAGCGGCCGGTACCGGACGGCAGCCCAGGCCAGCCGGGCAGCTGACCGGCACACGGCTAGGGCAGCGGATGGGCACCCGCAGGCGGCTCGATGCCGAGCTGGTCAGGAGAGGGCTCGCGCGGTCCCGGGAGCAGGCCGCCAGCCTGGTCGCGGGCGGGCGGGTGCTGGTGGCCGGCCAGGCCGCGGGAAAGCCGGCCACCCAGGTCGCGGCGGGCGACCCGATCCAGGTCACCGGCGTCGCGGCGGAGCCGAAGTACGCATCGCGGGGAGGCGCCAAACTCGCCGGGGCGCTGGCGGCCTTCCCCGGGCTGCGGGTCGCCGGGCGCCGCTGCCTGGACGCTGGCGCGTCCACCGGCGGCTTCACCGACGTGCTGCTGCGGGCCGGCGCGGCGCATGTGGTAGCCGCCGACGTCGGATACGGCCAGCTGGCCTGGGCGCTGCGCACCGACGGGCGGGTCACCGTGCTGGACCGGGTCAACGTGCGCCAGCTCGAGCCCGGCCAGGTGGCTCCCGCCCCGGATCTGGTGACCGCCGACCTGTCCTTCATCTCACTGGCCCTGGTGCTGCCGGCGCTGGTCAGATGCGCGAGCCCGGACGCCGATTTCGTGCTCCTGGTCAAGCCGCAGTTCGAGGTGGGCAAGGGCCGGGTAGGGGCAGGTGGTGTGGTGCGCGACCCGGGCCTGCGTGAGCAGGCGGTCGCCGCGGTGGCCGCGGCCGCCGCGGGCCTCGGGCTCGGCGTGTCCGGCCTGGCCGCGAGCCCGTTG
>DATIXO010000047.1:0-31925 GCA_035518495.1 Streptosporangiaceae bacterium
GGCCCGCCGGGCCGCGGCCAGCCGCACGGCGTCGAGGATCTTCTCATAACCCGTGCAGCGGCACAGGTTGCCCGCCAGCGCCTCCCGGATCTCGGGGTCGGCGGGCCGCGGGACGCGCCGCAGCAGGTCGTCCGTGGTCACGATCAGGCCCGGCGTGCAGAACCCGCACTGGACCGCGCCCGCGTCGATGAATGCCTGCTGGACCGCGCCGAGCGCGCCGCCGTCCGCGATCCCTTCCACCGTGCGCACGTCCCGTCCCTGGGCCTGGCCGGCCGCGACCAGGCAGGCGCACACGACCACGCCGTCCAGGTACACCGTGCACGACCCGCACTCGCCCTGCTCGCAGGCGTTCTTCGAGCCGGGCAGGCCGAGCCGCTCCCTGAGCACGAACAGCAGCGACTCGCCCTCCCACACGTCGTCGGCGACCGCGGGCGCGCCGTTGACCGTGCAGCTCACGCGCATTGCCGGGCCTCCTGCTGGTAGGACCGCCAGGCCCACGCCAGGGTCCGCCTGGCCATCACCGCGAGCGAATGGCGCCGGTAGGCCGCGCTGCCCCGCACGTCGTCGATGGGCGCCGCCGCCTGCGCCACGAGCTCACCGAAACGGCGCACGGCGGCCTCCGGCAGCGGCCCCCGCGAGTCCCACAGCCCGCGCTCGGCCAGCTCCGCGCCGAGGAAGTCCTCGGCCGCCACGGCCGGGCGCGGGGT
The DNA here is from genome assembly GCA_035518495.1 of Streptosporangiaceae bacterium. Lineage (GTDB taxonomy): Bacteria > Actinomycetota > Actinomycetes > Streptosporangiales > Streptosporangiaceae > UBA9676. The sequence goes on from DATIXO010000047.1 coordinate 708, forward strand.
GGGAGCGGCCGAGCCGAGCCCGGTACCCACCCGGCCGCGCTCCGGGTGCAGGGCGATCGCGAACGACGACACCGCGATGACCATCGCGTTGCGCACGCCCACCTTCGCGAACTGCTGCGGGCCCGCCGCGGCGGGCACGCGGACCGCGGCGATCAGCTCGTCCGGCGCCAGGGCCGAGCGCTTCACCCCGGTGAAGAACTCGCGGATGGGGATGCGCCTGACCCCCCGCACCGACGCGGCCTCGACCACCGTGTCGCAGGCCAGCAGCGGGGGATGGGCGTCGCCCGCGGGTGACGCCGAGCCAAGGTTGCCGCCCACCGTGCCGCGGTTGCGGATCTGCGGCGAGCCGACGGTGCGCGACGCCAGCGCGAGCCCGGGCAGGCGGCCGCCCAGCTCGGTGATCACCCGGGCGTACGGCATGGCCGCCCCGAGCGTGATGACCCCGTCGTCGGCCGACCATTCGGCCAGCTCGCGGACCCCGGTCAGGTCGAGCAGCCCGGCCGGCCGCACCCGGTCGAAATTGATGTCGACCATCACGTCCGTCCCGCCGGCGATCGGCAGCGCCTGCGGGTGGGCGGCCCTGATGGCGAGCGCGTCCGCCCAGGTCGAGGGCCGGAAGAACTCCATGAGGGACAGTAGAACCCATCTGCACCGATGGCGCCACGGCGGCGGCCCGACGGCCAGCCGGCGTGTTGCCGCGCCAGCGGCGGAGCGGCGGCCCGGCGCCGCCAGCGGCCGGGCTGGGTCCCAGCGGCGCTCAGCCGAGGATCAGGGCGCGTACCTGGTCGGCGGCGGCGCCCAGGCTGGGGAGCTCACCGCTGGTGAGCAGCCACTTCAGGTGGGCGGGCAGCCCGTACGGGCGGCGGCCCGCCAGCTCGGCGGCCAGCGGGCCCACCAGCCCGCATTCGCCGCCCAGCACGGCCAGCGCGTGATCGGTGGGCAGCCGGTCGAACCAGCGCAGGCCCAGCCGCGCCCGCCCCTCGGCCGTCAGCTCGCCGAACAGCCGCAGCCTGGCGAGCCCGCCGTCCGGGTGGATCTCCAGCCGGACGTGGGTGGCCGGGGCCGTGCCAGCGGGCTGGGCGCGGAAGACGTGCCGGGTGTCGGGCTGCAGCGGCACCGGGGGCAGCACGTCGAACCACTCCACCTCCTCCAGGCCGGCCGCGGTGGCGTCGCAGGCACGCACGGCGGCGGAGGCCGGCGCGTTGCCGAGGAAACACGAGGTGTCCACCACCGCCTGGCTGATCCGGCCCGCCGCGGCCAGCCGGAACAGCACCCAGTCGTGGCCGGCGTCCCGCCGCCGGCGGGTCTCCCAGCCGTCGCCCATCCCGCCCGCCCGGCCGGGGCCGATCATGTTCTCCGGGGCGGAGTAGAACCGGTCGCTCGCCGCCTCCACGATGCCGCCGTTCTCCAGCGCCACCAGATCGAGCGGCAGCCCGGCCAGCGGCCGGGGGTCGGGCACCACCTCGCCCTCCACCCGCAGCCTGGCCACCCCGCCGTCGGGGTAGATGGTGAGCCGCACATGCGTGAACCGCTGGCCGTCGGCCACCGTGAAGCGGTTCCCGGTGTCGCCGGCCAGCGGGCTGCGCGGCACGATCTCCACCCAGCTGGCCGAGTGGCCCAGCAGGTCCGCCGGGGCCGGGTAACCCTCGGCGGCACATGCCTCCACCGAGCATTCGGCCGGGAAGTTGCCGGTGAAGTGGGCGGTGTCCACCACCACAGCGCTGATGACGCCCGGCGCGCCGAGCCGGATCAGCGCGTAGTCGTGGCCCGGCCCGCGCCGCCGCCGGGTCTCCCACCCGTCCACCAGCTGGCCCTTGTGCCCGAAGGTACGCGGGCGGTGGGCAGGCGGCTCGGGCCGCAGCAGGTTCTCTTTCTCGCCGAAGAACTCGTCGCTGGCCGCGGCCACGCTCGCGCCGAGCGCGCGGGAGGCCAGGTTCACCGGCGCGTCCGGCTCAGCCACCCGGTGCGCCCCGCTCTGCGCCCCGGCCACGAGTCGTGCGGCCATCAGTCGTGCGGATCATCGGCTCCCCGGACCGTCAGCAGGCCGGCCATCGGCCTCCCGGGTCATCAGCCGCCCGGCCGGGGCCGTGCCGGCCAGCTGGCCGCGGAGCCAGGTGCGGCGCACCACCCCGGTGAGCGTCCGGCCAGCATAAGGGGTCAGCGGATGCCGGTGGCGCAGCCGGGCGGGGTCGACGGTGAACGGCGCCGTGTCGTCGAACGCCACCAGATCGGCGTCGTAGCCCGCGGCGATCACGCCCTTGCCCGCCAGGCCGGCCAGCGCGGCCGGCCCGGCGGCCATCCACCGCGCCACGTCGGCGAGGCTGTGGCCGCGCTGGCGTGCCTGCGTCCACACCGCGGGCAGCCCGAGCTGGAGCGAGGAGATCCCGCCCCACGCCGCGCCGAAATCACCGGAGTCCCGCTGCTTCAGGCCGGGCGGGCAGGGCGAATGGTCGGACACCACCGCGTCGATCAGGCCGTCCGCGAGCCCGCCCCACAGGCCCTCCCGGTGCGCGGAGCCGCGGATCGGCGGGCAGCACTTGAACTCCGTCGCCCCGTCAGGCACCTGCTCGGCGCAGAACGTCAGGTAATGGGGGCAGGTCTCGGCCGAGACCCGGACCCCCTCCGCCCGCGCCGCCGCGATGACCGGCAGCGCGCTGGCCGACGCGAGATGCAGCACGTGCACCCGGGCGCGGTGGCGCCCGGCCGCGGCGAGCAGGCGCGAGATCGCGGTGTCCTCCGCGGCCGCCGGCCGCGAGGCCAGGAAGCCCGCATACGACCGGCCAGCGGGGCGGGGGGCCGCCGCGATCACGCCGGGGTCCTCGGCGTGCACGATGAGCAGCGCGCCCAGTTCCGCGACCGCGGCGAGGGCGGCATCCAGGCCGGCCGGATCCAGGCAGCCGAACTCCGGCACCCCGGAGTCGGTCAGGAACGCCTTGAAGCCGAACACCCCCGCGCGGTGCAGCCCGGCCAGCGCCGTGAGGTTGCCGGGGACCGCGCCGCCCCAGAAGCCGACGTCCACCCAGCCGCCGCGGGCGGCGGCCCGCTTGCGGCGCAGCGCGCCGGTCGTGGTCGTGGGCGGCACGCAGTTGAGCGGCATGTCGATCAGCGCGGTGACCCCGCCCTCGGCGGCCGCCCGGGTCGCGCTCGCGAAGCCCTCCCAGTCGGTGCGGCCCGGCTCGTTGACGTGGACGTGGGTGTCGACCAGGCCGGGCAGCAGGACCTGCCGGCCGGGCAGGTCCTCGACGGCGGCGGCACCGGGGGCCTCACCGAACCCGGCGACGGCGGCGATCCGCCCGCCGCGCACCAGCACCGTGGCCGGCCGGATCCCCTCGGGGGTGACCACCCGGCGGGCACGGACCGCCAGTTCGTAGTCAGCCACGCCGTCCCGCCCCTCGGCCCGCTGGCAAGGTCGCTGGCAGCAGCCAAGCCGATGCTTCAGCAAGCCGTCAAATGAGAGCCCCGGGGGCTGCGCTACGGTGGCGGCGTGCCGGAAAGCAGGGGATCACCCGGGCAGGACCGCGCGCTGCCCGGCCTGGCGCGGCTGAACGCGCTGCCGGACGGCGACGCCGTCGGGGCCCTGCTCAGGTGCTGCAGCGCGCCGGGCTGGGCACGGCAGGTGGCCGCCGGGCGGCCCTACGCCAGCCTGGACGACCTGCTGGCGGTGGCGGGCGCCGCCTGGTCCGCCCGCGGGCCGGGCGAGCTGGCGGCGGCCATGGCCGGCCATCCCCGGATCGGGGAGCGTGGCCTGTCCGTGCAGTCCCGGCAGGAGCAGTCGGGGATCGGCTCCGACGCCGCGACGATCGAGGCGCTGCGGGAGGCGAACGCCGCGTACGAGGACCGGTTCGGGCACGTGTTCCTGATCTGCGCCACCGGCCGCGGGCCGGACGCCATCCTGGCCGAGCTGCGCCGCCGGATGGCGCACGACCCGGCCACCGAGCTGGAGGTGGCCGCGGCCGAGATCGGCAAGATCAACGCCCTGCGGCTGCGGAGGCTGGCCGCCGCGTGAGCACCGTCTCGACCCACATCCTCGACACCGCGCGCGGGCGCCCCGCCGCGGGCGTGCCCGTCACACTCGAAACCGGGGACGGCAGCGGCTGGCGCGGCCTGGGCGGGTCGGCCACCGGCGCCGACGGGCGGATCGGTGACCTGCCCGCCTTCGAGCCGCCCGGCCCGGTGTCCTGCCGGCTGGTCTTCGCGGTCGGGGACTACCTGCTGGCCCAGCACGGGCGGGCGTTCTTCCCGGAGATCACCGTCGTGTTCGCCGCCGGGCCCGGCGAGCACTACCACGTGCCGTTGCTGCTGTCGCCGTACGGGTACTCGGTGTACCGGGGGAGTTAGGCCATCTACCAGGAGGCTGGCACGCATGACCAGCGGGAGTGAGAGCGGCGGGGCAGGCGTGGTGCTCGGGCCGGCCCAGTACGGCAAGGCGGAGGTGCGGCTGCTGCACGTGGACCGCGGCGGCCCACAGCACGGCATCACCGATCTGAACGTGACCATCACCCTGGCCGGCGACATGGCAGAGGCCTACCTGGCCGGTGACAACGCCAAGGTGCTGACCACCGACGCGCAGAAGAACACCGTGTACGCCTTGGCCCGGCGGTTCGGCGTGAGCCCGGTGGAGGAGTTCGCCCTGCGGCTGGCCCGGCACTTCACCGCCGTGCCAGCGGTGGACCGGGCGCAGGTGCGGATCGAGCAGTACGGCTGGCAGCGGATCGACGCGGGCGGCGCGCCCCACCCGCACTCCTTCGAGCGGCTGGCCGGGATCCGGGTCGCGAGCGCCCACGCCCGCGACGGCGGCGCCGCCGAGGCCGTGGCCGGGGTGGACGACCTGGTCCTGCTGAAGTCGTCCGGATCGGAGTTCCAGGGCTTCCTGACCGACCCCTACACCACGCTGGAGCCCACGCCGGACCGCATCCTGGCCACGGCGGTGCGCGGCCACTGGCGTTATGCAGATACCGGGCAGGTGTGGGACGCCGCGTTCGCTGGCGCGCGAGCGGCGCTGGCGGAGGCGTTCGCCGCCACCTACAGCCGGTCGCTCCAGCAGACGCTGTACGCGATGGGGGAGGCGGTGCTGGCCGCCGTGCCCGGCGTCTGCGAGGCCCGCTTCTCGCTCCCGAACAAGCACCATTTCCTGGTGGACCTCGCCCCGTTCGGCCTGGACAACCCGGGTGAGGTGTTCTACGCCGCCGACCGTCCCTACGGGCTGATCGAGGGCACGGTGCGGCGGGCCGGCGCGCCGGCCGGCGACCCGGGGCACGCCTGGTGAGCGGGGCGCCCGCCGCCGATCTGCTGGTGACCGGCGCCAAGCTGGTCGCCACCTGCGACGCGCAGCGCCGCGAGCTCGCCGGCGGCTGGGTGGCCATCACCGGCGGGCTGGTGAGCGGGGTCGGTGCCGCGGCCGAGCCCCCGCCCGCCGCCGCCCAGACCCTGGACGCCTCCGGCTGCCTGGTCACCCCGGGCCTGGTCAACACCCACCATCACATCTACCAGAACCTCACCAGGGCCTACGGCCCCACCACCGGCGGGACCCTGTTCGAGTGGCTGACCGGCCTGTACCCGCTGTGGGCGGGACTGGACGAGGAGGCCGCGTACCTGTCGGCCTGGGTCGGGCTGGCCGAGCTGGCCCTCGGTGGCTGCACCACCAGCACCGACCATCTGTACGTGGCACCGCGCGGCGCGGGTGACCTGTGGTCGGCCGAGATCGCCGCCGCCCGCGAGGTGGGGCTGCGGTTCCACCCCACCCGCGGCTCGATGACCCTGTCGGCCAAGGACGGCGGGCTGCCGCCCGACTCGGTGGTCCAGGACGACGACGAGGTGCTGGCCGGCAGCGAGCGCCTGGTCCGGGCGCACCACGACCCCGGATGGGGGGCGATGGTGCGGGTGGCGCTCGCCCCGTGCTCACCGTTCAGCGTCAGCGCTCAGCTTATGAGGCGCACCGCCGAGCTCGCCGAGCGCCTCGACGTGCGGCTGCACACCCACCTCGCCGAGGACCCGGACGAGGACTCCTACTGCCTGGAGCGCTTCGGCCGCCGCCCGGTCGAGCAGTTCGAGGAGGTCGGCTGGCTGACCGGGCGGTCCTGGGTGGCGCACTGCGTCTACCCCAGCCCCGCGGAGGCGGCCCGGCTCGGCGCCGCGGGCGTCGGGGTGGCCCACTGCCCCAGCTCGAACATGCTGCTGGCCGGCGGCGGGTTCGCGCCCGTGGCCGAGCTGCGGGCGGCGGGCAGCCCGGTCGGGCTCGGCTGCGACGGCTCGTCCTCGGCCGACAGCGCCTCGATGTGGACCGAGGCGCGGGCGGCGCTGCTGCTCGGCAAGCAGCGGCGCGGGCCGGCGGGCATGACCGCGCGGGACGTGCTCGACATGGCGACCAGGGGCGGCGCGGGCTGCCTGGGCCGGGCGGGCGAGATCGGCGAGCTCGCCGTCGGCGCCGCCGGGGACCTGGTGTGCTGGCCGCAGGAGGGCGTCGCCTTCGCCGGGGCGCTGACCGATCCGGTGGAGGCCTGGCTGCGCTGCGGCCCGGTGTCCGCGCGGCACACGGTGGTGGCCGGGCGGGTGATCGTCCACGGCGGCGCGCTGGCGCTGCCCGGGGTGCAGGACGTGCTCGCCCGGCACGCAGCCGCCGCCCGCCGGATCCAGCGGCTCGACGGCTGACCCCGCGCTCTCCGCGTGCCCACACCTCTGGCCGGTCACATACTCGGGCGCGCGTGGTGCGGCGCATCGATAGCATCGGATCATGGGGCCTTCGCCCCGCGCCAATCCGCCTCAGGGAGTCACCGTGTCAGCGCAGCAGCTTCACATCACCCTCGCCGGCCGCGAGCACGTGGTGGAAGCTGGCACGACCGCGGAAACCCTGCTCATGCCGAACGCCACCGGCGCGGTGGCCGCGGCCAGCTCGGCGATCGCCGTCCGGGTCAATGGCGAGCTGCGGGACCTGGCCACCCCGCTCGCGGCCGGCGACGAGGTCGAGCCGGTCGACATCACCTCGCCCGACGGCCGGGCGATCGTGCGGCACTCCACCGCGCACGTGCTGGCCCAGGCGGTGCAGGAGCTGTTCCCCGAGGCGAAGCTGGGCATCGGCCCGCCGGTGGAGAACGGGTTCTACTACGACTTCGACGTGCCGAAGCCGTTCGGCCCCGACGACCTCAAGGCGATCGAGCAGCGGATGCGGGCCATCGTCAAGCAAGGCCAGCTGTTCTCGCGCCGGGTGGTCAGTGACGAGCAGGCGCGCTCCGAGCTGGCCGGTGAGCCCTACAAGCTGGAGCTGATCGGCCTGAAGGGCGGCGCCGCCGATGAGGAGTCGGTCGAGGTCGGCGGGCCCGAGCTGACCATCTACGACAACCTCGACCCGGCGACCGGGGCGGTGTGCTGGAAGGACCTGTGCCGCGGGCCGCACCTGCCCACCACCCGGCATATCCCGGCGTTCAAGCTGATGCGCACCGGCGGCGCGTACTGGCGGGGCAGCGAGGCGAACCCGCAGCTGCAGCGGATCTATGGCACCGCCTGGGAGTCACGCCAGGCGCAGGACGACTACCTGCACCTGCTGGCGGAGGCGGAGCGGCGCGACCACCGCAAGCTCGGCGCCGAGCTCGACCTGTTCTCGTTCCCGGCCGAGATCGGCAGCGGGCTGGCGGTGTTCCATCCCAAGGGCGGGACCGTCCGCCGGGTCATGGAGGAGTATTCGCGGCAGCGGCACCTGCAGGCCGGCTACGAGTTCGTGAACAGCCCGCACATCACCAAGGCCGAGCTGTTCGAGACCTCCGGGCATCTCGGCTGGTTCAAGGAGAACATGTACCCGCCCATGCAGCTCGAGGGCGCGGAGTACTACCTCAAGCCGATGAACTGCCCGTTCCACATCCTGGTCTACCGGGCCCGCGGGCGGTCCTACCGGGAGCTGCCGCTGCGGCTGTTCGAGTTCGGCACCGTGTACCGGTTCGAGAAGTCCGGCGTCGTGCACGGCCTGACCCGGGTCCGCGGCCTCACCATGGACGACGCGCACATCTTCTGCGCCCGCGACCAGGTCGGTGCCGAGCTGAAGAGCCTGCTGACCTTCGTGCTCGACCTGCTCCGCGACTACGGGCTTTCCGATTTCTACCTGGAGCTGTCCACCAGGGACGAGGCCAAGGAGAAGTTCGTCGGCAGCGACGAGGACTGGGAGCACGCCACCGAGATGCTCGCCGAGGCGGCGGCCGGGTCCGGCCTGCAGCTGGTCGCCGACCCCGGCGGTGCCGCGTTCTACGGGCCGAAGATCTCGGTGCAGGCCAAGGACGCGATCGGGCGCACCTGGCAGCTGTCCACCATTCAGCTCGACTACAACGAGCCCAAGCGGTTCGGCCTGGAATACCAGGCGCCGGACGGCTCCCGGCAGGAGCCGATCATGATCCACCGGGCGCTGTTCGGCTCCATCGAGCGGTTCTTCGGGATCCTGACCGAGCACTACGCGGGCGCGTTCCCGCCCTGGCTGGCGCCGGTGCAGGTGACCGGCATCCCGATCGCCGACACGCACGTGCCGTACCTGGAGAAGGTCGCGGCCAGGCTGCGCGACAAGGGGATCCGGGTGGAGGTCGACGACAGCGCCGACCGGATGCAGCGCAAGATCCGCAACGCGCAGCGCCAGAAGGTGCCGTACATGCTGCTGGCCGGGGACAGCGACGTGGCGGCCGGGGCGGTGTCGTTCCGGTACCGGGATGGCGAGCAGAAGAACGGCGTGCCGGTCGAGGAGGCGATCGCCGAGATCGTCACCGCGGTGGCCGACCGCGTTCAGGTCTGACCGCGGGCTCCCGCGTGGGCCGGCCAGCGCCGGGCCCTATGCTGCATCCATGCCCTACCCCGCGCCCGAGCAGGCCGTGCCGCAGGACGGGGCTGGTGTGCCTGATGGGTTCCGGCGGCTGTGGATGCCGCACCGGATGGCCTATATCAAGGGGGAGAACAAGGTCAGCGGGACCGAGCCCGAGGGCTGCCCGTTCTGCCACATTCCCCAGCTGAGCGACGCCGAGGGCCTGATCGTCGCCCGCGGCGCGCTGGTGTTCACGGTGCTGAACCTGTACCCCTACAACGCCGGCCACCTGATGGTCTGCCCCTACCGTCACGTAGCCGACTACACCGAGCTCGACGGGCCCGAGACCGCCGAGCTGGCCGGGCACACCAAGCTCGCGATGACGGCCCTGCGTGCCGCGGCGGGCGCCCAGGGGTTCAACATCGGCATGAACATGGGCGGCGTGGCCGGCGCCGGTATCGCCGCGCACCTGCATCAGCACGTGGTGCCCCGGTGGGGCGGGGACACCAACTTCCTGCCGGTGGTCAGCGCCACCAAGGTGATGCCGCAGTTGCTGGGCGAGACCCGTGAGATGATCGCAGCCGCCTGGCCGGGCGGGCGGGGAACGCCAGGTGGGCCGGGCGACCCGGCCGGTGCAGGCCAGCCAGATGGCCCGGCCCGGCCCTGAGCCGGTTACTTCTCCTTCGCGGCGCTCATCACCTTCTCGGCCTGGTGCGCGGGCAGCGGCTCGTAACGCAGGTAGGACCGGGTGAACGAGCCCGTCCCGTGCGACATGGACCGCAGGTCGATCGCGTAACGGGTGATCTCGAGCTCGGGCACCTCGGCCTTGACCAGGGTCCGCCCGCCAGGCACCGGCTCGGTGCCGAGCACCCGCCCGCGGCGCGACGACAGGTCGGACATGACCGCGCCCACGTAGTCCTCATCCACCAGCACCGACAGCTCGTCCACCGGCTCCAGCAGCAGCACCTTGGCCTTGTCGGCGGCGTCCCTGAGCGCGGCCCGGCCCGCCTTCTGGAAAGCCATGTCGGAGGAGTCCACCGAGTGCGCCTTGCCGTCGTACAGCGTGACCCGGATGTCCACCATCGGGTACCCGGCCGCGACTCCCTGCTCCATCTGCGCGCGGACGCCCTTTTCCACCGAGGGGATGAACTGCCGGGGCACCACCCCGCCGACGATCTTGTCAACGAACTCCAACCCGCTGCCGGACGGGAGCGGCTCCACCTCGATATGGGCGATCCCGAACTCGCCGTGGCCGCCGGTCTGCTTCACGTTGCGGCCCAGCCCCTGGGCCTTGCCCGCGACCGTCTCCCGCAGCGGCACCCGCAGCCCGGTCGTCTCCACCGCGACCCCGTACCGCGAGCTCAGCCGGTCGAGCAGCAGGTCGGCGTGGGCCTCGCCCATGCACCACAGCACCAGCTGGCGGGTCTCGGCGTTCATCTCCAGCCGCAGCGTCGGGTCCTCGGCGACCATCCGCCCCAGCGACTGCGACAGCTTGTCCTCGTCCGCCTTGGACTTGGCCGTGATCGCCACCGGCAGCAGCGGCTCCGGCATCGCCCACGGCTCCATCAGCAGCGGCTGCTCCTTGCTGGACAGGGTGTCCCCGGTCTCCGCGCTGGTCAGCTTCGCGACGGCGCAGATGTCGCCGGCCGGGCAGGCCGGGACCGGCCGCTGCTGCTTGCCGAGCGGCGAGGTGAGCGCGCCCACCCGCTCCTCGGTGTCATGGTCGGCGTGCCCCCGCTCGGCCAGGCCGTGCCCGGACACGTGGACCGCCACGTCCGGCCGCAGCGTGCCGGAGAACACCCGGACCAGGCTGACCCGGCCCACGTAGGGGTCGGCGGTGGTCTTGACGACCTCGGCCAGCAGCGGGCCGTCCGGGTCGGAGGCGAGGTTTGTCACGGCCTTGCCGTCCAGCGCCGTGACGGCAGGCGGCGGGTGCTCGCCCGGCGCCGGGAACGCCTGCGTCATCACCTCGAGCAGCTCGGCCATGCCGATGCCGTGCGGGCTGGAGGCGGCCAGCACCGGGTAGAAGCTGCCCCGCGCCACCGCCTTCTCCAGGTCCTCGATCAGGCCCTTCGGGTCGATCTCCTCGCCGCCGAGGTAGGCATCCATGAGGGACTCATCCTCGCTCTCCTGGATGATCCCCTCGATCAGCGAGCCGCGCAGCTCCTCCACCCGGCCGGCGTCCGCGGGGCCGGGATCACCCTCGGTGCGGGTGCCGCTGGAGTAGTCGAACAGGCGCCCGGACAGCAGCCCGATCAGCCCGCTCACCTCATCCTTCGCGTCGCTCACCGGCAGGTACAGCGGGGCGACGCTATCGCCGAACGCCTGGCGGCAGGCGGCCAGGGCCTGGTCGAAGTCGGCCCGCTGGTGGTCGATCTTGGTGATGACGACGGCGCGCGGCATGCCGACGGCGGCGCACTCCTCCCACAGCATCCTGGTAAGGCCGTCCACGCCCTCGGTCGCCGCGACGGTGAACAGCGCCGCGTCCGCGGCCCGCAGGCCCGCCCGCAGATCGCCGGTGAAATCGGCGTACCCGGGCGTGTCGAGCAGATTGACCTTGATCCCGGCGTGGGTCAGGGGCGCGAGCGTGAGGTTGACCGACCGCTGCTGCCTGATCTCGACATCGTCGAAGTCGCTGACCGTGGTGCCGTCCTCCACCCGGCCCGCCCGCTGGATGGTGCCGGTCGCTACCAGCAGCGCCTCCACCAGCGTGGTCTTGCCCGCTCCGGAATGGCCGACCAGCACCACGTTGCGCACGCTGCTGTGCTGGTCGGCCGCGGGCGCACCGCCTGCGGTCGCCGGTCCTTTCCTGTCTGTCATCATCTGCCTCCTGCCAGGCTCCGTTCGGCTGCGTCATGACCAGCCTTTACCTGACGGCCACCGCACCACAACCCCTGAGCGGGAATCACCCTTACACTGCCCGGTCTGCCCGTGCCCGGCCAGGAGCAGACCGCCGCGCGGGCCTGCGGCCCGTGGCGGCGGTCGCCGGGGCCATTAGGATTCGGACCGCCATGCTGAATGTGCTGCGACCCATTCTGGCCCGCCTGCTGACGCCGGTCGGCGAGGCACTCGCGCGCACCCCGGTCACCCCGAACGCGATCACCATCACCGGCACCTGCGGGATGGTTGCCGGGGCGCTGTGGCTGTTCCCCACCGGGCACCTGTTCGCGGGCACCATCGTGTGCACCTGCTTCGTGCTGGCCGACATGCTCGACGGGGTGCTGGCCCGGGTGAAGGGCACCAGCGGCGCCTGGGGCGCGTTCCTGGACTCCACCCTCGACCGGGTCGGGGACGCGGCGGTGTTCGCGGGACTGGCGATCTGGCTGGCCCGCACCGGCCAGGGTGCGCTCGCCGTGGTGGCCCTGTTCTGCCTGGTGGCGGGCGGCCTGGTGTCGTACGCGAAGGCCAGGGCCGAGGGCCTGGGGCTGCGCTGCGACGTCGGCATCGCCGAGCGCAGCGAGCGGCTGCTGATCGGCCTCACCTCGGCCGGGCTGGCCGGGCTCGGGGTGCCGTACGTGCTCGCCATCGGGCTGTGGGCGCTGGCAGCGCTGAGCGCGGTGACCTTCGGCCAGCGGGTCCTCGCCGTGCACGCCGCCACCCGGCCGGGGCACAATGCTGATCCCGCGCAGGGCACGGCGGAGCAGAGCGGGATATCCGGACCACCGGCTGGAGGTACACGATGAACGGCACGCTGGCCACGGCCAGGGACTGGCTGGTGGACCGCGGATATGCCCTGGGCTGGGTGCTGGTGTGCCGGGTGCCCGAGTCCTGGGCGCGGCAGGCGTTCCAGCTGGCCGGCGACATCGCCTGGCGCAGGCAGGGCCGGGGGGTGCAGCGGCTGGAGGCCAACCTGCGCCGGGTCATCGGCCCGCAGGCCTCCGGCAAGGAACTGCGGGCGCTGTCCCGGGCCGGGATGCGCTCCTACGCCCGCTACTGGCTGGAGGTGTTCCGGCTGCCGGTGATCAGCCAGCAGCGGATCCTGGCCGGCATGGTCTCCGGCGGGACGGAGCAGGCGGCGTTCGCCCAGATGGCGGCGGGCCGCGGCGTCGTCTTCGCGCTGCCGCACATGGGCAACTGGGAGGTGGCCGGGGCCTGGATCATCGCCCGCGGGGCGGGGAAGTTCACCACCGTCGCCGAGCGGCTCAAGCCCGAATCGGTGTACCTGCGGTTTCTCGCCTTCCGGGAGTCACTCGGCTTCGAGGTGCTGCCCGCATCCGGCGGCAACGCCAGGTTCGGGGTCCTGGCGCAGCGGCTGCGGGCCGGCGGGATGGTCTGCCTGCCCGCCGACCGCGACGTCACCGGCAGCGGGATCGAGGTGGATTTCTTCGGGGAGAAGGCCCGGATGATGGGCGGGGCGGCCGCGCTCGCCGTGCAGACCGGCGCCGCGCTGCTGCCGGCCGTGCTGTGGTTCACCGGCCGCGGCTGGGGCGTTCACATCTACCCGGAGGTCCCGGTGCCTGCCGAGGGCAGCCGGCGGGAGAAGGTGGCCGCCATGACGCAGCAGATAGCGCGCATCTTCGAAGCGGGCATCGCGGCCCACCCGGAGGACTGGCACATGCTCCAGCGGGTCTTCGCGGCCGACTTCGGCCCCGGTCCCGGCCGGCCAGGCAGCACGCCCGAGGCCGGCGGCCGGCCGGAGCAGATCAACGTCGGGTTCAGCGGGGATGGCGCGGGCAGCGGTGGTGACCGTCCATGAGGGTCGGCATCGTCTGCCCGTACACCTGGGACGTGCCGGGCGGGGTGCAGCAGCACATCAGGGACCTTGCCGAGGCCCTGATCGGGCTGGGCCACGAGGTCTCGGTGATCTCCCCGGCGGACGACGACACGCCGCTGCCCGACTACGTGGTGCCGGCCGGGCGGGCGGTCCCGGTGCCCTACAACGGGTCGGTCGCCCGGCTCGCGTTCGGGTTCCTGTCCGCGGCCCGCGTCCGCCGCTGGGTCAAAGAGGGCAACTTCGACGTGCTCCATGTGCACGAGCCTGCCGCGCCCAGCCTCTCGCTGCTGGCGTGCTGGGTCGCGAATGGGCCGATCGTGGCCACCTTCCACACCGCGATACCGCGCTCCCGGCTCATCCACGCGACCGCCCCGGCGCTGCAGACCGCGCTGGAGAAGATCAGCGGCCGGATCGCCGTGTCCGAGGCGGCCCGCACCACCCTGGTCGAGCACATGGGCGGCGACGCGGTGCTCATCCCCAACGGGGTCACGGTACGCAGGTACGAGAAGGCGGCCCCGCTGCCCGGGTGGCCGGGCCCGGGCGGCGCGCTCGGGTTCCTGGGCCGGATGGACGAGCCGCGCAAGGGCCTGGACGTGCTGCTGCGCGCGTTCGAGCAGCTGGCCGCCGACCGGCCGCGGCTGCGGCTGCTCATCGCCGGCCCGGGGGATGCCGACGACGTCATCGGCAAGGTGCCTGCGCCGCTGTGCGAGCGGGTGGTGCTGCTCGGCCAGGTGAGCGAGGAAGACAAAGCCCGGGTCTACCACTCGGTGGACGTGTTCTGCGCGCCGAACACCGGCGGTGAGAGCTTCGGCATCGTGCTCGCAGAGGCGATGGCGGCGGGAGCGCCCATCGTCGCCAGCGACCTGGACGCGTTCCGGCAGGTGCTGCGGGGCGGGCGCGCGGGAGAGCTGGTCACCACCGGCGACCCCGCGGCCCTGGCGGCGGCGGCCGGCCGGCTGCTGGATGATCCGCCGCTGCGCGCGCGGCTGTCAGCCGCCGCGAGCGAGGCGGTGCGTGTCTACGACTGGCCGGTGGTGGCCAGGGACGTGGTGCAGGTGTACCAGGCTGTCACGCCGGCAACCGGCAAGGTGGAGGTGGTGCCATGAGCCCGCTGACCGTTACGATCATCGCCGTCGCCGCCGCGATCCTGGTCGGGGTCTATGTATCCTGGCGCGCGGGCAGGCTCGACCGGCTGCACGCGCGGGTGGAGACCGCCCGCGCCTCTCTCGAGGCCGCGCTGCTGCGGCGTAGCGCGGTGGCGCTGGAGCTCGCCGCCTGCGGGCTACTCGACCCGGCGACCAGCCTGCTGCTCGCCGAGGCGGCGCATGACGCCCGGGCCGCCGGCGAGCCGAACGAGCTGGCCGAAAGCGACCTGACCCGGGCGCTGCGGGCGGCGCTCGGCCAGCCGGGTTTCCGCGCCGCCCTGGCCGAGCTGGGCCGGGGCGACGAGCTGCTCGCCGAGCTGGAAGCCGCCGCCCATCAGGTGTTCCTGGCGCGCAAGTTCTACAACGACGCGGTGGCTGTCACCCGTGCCGCGCGGCGCCGCTGGCTGGCCCGCCTGCTGCGTCTGGCGGGCGGCGCGCCGCTGCCGGAGTTCTTCGAGATCGACGACTCGATCGTGGCCGCGGGGGCGGAAGGCAGCGGAGCGGACATGCCGCACCTCACCCGCGGGGAGGACCAGCACGGCCAGGTCGCCTGAGCGCCGCCGGGCCCGCTGCCCGGCGGCCGCCCCATCGCCGGATGAGCGCGCGGGGGAGCGCCTACCATGGAGCTGAGCCCTCCTAGCGAACCTGTGAGGTTGACCGTGTCAGTCAGCACTACCGCCAGCGACCCCGGCGCTCGCGAGGGCGGTCCTGCCGCCGCGACGGGGACCGCGCGCGTCAAGCGGGGCATGGCCGACATGCTCAAGGGCGGGGTGATCATGGATGTGGTCACTGCCGACCAGGCGAAGATCGCCGAAGACGCGGGCGCGGTCGCGGTGATGGCGCTGGAGCGCGTCCCCGCCGACATCCGGGCCGAGGGCGGGGTCGCCAGGATGAGTGACCCCGACATGATCGAGAAGATCATCACCGCGGTGTCCGTCCCGGTGATGGCCAAGTGCCGGATCGGCCACTTCGCCGAGGCCCAGGTGCTGCAGGCGATCGGGGTCGACTACATCGACGAGTCGGAGGTCCTCACCCCCGCCGACGAGGCGCACCATGTCGACAAGTGGGCCTTCACTGTGCCGTTCGTGTGCGGCGCGACGAACCTGGGGGAGGCGCTGCGCCGGATCGCCGAGGGCGCCGCCATGATCAGGTCCAAGGGCGAGGCCGGCACCGGCAACGTGGTGGAGGCCACCCGGCACATGCGGCAGATCTCCGCCGGCATCGCCCGGCTGGCCGCGCTGCGCACCGATGAGCTCTACACCGCCGCCAAGGACCTGCAGGCGCCCTACGAGCTGGTCGCCGAGGTGGCCAGGGCGGGAAGGCTGCCGGTGGTGCTGTTCACCGCCGGGGGCATCGCCACCCCCGCCGACGCCGCGATGATGATGCAGCTCGGGGCGGAGGGCGTGTTCGTCGGGTCCGGGATCTTCAAGTCCGGTGACCCGGCGCGGCGGGCGGCGGCGATCGTCAAGGCCACCGCCTTCCACGACGACCCGGACGTGGTCGCCAAGGTCTCGCGTGGGCTGGGCGAGGCCATGGTCGGCATCAACCTGGACACGCTGCCAGCCGGGCAGCACTACGCCGGCCGAGGCTGGTAACGGGGGCCCGGCGGCCCCGTGCGGGCCCGCGTGGACCGTCACCCCCCGAGGGAGTGAGCGAGATGTTCGAGCGGTTCACCGAGCGGGCACGCCGGGTCGTGGTGCACGCGCAGGAAGAGGCCAGGGAGCTCAACCACAACTACATCGGCACCGAGCACCTCCTGCTCGGCCTGATGCGGGAACCGGAGAGCATCGCGGCACGGGCGCTGCGGGAGCTGGAGATCAGCCAGGAGGCAGCGCGCGAGCAGGTCATACAGATGATCGGCCGGGGCAAGAAGGAGCCGTCCGGCCACATCCCGTTCACCCCGCGGGCGAAGAAGGTGCTCGAGCTCTCGCTGCGGGAGGCCCTGCAGCTCGGCCACAACTACATCGGCACCGAGCACATCCTGCTCGGCCTGATCAGGGAGGGCGAGGGGGTGGCCGCCCAGGTGCTCATCAGCCTGGGCGGGAAGCTGAGCCGGGTGCGGGACAAGGTGCTCGAGCTCGCCCCGCCCGGGACCGGCGAGCCCTCGGATGTTTTCATCGGTGAGAACATCGAGCTCTCCGCCCAGCTCCGCCGGGTCGCCCCGGGCGGGGTCCTGGACGCGTTCGCGCGCCGGCTGAGGAGCATCGACGAGCGGCTGGCCGCCATCGAGCGGCACCTCGGCATCGAGCGCGAGGGCGGTGGCCCGGCCGGGGGCGAGAGCGGTGGCCAGGCCGGGAGCGAGGGCGGTGGCCAGGCCGGGAGCGGCAGCGAGCCAGCCGCCGGGGAGTAGGGAATGCCGCCCCGGGGGCGCGTGTTTGAACCTTGATCGCGCACCGGGAAGGCACCGCGCGCGCCGGGCGTGACCGAGCAGGGACGATCAAGGCGGTGGAGGTTTGCCCGTGGGGCGGCAGGGACCGGAGCGGCCGGTTATCGGCGTGCTCGGCCTGCAAGGCGATGTGGCCGAGCACGCGCGGGCGCTGTCGGCCGCTGGCGCCCGCCCGGTCACCGTGCGCCGGGCGGAGGAGCTCGACGGGATCGACGGGCTCGTCATCCCCGGCGGCGAATCCACCACGATGTGGAAGCTGGCGGTGATCTTCGACCTGATGGACCCGCTGCGCAAGCGGGTCGGCGCCGGGATGTGCGTGTTCGGGTCCTGTGCCGGGATGATCATGCTGGCGGACCGTCTGCTCGACGGCATCGACGGCCAGGAGACCGTGGGCGGTATCGACATGACGGTGCGGCGGAACGCGTTCGGCCGCCAGGTCGACTCGTTCGAGAGCGACATCGCCCTGGCCGGGCTCGCTGGCCTTCCCGGTGGAGGCGGCCCCGGACAGGGTGGCCCGCAGCAGGGCGCCCTGCTGCGGGCGGTGTTCATCCGTGCTCCCTGGGTGGAGCAGACGGGCCAGCAGGTGGAGATTCTCGGGACCGAGCCGGCCACCGGTAGGATCGTCGCGGTCCGGCAGGGGCCGCTGCTCGCCACCTCCTTCCACCCCGAGCTGACGGGTGATGTGCGCGTCCACCGGCTCTTTGCTGACATGGTGAGGGAACGGACATGAGTGGCCATTCGAAGTGGGCGACGACCAAGCACAAGAAGGCGGTCGTGGACGCCCGGCGGGGCAAGCTTTTCGCCAAGCTGATCAAGAACGTCGAGGTGGCGGCGCGCACGGGCGGTGCCGACCCGGCCGGCAACCCCACCCTGTACGACGCCGTGCAGAAGGCGAAGAAGAACTCGG
The DNA here is from genome assembly GCA_035518495.1 of Streptosporangiaceae bacterium. Classification (GTDB taxonomy): domain Bacteria; phylum Actinomycetota; class Actinomycetes; order Streptosporangiales; family Streptosporangiaceae; genus UBA9676. The sequence continues at coordinate 18,630 of DATIXO010000047.1, forward strand.
TCCCGAACGAGAACATCGACCGGGCGATCCGCCGCGGCGCCGGGCTGGAGGCGGGCGGCGCCCAGTACGAGACGGTGACGTATGAGGGCTACGCGCCCGGCGGGGTGGCGGTGCTGGTGGAGTGCCTCACCGACAACCGGAACCGGGCCGCCGCCGACGTGCGGACCGCGCTCACCCGCAACGGCGGGTCCATGGCCGACCCGGGCTCGGTCTCGTACCTGTTCCACCGCAAGGGTGTGGTGCTCGTCCCCAAGGCCACCGGGGTGACCGAGGACGACGTGGTCGCCGCCGTGCTGGACGCGGGCGCGGAGGACGTGACCGACCTCGGCCAGTCGTTCGAGGTGATCAGCGAACCCGCCGACCTGGTGGCGGTGCGGACCGCGGTGACCGATGCGGGCCTGGAGTACGAGTCGGCTGAGGCCGCGTTCCTGCCCACGGTCGAGATCGACCTGGACGAGGATCAGGCCAAGCGGGTGTTCCGGCTGATCGAGACGCTGGAGGACTCCGACGATGTGCAGGACGTGTACGCGAACTACTCCGTCTCCGACGAGGTGATGGAGAAGCTGGCCTGACCCGGCCTGATCCGGCCATCGCCCCCGCGGCGGGGTCACCGCCGGGGCCGGGATGGGCACCGGCGGCCATCCCGGCGGCATCAAGATCCCAGACGGCGGGGTGAGGGGACCGGCGGAGCGCGCGCCGCGGCGTCATTCCTTCCGCTGGGACTGGAACTACAGGTTCATCCCCACGGGCACATCCTGTGCGCGGTTTCTGCCAGCCGACATATTCTTCCAGTTCAGAGGCCTTTTTTTGCTAAAGGATCAAGCCCGGCGCGAGCGGCCGGCGAAAACCCCGGCGTTAGTGGCGATCCCTGATAAACAGGGCTTGCGGGCATGCCGGCGCCAAGCTACAGTCGCGACTGGCAGCGGTCATTTGCTGGTGCTGTGCTGAGCAACTCCCGGGGAAGGGAGATCCGCACTGAAGCTGGCACGTTACGCGTTAGGCGCTGCAGGCGCCGCCTTGGTCCGTGGCAATGATGCCGGCCAAAGGTGCAGCGTGCCGCGATCGCAATGGCGCTGCGTGAACCCAGCCCACCTCACACCGCGGGCCAACCACCCGCCCCGCCAGGGCGAGGCCGCTGGTACGGCATAAGGCAAGCGGGACACCAGGAGCGAGCCGTGGCGCAGCACTCAGCATCGATGGCGGCAGTGGATGAGCGTGCGGCGGCCGGTTCGTTCGCTGATCCGGTGTTCGTGCTGTGCAACGGCCGGTCGGGATCCACGCTCCTGCGGTTCTTACTGGATGCGCACCCCGAGCTGGCCTGCCCGCCGGAGACGAACCTGCCAGGGCTGTGCGTGCAGCTGGCCACGGTGTGGTCGCTGATCGAAGGCGCGCCGCTGTCGGCGAACCGGGGGGATGAGCCGCCGGAGATCCCCGAGGCGGCGATCGCCGGGGTGCGGCACACGATGGACCGGATGGTCGGGTCGTACCTGGCGCGGCGGGGGAAGAAGCGCTACTGCGACAAGAGCCTGGGCACGGCGCGCTATGCGGAGCTGCTGCTGCGGGTGTACCCGGAGGCGCGGTTCATCTGCGTGTACCGGCACCCGATGGACGTGGTCGCCTCCGGTGTGGAGGCGTGCCCGTGGGGCCTCAACGGGTATGGCTTCGATCCGTATATCGCGGCGACGCCGGGGAATGCCGTGATGGCGCTGGCGAATTTCTGGGTGGACAACGCCGGCACGACGCTGGCGGTGGAGGAGCGTTTCGCGGACAAGTGTTTCCGGCTGCGGTATGAGGACCTGGTTACCGACCCCGAGGGAACAGCGGCTGAGCTCTTCGAATTCCTGGGCGTCCCGCCGGCGCCAGGAATATCGGAGCGGTGCTTCTCCAGCGAGCGGGAGCGGTTCGGCCCGGCGGATTACAAGATCTGGTACACGTCGCGGGTCAGCGCTGATTCGGTCGGGCGCGGCTGGTCGGTGCCGACCGCGATGATCGCGCCGCAGCTTCTCGCCGCGATCAACGAGTTGGCGGGCCGGCTGGGATACCTCGCCGTCGATGGCGACTGGGGCACCACCGAGCCGCCCGCCGACCTGCGCGTCCCCATCGTCACCCCGGCCGAAGAGGCCGGCCCGCACGGCGGCACGGCAGGCGCCACTGAGGTGACGGCAGCCGCCGGCCGGGATCCCGCCCCGGCGGAAGCTGACCGGGAACCGGCGCTGGGAGCGCCCGCCGCGGCAACGGAGGCGGTTCCCGCGGGCCCGCTGCGTTCGGAAGCGGCGGCGGTCCCCGCGGGCCCGGTGCATTCGGAACGGCTGGGCGAACAGTTGCGCGCCGGGCTGGCAGCCCGGCCGGCCGGGGATGCGGCTGGCCGGTGGGGGCCGCACGCAAGCGAGACCTTCGTGGCGGTCGCGGTCACCAAGGACGCCGGCCGGCCGGCCGAGTACTGGCTCGTCGACCTCGGCGCGGCCACCGTGGTGCTGGCGAGCCAGGCCGCGCAGGAGGACTCCGACTGGGACCTGATCGGCTCGGTCGACGCCTGGGAGAGGGTCATGGCCGGGGAGGTCAACCTCAGCGTCGCGCTGCGCGCCTGCCAGCTCCGCTACTGCGACAACGGCCAGACCACTCCGCTGGCGGCGGACACCCGGATCGGGATCATCGCCTCCCTGCTTGGCCTGGCGAGCTGGGAGTGACCGCCCGGTGAGACGGCGCACGCCAGCCGTGCCGGGACACCCGGCCCCGGCCCCGGCCCTGGATCGCACCGCGGGTGGCACACAGCCTGCTGGCGGGCCAGGACCCGCGGCAGGGGACCAGCCGCCGACCGCCGGCGGGAGCGAATCGCGGCCCGCGGAACGCGACGGCACCGGCGCCCCCGGCGGCGCGCGGAACGGCCCCATCCTGGTGCTGTCCTACGCCCATTCCGGAGCCGGCCAGGTGCAGGAGATGCTCGCCGCCGGCACGGGCCTGGCGTGCACGTCCAGCACCGGCATCGTCCCGCTGGCGGCGACCGCGGCCGAGGCATGGCACCGGGTGGAGGGCCAGACCGGGACAGCGATGTCACGCCTGGCGATCTCCACCATCCGCGGGCTGCTGACCGCCCAGCTCGCCGTCATCCTGGCCGGTTCTGGCAAGAGCAGGTGGTGTGAGCTGGTCACCGCGCCCCCCGGTGCCGCCGATCCCTTCCTCCAGGTCTTCCCCCAGACGGGTTTCGTGTGCGTCCACCGCTCCTGCGCCGACGTGGTCCGCGCGGGCGTGCAGGCGAGCCCGTGGGGGGTGTACGGCCCGGTGCTGATGCCTTATTTCCTGTCCTACCCCGGCAACAGCGTCGCCGCCCTGGCCGCCTACTGGGTCAGCTCGACGGAGCAGTTGCTCGCGTTCGAGCGTGCGAACGCTGGCGCGGCTCACCGGCTCCGCTACGAGGACGTGCGGGCCGGCCCAGGTCAGGCACTGGCCGCGGTGCGGGCGGCGCTGGGGCTGGGCAAGGCGGCATCTGACGGCGCGCCTCCCGAACCTTCCGGGCCGGACGCGGCAGGACCGCCGGCACCCGGGCCCGCGATGCCGGCCGAGGCGATTCCTGAGGCACTGCGCGAGCGCATCGGCCGCCTGCACGGCGAGCTGGGCTACCCCCCGCCCGAATGGGTGATGCCCTGATCCTTGGCCGCGACACGCCGGGCGGCCTCGCGGCCATGGGTGGAACGGCCCGCTAGTGTCGCACCGAATATATGTTCGTCTATGGTGGTCGGCCGCGATGGTGTGACCCGGGATGGTGACACAGTGCGTGTGCTGGGTGTCGACCCCGGCCTGACCCGGTGCGGGCTGGGCGTCGTGGACGGCGTGCCAGGCCGCCCGCCGGTGCTGGTGGGCGCCGGCGTGCTCGGCACGCCGGCCGGGGCGGACATCGCGGCCCGGCTGCTGGCCCTGGAGGAGGGCATCGACCGGTGGCTGGCGGAGTACCGGCCGGAGGCGGTGGCGGTGGAGCGGGTGTTCAGCCAGCACAACGTGCGGACGGTGATGGGCACCGCGCAGGCGGGGGCGGTGGCGATCGTGTGCGCGGCCCGGCGCGGGCTGCCGGTCGGCCTGCACACCCCCAGTGAGGTGAAGGCGGCGGTGACCGGCAGCGGCCGGGCGGGCAAGGACCAGGTCACGGCCATGGTGATGCGGCTGCTGCGGATGGACCGCCCGCCCCGGCCCGCCGACACCGCCGACGCGCTGGCGCTGGCGATCTGCCATCTGTGGCGCGGCGGGACGGAGCGCAGGCTCGCGGCCGCGGTCGCGGCCACTGCAGGAGGCCGGACGTGATCTCCCATCTGGATGGCATGGTGTCTGGGATCGCGCCGGAGGGCGCGGTGATCGAGGTCGGTGGCGTCGGCCTGCTGGTCCAGTGCACGCCGGGCACGCTGGCGACGCTGCGCCGGGGGGAGCGTGCCCGGGTGGCGACCTCCCTGGTGGTCAGGGAGGACGCGCTCACCCTGTTCGGCTTCGCCGCCGACGATGAGCGGGACGTGTTCGAGCTGCTGCAGACCGCCAGCGGGGTCGGGCCCCGGCTCGCGCTGGCGATGCTGGCCGTGTTCACCCCGGACGAGTTGCGCCGCGCCGTCGCCGCGGAGGACGTCACGGCGCTGACCCGCGTCCCCGGCATCGGGCGCAAGGGCGCGCAGCGCATCGTGCTGGAGCTCGCAGGCCGGCTGGGCTCACCCGGCCTGGCGGGCGGGCGGGCCCAGCAGGGCCAGCTGGCCGCCGCCAGGCCCGGGCTGCCGGGCGCCGAGCCCTGGCGGGACCAGGTCCGGGCCGGGCTGCTCAACCTGGGCTGGCAGGCGCGCGAGGCGGACCAGGCGATCGCGGCGGTGGCGGCCGACGCCCTGGCCGCGGCCGCTGATGGCGGGACCACAGCCAGCGGCGGGACCACAGCCGGTGACAGAACCCCACCCGGCCGGGGGACCGCGAACGGCGGGCCCGGGGAGGCCGAGGTGTCGGTCATGCTGCGCGCGGCGCTGCGGAAGCTGAGCCGCGCGTGAGCGAGCCCGGGCCCGGCTCAGGCCAGGCGCACGCGGCGGCGGAGGAGGCGGCACGGGCGGCGCCGGAGCTGTCCCAGGCCGAGATGGACCGGCTGTCCCAGACCGAGCTTGACCGGCTGTCGCAGGCGGAGCAGGAGCGGCTCGTCTCACCGCTCGCCGACGCCGACGAGCGGATGATCGAGGGGGCGCTGCGGCCGAAGCGGCTTGACGATTTCATCGGGCAGACCCGGGTCCGTGAGCAGCTGTCGCTGGTGCTGACCGGCGCCCTGCGCCGCGGCAAGCCCCCTGACCACGTGCTGCTTTCCGGCCCGCCCGGGCTCGGCAAGACCACCATCGCCATGATCATCGCTGCCGAGCTTGGGGCGCCGCTGCGGATCACCAGCGGGCCGGCTATCGAGCGGTCGGGTGACCTGGCTGCGGTGCTCTCCACCCTGGGCGAGGGCGAGGTGGTGTTCATCGACGAGATCCACCGGGTCGCCCGGCCCGCCGAGGAGATGCTCTACCTGGCGATGGAGGATTTCCGGGTCGACGTGGTGGTCGGCAAGGGGCCGGGGGCGACCGCGATCCCGCTGGAGATCGCGCCGTTCACGCTGGTGGGCGCGACGACCCGGGCCGGCCTGCTGCCCGCGCCGCTGCGTGACAGGTTCGGCTTCACCGCCCACCTGGACTTCTATGAGGCCGCCGAACTGGAGATCATCGTCCGCCGGTCGGCGGCCCTGCTCGGGGTGGCCCTGCGCGACGACGGCGCGCAGGAGATCGCCGGGCGCTCCCGTGGCACGCCGAGGATCGCCAACCGGCTGCTGCGCCGGGTCCGCGACTACGCCGAGGTCCGCTGCGACGGGGTGGTGAGCCGTGACGTCGCCCGGTCGGCGCTGGAGCTGTACGAGGTGGACGAGCAGGGCCTGGACCGCCTGGACCGGTCTGTGCTTAGCGCGCTGGTCAGCAGGTTCGGCGGCGGGCCGGTCGGGCTGTCCACCCTCGCGGTCGCGGTGGGGGAGGAGGCGGAGACGGTGGAGGTGGTGGCCGAGCCGTTCCTGGTCCGGGCCGGCCTGATGGCGCGGACGCCGCGGGGACGCGTGGCCACCCCGGCCGCATGGGAGCACCTCGGCCTTTCCCTGCCCGCTACCGGCGCCCCGGATGCAGCTGACCTCACCGCGCCGGGCACACTATTTGAGTAGCGGAGTGGCCGGCGGGCCTGTGTCAAGGCCGGCGCCGCGGCATTGTCGCGAGGATGTCACGATCGGTCGCGGAAGGCCATAGCCTGTTGGTGCGCCGTCCACGCGCCGCTACACTTCGGCAGTTGGCCATAGTGCCATCGGAGTGTGAGTGCTGGGCCTGCGCGCCCGCGGCCCGGGCCGCGTGAGCCGGCGTGGAACATCAACGGGAAGGAAGCCCCCGAGATGGGGAATGTGGAATTTCTCGCGGCCACAAGTACGGCGTCGAAAGGGAACCCTTACCTGTTCCCCGTCATCATCGTCGCGCTGTTCGGCCTGCTCTACTTCGTCATGATCCGGCCGCAGCGGAACCGGCAGCGCCAGGCTGCGCAGATGCAGAACCAGGTCCTGCCGGGCCAGCGGGTCCGCACCACGGCTGGCATGTACGCGACCGTGACCTCGATCGAGGGCGATGACGTGGTGCTGGAGGTCGCCCCGGGTGTCAACGTCCGGTACATGCGGCGGGCGATCATGAACGTGGTGCCCGACGGCGCCGAGGACCTGGCCAGCAGCGACGGCAGAGTCGACGGGTCCGGGTCGGCCACGGGCAAGACCGGCACGTCGGCCGACGCCGAAGAAGGGCCCGCCACGACCTGACCGCCGGGCGTCACCGGCCGATGGGCTCACCGGCATGAGAATCGAAGGACGGGCGAGAGTTGGCTCCCCCAAGCAGTAGCTCCTCACGGCCGGGCCGGATGCTGGCCCTGCTGGCCGGCATCATCGTGCTGCTGATCCTCGCCATCGTGGGCGGTGACCTGGCCAGCCCGGGCAAGTGGTCCCAGAACTTCAAGGTGCACCTGGGCCTGGACCTGACCAGCGGGACCACCGTGGCGCTGCAGGCAGTCAAGCCCGGCGGCGGCACCCCGACCGCGGCCGAGATGCAGCAGGCGATCCAGATCATGGACAACCGGGTGAACGGGGCCGGTGTCACCGAGGCGCAGGTGGTCCAGCAGGGCAACGACATCATCAACATCTCGGTGCCCGGCCAGAGCGCGCAGGCGGTGGTCTCGAAGGTGAGCCGGACCGCCGAGCTCCAGTTCCGCCAGGTGCTGCTGGTCGCGCCGAACACGCCGTCGGCCGCGGCGACCCCCAGCCCGTCGCCGTCGGCCTCCGCGAGCCCCTCGTCCTCGGCCAAGGCCAGCCCGTCACCGTCCGCCAGCGGCGCGGCGTCGCCCGCCAGTGCCACACCGTCACCCACGCCGACGTCGGCCACGTCGACCTGGCAGCAGGCCCAGGGCGATGCCTCCCTGGTCAGCGCGCCGGTGAAAGCGCAGTTCAACAAGCTCAACTGCGCGAACCCGAACTGGCAGCAGGAGGTCGGCTACACCAAGGGCCAGTACAACGACCCCGGCATCCAGATCGTGTCCTGCGACTCGGCCCACAACAAGTTCGTGCTCGACAAGGCCCAGGTGGTGGGCAACATGATCGCCTCGGCCAGCGCCACCCCGGAGACCAACTCCAGCGCGTGGCAGGTCAACCTCAACTTCAAGAGCAACGGCGCGAAGGCGTTCGGTGACCTGACCACCCAGATGTACGACAAGTACGGCACCTCCGGCTCACCACTGGACGACCTGGCGGTCGTGCTCGACGGCACCGTGGTCTCGTTCCCCTCGATCAACCAGGGCCCGATCACCGGCGGCCAGGCCCAGATCACCGGGAACTTCAGCCAGACGTCGGCCACCACGCTGGCGAACCAGTTGTCGTACGGCGCGCTGCCGCTGTCGTTCCACCAGCAGTCGGTGCAGTCGGTCTCGCCCGAGCTGGGCCGCGACCAGCTCACCGCCGGCCTGATCGCGGCCGGCCTGGGCCTGATCCTGGTCGTCCTGTACCTGGTGCTGTACTACCGGGGGCTGGCGCTGGTCGCGGTGTGCAGCCTGGTGATCGCGGCCCTGCTCGCCTACCTTTCGGTGGTCCTGCTCGGCAAGTACCAGGGCTTCGCGCTGTCGCTGGCCGGCATCGCGGGCCTGATCGTGGCGATCGGCATCACCGCGGACTCCTTCGTGGTCTACTTCGAACGGCTCCGTGACGAGGTGCGGGACGGGCGCTCGCTGCGGACGGCGGTAGAGCGCGGCTGGACCCGGGCCAGGCGGACCATCCTGGTCGCCGACCTGGTTTCGTTCCTGGCCGCCGCGCTGCTGTACTACTTCGCTATCGGCAGCGTCCGGGGCTTCGCCTTCACCCTCGGCCTCATCACGGTCATCGACGTGCTGGTGGTGTTCACCTTCACCAAGCCGATGATGACGCTGCTGGCCAGGACGAAGTTCTACGGCCAGGGCCACCCGATGTCCGGGCTCGACCCCCGGCGGCTCGGTGCCCGCGCACCATGGCGGGCCTCACCCCCGGCCCGTGTCCCGGCCAGGGCCACCCCCTCGAAGGAGGCGTGATGTCCGCGCTGGGTGGCATCGGCGGTCGCCTGTACCGGGGCGAGGTCTCGATCGACTTCGTCGGCCGCAAGCGGCTGTGGTACACCATCTCGGGCGCGATCCTCGCGGTCAGCGTGATCGCCCTGGTGGTCTTGGGGCTCAACTTCAGCGTCGACTTCAAGGGCGGCTCGGTCTTCCAGTTCCCGGCCGGAACCGCCACCATCTCGCAGGTGCGGCAGACGGTCAGCGGGGCGGGCGGCGGCAGCGACGCCATCGTCCAGCACATCACCAACATCAAGACCGGTGCCTCCAGCTGGAGCGTGCAGACCCACCAGCTGACCTCCGCGGAACAAAGCAACGTGGAGAACGCGATCAGCCGCGACTTCCACCTCACGCCGAGCCAGGTCAGCTCCCAGTTCGTCGGCGCCAGCTGGGGCAGCCAGATCTCGAAGAAGGCGCTGCAGGCCCTGATCGCGTTCCTGATCGTGATCGTCATCTATCTGTCGATCGCGTTCGAGTGGAAGATGGCCGTCGCAGCGCTGATCGCGCTCGTACACGACATCGTCATCACCGTCGGGGTGTACGCGCTGCTCGGCTTCCAGGTCAGCCCCGCCTCGGTGATCGGCCTGCTGACCATCCTGGGTTACTCCCTCTACGACACGGTGGTGGTCTTCGACAAGGTCAGGGAGAACACCGCTGGGCTGCTCGGCTCCGCCCGCGCTACCTACAGCCAGGCGGCCAACCAGGCCCTCAACCAGACCCTGGTCAGATCGATCAACACCTCGGTCATCGCGCTGCTGCCGGTGGCCGCGATCCTGTTCATCGGGGCGGGCCTGCTCGGTGCCGGTGAGCTGAAGGACCTGGCGCTGGTGCTGTTCGTCGGCATGCTGTCGGGCACCTACTCCTCCATCTGCATCGCCACCCCGGTCCTTGCCGATCTCAAGGAGCGGGAGCCGCAGTACAAGGCGCTGGCCAAGCGGGTCGCCCAGCGCTCGGCCGGCGGGCGGGCCGCCAAGCGGGCGGCCGCCAAGACGGCCGTCGGCGATACGCCCGCCGCCGTGGGCAGCCTGGATGACCAGGCCGACGAGCCCGAGGACGAAGCCGGATCCCCGGCCGCCGAGGAGGCCGCCGGGCCGGGCGAGCCGGTCCCGGCGGGCCGCACCAGCGCACGCGGTGCCGCGCCGGGCGGTGCGCGCCCGGGCCCGCGCCAGCAGCCCCGGCGGACCAGCGCGGCCCGGCGGCGGCCCGGCGGCAAGAAGAAGCGGCGGTAGCCCGGTGCCCGGCGAGGAGACCGCGGCCGGCACCGCCCTGGCCGACCTGATCAAGGCGAAGGTCCGGGACATCCCCGACTACCCGCAGCCGGGCGTCGTGTTCAAGGACATCACCCCGCTGCTGGCGGACGGCCAGGCGCTGGCCGCGGTGGTAGACGCGCTGGCAGCGGGGCACGGGCCGGTGGACAAGGTGGCCGGCATCGAGGCCCGCGGGTTCATCCTCGCGGCCTCGGTCGCCTGCCAGCTCGGCTCGGGATTCGTGCCCGTCCGCAAGCAGGGGCGGCTGCCCGGCCCGACCTACGCGCGGAGCTATCAGCTCGAGTACGGGACCGCCACGATCGAGGTGCATCAGGACGCCTTCACCCCGGGGGAGCGGGTGCTCATCGTGGACGACGTGCTGGCCACCGGCGGCACGGCCGAGGCGACCGCGGACCTGGTCCGCCGTGCTGGGGCAGAGGTCGCCGGGATCGCGGTCATCCTGGAACTGGCGTTCCTGGGAGGCCGGAGCCGGCTGCCGGGCGGGAACCTGCGGTCGCTGCTGGTGGTCTGAGCGCCGGGTGGCCTGGCGGCCGGCGCGCCGGTGCTGTACGGGCTGAGCAGGGCGTGGGTCCGGCAAGCCGCCGATAGAATGGGCGCCTGGCGGACGACAGGAGCACAGGTGGCCGGTGACGTGGCGATGACCGGCAGGGCCGACGCCGACGTCACCCCGCCCGCCCGGGGGCAGCATGACCTGCTGGCCGCGCCCGGGGACAACGGCGAGGTGACGCCGGACGCTGCCGTGCCGGACGCTGCCGTGCCGGGCTCCGCCGCGCCAGGCTCCGCCGCGCCAGGCTCCGCCGAGCCGGCCCCCGACGGGCCGGCACCAGGGGATTCCTCCGGGCAGGCATCGCCCGCCGCGCCCTCCTCCACCCCGCCCCCCTCCGCAGCGCCCCCCTCCGCCGCGCCCCCCTCCGCAGTGGCCACGCCGCAGGCTCGCTCCGCGCCGCCGGTCTCCGCCGTCCCGTCGCCCGCCCTTCCGCTGGGGAGCAGCGGGGGCGCCGCCGTCCGGCGGCGGCTGGCACGCCTCGGCGCACCCCGCGGGGGCGGGGTGAACCCGGTCCTGGAGCCCTTGACCAAGACCGTGCGGGCGACACATCCCAAGGCGGACATCCGGCTCATCGAGCGTGCCTATGAGGTGGCCGCGCAATGGCATGCCGGCCAGAAGCGCCTCAGCGGTGACCCTTACATCACCCATCCGCTCGCCGTGGCCACGATCCTGGCCGAGCTGGGCATGAACCACGAGACGATCTGCGCGGCACTGCTGCACGACACGGTCGAGGACACCGCCTACACGCTGGCGGAACTGCGCCGCGAGTTCGGCGACGACGTGGCGGCGCTGGTCGACGGGGTGACCAAGCTGGACAAGGTCAAGTACGGCGAGGCCGCCGCCGCGGAGACCGTGCGCAAGATGGTCGTGGCCATGTCGCGCGACATCCGGGTGCTGGTCATCAAGCTCGCCGACCGGCTGCACAACATGCGCACCCTGCGGTACCTGCCGCGCGACAAGCAGGAGCGCAAGTCACGCGAGGTGCTGGAGATCTTCGCGCCGCTGGCCCACCGGCTGGGCATGAACACCGTGAAGTGGGAACTGGAGGACCTGGCCTTCGCCACCCTCTACCCCAAGCGCTACGACGAGATCGCGCGGATGGTGTCCGAGCGCGCGCCGCGCCGGGACCTGTTCCTGCAGGAGGTCGTCGAGGAGGTCCAGGCGGACCTGCGCAACGCGAAGGTGAAGGCGCGGGTGACGGGGCGCCCCAAGCACTACTACTCCGTCTACCAGAAGATGATCGCCCGCAACGTCAGCTTCGACGAGATCTACGACCTCGTCGGCATCCGCGTCCTGGTCGACTCGGTGCGGGACTGCTACGCGGCACTCGGCACGGTGCACGCCCGGTGGAACCCGATCCCCGGGCGGTTCAAGGACTACATCGCGATGCCGAAGTTCAACATGTACCAGTCGCTGCACACCACGGTGATCGGCCCGGAGGGCAAGCCGGTTGAGCTGCAGATCAGGACCTGGGGCATGCACCGGCGGTCGGAGTACGGCGTCGCCGCGCACTGGAAGTACAAGGAGGAGACCGCCCCCCGCAGGCGGGGGGGCGGGGAGCCGAACGTCAGCGAGATGGCCTGGCTCCGGCAGCTGGTCGACTGGCAGCGGGAGACGGCCGACCCGGCCGAGTTCCTGGAGTCGCTCCGGTTCGACCTCGGCGCGGCCGAGGTCTATGTCTTCACCCCGCGCGGTGAGGTGATCGCGCTGCCCATGGGCGCGACCCCGGTGGACTTCGCCTACGCGATCCACACCGAGGTGGGGCACCGCACGATCGGCGCGCGGGTGAACGGCAAGCTGGTCGCGCTGGAATCCACCCTGGACAACGGGGACACCGTCGAGATCTTCACGTCCAAGGCGCCGGACGCGGCGCCGAGCCGGGACTGGCTGGGATTCGTCAAGAGTGCGCGGGCCCGGAACAAGATCCGGCACTGGTTTTCCAAGGAGCGCCGGGAGGCGGCCGCCGAAGCCGGCAAGACCGCCATCGCGCGGACGATGCGCAAGCAGGAGCTGCCGCTGCAGCGGCTCGCCACCGCGGACGCGCTGAAGTCCATCGCGACCGAGCTGCGCTACCCGGATGTGTCCGCCCTGTACGCCGCGGTGGGAGAGGGCCACGTCAGTGCGCAGTCGGTGGTCACCAAGCTGGTCCAGGCCGTCGGCGGTGCCGCGGCGGCAGCCGAGGATCTCGCGGAGACCACCCTGCCGACCCGCCTGCCCCGGCCGCGCACCGCCGGTGACCCGGGCGTGGTGGTGGAGGGCGACGCCGACGTCTGGGCCAGGCTGTCACGCTGCTGCACGCCGGTGCCCGGGGACCAGATCACCGGGTTCGTCACCCGTGGCCACGGTGTCTCGGTGCACCGGTCCGACTGCGCCAACCTGCGCCACCTGCTCGACTCCGAGCCTGAGCGGCTGGTGGAGGTCCGCTGGTCGCCGACCGAGGATTCGATGTTCCTGGTGGCCATCCAGGTGGAGGCGCTCGACCGCACCGGCCTGCTGTCCGACGTCACCCGGTCCATCGCCGACCAGCACGTCAACATCCTGTCGGCATCGGTCACCACCACCAGGGACCGGGTCGCGGTCAGCAAGTTCACCTTCGAGATGGGCGACCCTAAGCATCTGGGGCATGTGCTCCGCGCGGTCCGCGCGATCGACGGCGTCTACGACGTCTACCGGGTCACCAACTGAGCGCACGCCGCGGCGGCCGCGCGGACAGCCGGACAGCCCGCGGTTAGCCCGAGAGCTCCGCGAGGGTCCGCTCGGCTTCGGTGAGCCAGGACCGGCGGGCCGCGAGGGCCTCCTCGGCCTGCTCCACGGCCTTGGTGTCGCCGCTCTGGATGGCCTTGGCCAGCTGGG
>DATIXO010000048.1:0-4138 GCA_035518495.1 Streptosporangiaceae bacterium
TGAACGTGCTCATGTTCTCGATGATGCCGAGGATGGGGACGTGCAATGTCTCGAACATCCGGAGCCCGCGGCGGGCGATCTTGAGACTCACGTCCTGCGGCGTCGTTACGACGACCGCTCCGGACAGCGGGAGGCTCTGAGACAGCGTCAGCTGGGTGTCACCAGTCCCCGGCGGGAGGTCGAAGATCAGGGCGTCCAGCTGGCCCCATTGCACGCCGCCGATGAACACGTTCAGGAACTTGCCCACCATCGGTCCACGCAGCATGGCGGGGTTGTCGTCTCCCCTCAGCATGCCCATCGATATCACTTTCAAGCCATAGGGAGCGGGGGGGACGAGCTTTCGGTCCGGGGTCGCCTCCGGCTGTTGACCGGTGGGGAGTCCCAGCATGACCGGGATGCTCGGTCCGAAGACATCGGCGTCGACCAGCCCGATTCGGCCGCCGAACTGTTGCAGCGCGAGCGCAAGATTGACGCTGACCGTGGACTTGCCGACGCCCCCCTTTCCGCTGGCCACCGCTATGAGGTGCCGGATCCCCGGCAGCCGTTCAGGACCGGCGGATGGCCCTGCCGCGGCATCAGGCGCCTGGCGGAGGCCAGGGTGCGAGTCCGGGGTCTGCATGGGTCACCAGCTCCTTCCGGCCGTTCCCGGCGGGAGGCCATGGCTGACACGCTCTCCGGAGGGCGGATCATGCTGATGGTGATCGAACACGACGTTCCTAATATCCCGGATCGCCAGGTCCAGCTCGCCGATGGCTTCGTGGACCTTCCCGGCTCCAGGATGATCGCCCATCAGCCCCAGGGCCGTTTCGAGAGTGAGCCCCGCGGCGAACAGCCGGTGCACCACGAGGCCGGTCATGCCCCCGGCGATGCGGTCGCGGTCCTGCGCCAGGAGCAGCATCGCGTCCGCCCAGTCGCCTGCCCTCCCGGGCGGGGGATCGCGCGTCGGCCGTATGCTCGCCTCGTCTAGTTCTGGCATCGCCCCGTAACAGAGCAGCACGCTTGATGATATAGACATCGCTGGGTACCTGAGTCCTAACCGACCGTGACTGGCCGTGCCGCCAGGGTCCGGAGCGACGCGGGTTACCTGCGCCTTTGCTCTGGCCTGGCGCAGGATCTGATGGATGCTTCTCCACCAGCGACACTACGCCTTGGTCCTGCGCCTGGATAGGCGCCACCGGCTCAACACCAGCCTGTGGGGCTCGGAAATGCGGTTCGGGTGGTGACCTGCTCGTTCTCGAGCAGCGCGCGGTCGCGCGGCGGGCACCCGCACGAGTGGTACCCGCTCACCGAGGGACCCGTGGCCGACCTCGACGCGCTCCCCCGGGGAACAGGCGGTCGCCGCGGCCGTGGACCGGCTGCTGCGGATGCGGCGCGGCGAGCAGGTCGAAGTGCAGTCCGGCACCGACCTGGCCCCGGTGTGGCGGGAGATCAGCGACCTCAGCCCCGGCGGCTATCGGTTCACCGTCCTGCAGGACGGCCCGGCCCGGTGGCGGATGCAGGTCACCCGCCGCCAGGACGATATCTGACCACACAGCCGCGACGCGCATCCGGCGCGCGGACGGCGCGAATGATCAGGCACGCGTGAAGGCAGCGATCAGTCACGCACCCGACAGGAGGCATCCATGGCAATCGCGATACGGATGGCGCAGACCACGTGGGAAGGCCCGCTGGCCAGCGGCACCGGGCTGATACGGGTCCCCGGGCTCGACAAAGCCCGTTTCGACGCGGTGGCCGGCGAGGCCAGCGAGCTGTGCCCGGTGTCCCGGCTGTTCGCCGGGGCGAAGATCACGGTCGACGCCACGCTGGAGCCCGGACCGTGATCACCGGGGCGGATACGGCGCTTGCGCTGCCGCGGCCTGCCGAAGCCTCGCTGACGGCCGTGCTCGTGCTCGCGACGGCCGTCTGGATCGGCGGCCTGGTTGCCATCTTCGTGGTGGCCAGGGTCGCTCACGCCACCCTGGGGCGGGCGCGGCTGCGACGTGCAGATCGGCGTGAGTGTCCACGCCGCCAGTGATGACAGGCCTGTCTTCTACGATGGTCGTAGCCGTCCCTTTCGTGGTTGAGGGATGGCACGCACCCGCTGGCCGTCGGACCCGTGAACCCCGGCCTCTGCCAAGACCGGGCAGATCAGACCGGCAGCGCCGGCAGGTGCCAGGAACTGGGACCCGGCCGGCAAGCCGGTAGCAGGACAACCTCAACGGCGTCGGCCGGATCGCAGGTCAGGCCGGGTCCCAGGCTCCGACGTTACGCCCGTACCACCGCAAAACCCCGGAAGTAAGACGGTGTGTCGGAACCGCTCCCCCCACCCTCCCTGCCGATTATCTGCTCAAGTGAGGTGGGCTGCTGTGAGGTGCATGCCGCGCGGATGACCCCGGCGGTGTAGGTGAGGGTCTGGCGGGACAACGGCAGCGCGGCAGGGTAGAAAAGCATGGAAGCCCCTCACTGTGAGGGGTGCGGGGGCACGCACCCCGGTCCGTTCGGCAAAAATATGTCTTTGACCGGAACGGGCCGGATGTGACCGCCCCGCCCTGCGCGGCGGTCGCCTGGCCCGAACGGCCCCGGGTGTCACGTCCCCAGCGACGCGATCTGGTCCCCCAGCCAGCGGGCGGGCGGGGTCGCAGCGGCGGTGGCGGCCAGCGCAGCGCTGCGGCGCTGGCGCTCGGCGTCCGGCATGGCCAGCGCCTGGTGCAGGGCCGCGGCGGTCTCGCTGACGTCGTAGGGGTTGACCAGCAACGCGTGGTCGCCGAGGGTCGCGGCGGCGCCCGCCTCGCGGGACAGCACCAGCGCGCAGCCGCGCTGCGACAGCACCGGGCCTTCCTGCGCCACCAGGTTCATGCCGTCGCTGACCGGGTTCACCAGCAGCACGTCGGCCAGCGCGCAGGCGGCCAGCGACCGCGGGTAGTCGTCCCTCACTTCGAGGATCAGCGGATTCCAGTCCGGCGTGCGGAACTCCTCGACGATCTCCTGCGCGATCTGCCTCACCTGGCCGGTGTAGGCGCGGTACGCGGGTATCGCGGACCTGGACGGGTAGGCCAAGGCCAGGTGGAGCACCCGGCCGTGCCATTCCGGCCTGGTGGCGAGCAGCTCGCGGTACGCGGCCAGGCCGCGCACGATGTTCTTGGACAGCTCGGTCCGGTCCACCCGGACGATCAGCTTCCTCCCGCGGGCCACCTGGCTGATCGCGTCGACGTACCCCCGTACGTCGCCGGCCGCCGCGCGGGCGCGCAGCGCGGGGGCGTCCACCCCGAGCGGGTGCACACCCACCTCGGTGACGTGCCCCCGGTGGACGACCCGCCCCACCGCGTCCGCCGAGCCGGGCCGGCTCACCTCGGCGCCCAGGATCGCCTCGCAGCAATCGAGGAACGCGGCGGCCCACCACTCGGCGTGAAAGCCCAGGTGATCCGCGCCGAGCATGCCATCAAGCAGGGCTCCGGCCACCTCGCGGGGCAGCAGCCGGTAGTAGCGGGGCGGCGCCCAGGGGGTGTGCGAGAAGTGCGCCACGCCAACGCCGCGGGCGGTATCACCCAGCCTCTCCCGCAGCAGCCGCGGGACCAGGCTGAGGTGGTAGTCCTGGATCAGGACGCGAGCGCCCGCCGGGGGCGCCTGCCCGCGCGGCGCGCCCTCCGCCAGGGCCTGTTCCGCCAGCGCATCGGCGAACGCCTGGTTATAGGCCAGGTAGGACTCCCAGTCGCGCCGGAACTCACGGCCGAACCGGGGCTGGTGCGGGGTGTCGAACATCATGTGGTGAACAAACCACAGGGTCGAGTTGGCCACGTTGTTGTACGCCCGGTGGAAGGTGTCCCGCGCGATGTCGAGCATTCGCACGGGAACATCGCCGGCGATCCGGGTGCCCCGGGCGCCCCGGGTGGCCGGCGGGCCGGCGGGGTCCCCGGAGCCGGCGGCCCACCGGCGTGCGGCCGCGCGGTCCGCGTCGGTGAACGCCGCGCAGATCCAGATCACCTCGGCTTGCGCCGCCACCGCCGCCACCCCCGGCGTCATCCCGCTGATCAGGCCGCCGCCGCCGCGCCGGGCGACGGGCGTGCCGTCGGCGCCGAACCAGTAAGAAAACGGACCGCGATTAGACGCCAGGAGAACCCGCTGCCTCATAGTCCGGCAGGCTAGTGCAAGTTCATCCGGA
>DATIXO010000049.1:0-24831 GCA_035518495.1 Streptosporangiaceae bacterium
CGGCCCGGCCCGGGCCAGCGCCAGGCGGCGGGCAGCCGGCGCCGCCGTGGCCGGGGCGTACCTGCTGGCGGTGCTGCTCAACTTCACCTACCTGTACCCGGTCCTCGCCGCGAAGGTGATCCCCTACAGCCAGTGGCTCGCGCGCATGTGGTACCACGGCTGGATCTGACCTAGCAGGCTGGACCTGACCGGGCAGCGGGGAAGGCCCCACCAGACAGGACGAGGGAAAGGCTGCCCGGCAGGCGTCAGCGCCCGCTGCCGGCGTACGCCGGCAGCAGCTCCGGGGCCGGTACCGGCAGGCGCTCCATCTCCCCCGGCTCGAACTTGGTCAGCCCGCCCGCATAGGTGCGCCCCTGCCCGCAGCTGACCGACTGGCGCAGGAAGGCGGCGAGCCCGTCGAGCGCGGCCGGCGGCAGCTGCTCGCGCGGGTAGAGGCCGTGGGCGATGTTGACGTGCCTGGCCCCGGCCAGGTTGCGCACGAAAGCGGGCGGCCGCCGTGCCATGTAGCTGGCGAGGATGGGGGCGGGCGCACGCAGCCGCACCCGCCACCAGGGGTTGCGGTGGCGGGCGATGTACGAGCCCGCCGCGCCGGCCGCCTCGGCCTGTGCCAGGAACCGGGCGACGGGCGCGAGCTCGTCCGGTGCCAGCTCGGCGAGGTCCGCTGGGAGATCGATGACGAACCGCAGGGATGAGGTGGTGGCCAGCGTGCCCTGCGCGCGGAACAGCTCGCTGGCGCGGGTGACCGCCGGGAACAGGAACCGGCCGGGCAGGCCGCCCGGGCTCCCGGCCGTGACCCAGACCTTGTTGGCGCCGGTCACCTGGCCGCGGTGGACCCGGCACAGTTCCCCCAGCTCGACCTGGCCGGTGGGCAGCGGGGTGCCGTGGGCGGGCCCGGCAGGCAACGGGGCGGCCCCGGCAGGACCGGCGCCCCCGTCCGCCAGCGGGGTCCAGCGGGACGCGGCGCGGAGCACCCGCGCGGGCAGCGCCGTTCCGCCCGCCAGCTCGCCCAGGTCGCCGGGCCGTGCCACCCGGCGCAGCCGGATGCTGCGCGGGGTGCTGCCGGGCAGGAAGCAGGTGATGGCGGTGGTCGCCGCCGCGTCGGCGAAGGCGGGGACGGCCGGATCCAGCAGGTGCACCGACCGGCCGCCAAGCGGGCCGAGCAGCAGCGACCGGACCAGCGCGCCGTAGTTCACGTCCAGCCATTCGGCCGCCGTGACCAGCACCCCGGCATCGCCGGGCGCCGCGTGCAGCGCGGTGGCCAGGAAAAAGTGGACGTGCATCCCGGCCAGGCCGCTGGCGGCCAGGCCGCGGCCGGCGGCGGCGGACCGCAGCCAGTCCTTCCATTCCGCCGGGATCTGGTGGTGGCGCACGTACGGCGGGTTGCCGAGGAACAGGGTCGGGCCGGCCACGGGCGGGAGGTCCAGCGACCGGTAGTCACCGAGCGTGACGCTGGCCCGGCCGGCCATGCCGGCCGCGGCCAGGCAGGCCCTGCCGATCATCGCGGCCAGTGGGTCGGTCTCGACCCCCACCAGGGCGGCGCGCGGCCAGCGGCGGCCGGCCGCGATAAGGAACCTGGCCGAGCCGGTCCCCGGGTCGACGACCCGGGCCGGGGTGAGGCGGCGGGCGGCCCAGCCGGTCATGCTCCGCACCACCGGCCCGGGCGTGAACGTCTGGCCTGACGGCCGCCGCCGGGCCGGGCTCCGCAGCCGGCAGAACTCCTCCCCCAGCGGGTCCTCACCGGCCAGGATCTGGTCCCTGACCTGCCTGAGCTGGCTGACCTGCCTGATCCGCTCAGCCCCGGCCTGCCCTCCCGGCCCGCCCGGGCCAGCAGCGGCGGAGCCGGTGCGGGCGGCGTCGGCCAGTGCCTGCTCCGCGGCCGACCAGCCGGCCACCTGGGTGGCTCCCAGCCGGACCGCCGCGCTGGCGAGCGCCTCTTCCCCCTCGAAGCCGGTCACGCAGCCCATTGTGGCGGCCTGCCGCCCGGCAGGCGGGCAAGCCAGCCCGATCACGCGTGGCGGGCCGCCGCGCAGCGGGCGGCAAGCCGGGCCTGGTCACGCGCGGCCGGCCGCCCGCGCCAGGTGGGCAGGCCGACCCGATCACAGCCGGGCGCCGCGGCGGGCCAGCGGGCACGCGGCCGCCGGCCCACGCCTGCAGGATTCTGACCGGACGTTCAGGTAAGACTCAGGATCCGTGGGTACAAGAGAATCCTGACCGTTGCCGAAGATGTGGCCACCAGGCCGAGCCGTATGAGGGCTTGCACACGTCTATAAGGTGAGGGTCAATGAGAAGCGGAGACCACCATGGGGAAGTCGGAGCAGGCGCCGGACCGCGATGAGCGCTTCGAGCGCGACGTCGTGCCGTTTCTGGGGCAGCTGTACCCGGCCGCGCTGCGCATGACGCGCAACCCCACCGACGCCGAGGACCTGGTCCAGGAGACCTCGGCCAAGGCGTACGCGGCTTTCCACCAGTTCCGGCCGGGCACCAACCTCAAGGCGTGGCTGCACCGCATTCTGGCGAACACCTTCATCAACGGGTACCGCAAGCGCCGCCGGGAACCGCGGCAGACCACCGGCGGTGACTTCCAGGACTGGCAGCTGCCCGCCGACCCGCTGGCCCCGGCAGCCCGCTCGGCCGAGGCCGAGGCGCTGGACAGGCTGGCCGACTCGGAGATCCTGCGGGCCCTGCGCGACCTGCCGGAAGAGTTCCGGGTGGCGGTCTACCTGGCGGATATCGAAGGGTACGCCTACAAGGAGATCGCCGAGATCATGGGCACCCCGATCGGGACGGTCATGTCCCGGCTGCACCGGGGCCGGGGGCGGCTGCGGGACAAGCTCGCGCCCTACGCGCCGGGCCAGGGGCTCGCCCCGATGACCGGCTGACCCCAGGCTGCTCGACGGGCACCACCGCATCGCCGTCGCCCGGGCGCTCGGCGAGCGCTGGGTCTGGGCGACCGTCACCGAGGTCCGCAGGAGCCGGCCGGCCGCGCCGGCGGCTGGCTGACGGCCCGGTGGTCAGCCCTCCGCGGGCGGGGCGGGCTGCGCCGGGTACAGCTGCTGGCCGGACCGCCACCAGACGAGGCGTGCGCGCGCGAACGACGTGGCGTGCGCCCGGCGGGCGGGGACCGGGTCAGCCCCCGAACAGCCGGTCGCAGACCCGCGCGGCGGCCTTGCCGTCATCCAGCGGGCAGTACCTCGCGGCGAACGCCTGGTAGGCCTCGCGGTAGCGGGCGGCCACCGCGTCGCTGTCCCCGGCCGCCGCCAGCACCTCCTCCGAGGTGGCCAGCAGCGGCCCGGGCGCCTCCGCCTCGAAGTCGAAGCAGAAGCCGCGCAGCCGGTCCCGGTACTGCTCCAGGTCGTAGGTGAAGAACAGCATCGGCCGGCCGGTCACGGCGAAGTCGAACATGGCTGACGAGTAGTCCGTGATCAGCACATCGGTGATCAGGAACAGCTCGGAGATGTCACGGTAGCCGGTCACGTTGAGCGCGAAATCGCGCCGGGCGCCCGCCTGGACATCGTTCGCGAAGTGGTGATGGCCGCGGACCAGGATCACGTGATCGGGCCCCAGCACCTGCCACGCCCGCTCGAGGTCGAGCCGCAGGTCGAACCGGTACCGGCCGGAGGCGTAGAACTGGTTGTCGCGCCAGGTCGGCGCGTACAGCACCACCCGCTTGCCGTCGGGGATGCCCAGCCGGCGCCGCACCTGCCCGGCCAGCGGGCCGCCCGGCCCGCCCCGGGACAGGATGTCGTTGCGCGGGTAGCCGTACTCGCAGATCTCACCCCCGAACCGGAACGCGCGCCGCAGGATCGGGGTGCTGAACGGGTTCTGCGACAGCAGCAGGTCCCACTTGGCCACGTCGGCGGCCAGCCGGTCGAAGTAGGCGGTCCCGCTGGCGAACTGCGGCCGCTCGATGTCGAAGCCGATCTTCTTCAGCGGGGTCCCGTGCCAGGTCTGCAGGTAGATCTGGCCCTCCCGCTTGCGGAAGAACGGCTGCATGTCGTCGTTGGCGATCACGTACCGGCAGCGGGCGAGCGCGTCGAAGTACTCCTCGGTCCCCGACAGCACCGCCCGGTCCCCCTCGGGTACCGCGGCCGCGTAGTCCGTCACCACCCAGATGCGCTCCCGGCCGTCACCGCGGCGGCGCAGCTCGTCCGCGACGCCACGGGGGTTGTCCGCGCACTGCTTGCCGTTCCAGCTGACGAACAGGACCGCATCCCGCAGCGGGCGCCGCGACTGGATCGGGTACAGCGCCCGGCGCAGCACCCGCCGGTTGAAGTTGCCCTGCTCCGACAGCCGCAGGCGCGGCTCGGCGGTGATCACCGGCGAGTCGTACCCGGCGGTGGTGAACGCGTACAGCTTGGGCCCGGCCGCCACCTTCTTGTGCGAGATCTCGGCCAGCCGCCCGTGGTCGTAACCGACCGGCATCACCGGCCCGCCGCCGGACCGGGCGAGCACGTCCCACGGGCCGTCGGGCAGCGGCAGCGGCTCGCCGAACACCGGCATCGCCGCGGGCTCGAAGGCCGCCGAGAAGCGGTCCCCCTCCCGGCGGCAGCCGATCACATACTCCCCGCCCACGTCCGGGCTGCGCAGCACGAGCTCCAGGCCGGCCCCGGCCGGGCCGCGGTAGGCCCCGTGGACCAGCAGGCCCCCCTCCGGGCTCCACGAGTGCTCGTCGAGCACCGGCCGCGGCGCGCGCTCGGCCAGCGTGACCTTCCCGTAGCGCGACTGCTCGACCACGACCTCCCGGTCGCCGTGGGGGTAGGCGCCCTCGGGCAGCTCCGCCGGGAACGTCACGCTGATCCGCCCACGGCCCGCCCGCCCCAGGTACAGGTCCCAGCCGGCGCTCTCGCCCCCGCCGTCGGCGGCCGGGAGCCGGCCCCACCGCCCGGCGCCGGACGACAGCGCCGCCAGCGGGATCAGCCCGCGCACGCGCAGCACCGCGCCCTCGTCATGCATCTGTGCCGGGAATGCCTGGACCGCCCGGCCGCCCTGCCGGACCAGGACCAGTTCGGCCACGGCGCCGGATGCGCCGGCCGCACCCGGCACGCCGCGCGGGTCGAGGTCCACCTCAAGCGTGAGCTCGCCGCCGTCGCGGGAGAACGAGACCAGCCGGGCGGGCGTGTGCTGCACACCCACGTGCAGGTGACGGCCCACCCAGGTGGGGCGGACCTCCACCCCCGGCACGGGCTCCAGCACGCCGGGCCTGCCCGCGTCGCCGAGGGCCGGGCTGTGCAGCCGGGCCGGGCGCCACACCCCGTGGCCCCGGACCAGGATGAAGCAGTCCCAGTCCCCGGTCAGCCACCGGCCCGCCACCCGGAACCAGCGTGCGGAGATCTCGCTGCGGAAACCCGCCCACGCGTAGTCGTAGCGGTCCTGGCCGGACACCTGGGTCGCCCGCGGGTGCCGCCAGGACGAGGCGAGCGACACGATCGGCGGCCGGAACCTGCGCCGTGGCCGCAGGATCACGATCTTGCTGGTGTAGCGGCGCTTGCTGATGTCGATGGAGGGCACGTAGGCCAGGCCCGCGATGACCAGGTTGCCGCGCTGCCAGGTGACGCTGTCCACCTCGATGTAGGGGTCCAGGTCCCGCCAGTACGGCCGGTAGACCCGGGCCGGGATGCCCAGCTCCCGGTCGGTGCGGAACGGCAGGTCGGCGAGCAGCCTGCCGTGCCGCCGCACCACCGGGACGGTGGCCACCTGCTGGTCGAGCAGCCAGGTGTTGAGGTCGAGCAGCTGGCTGCGCATCCGCCGCTGGGTCAGGTAGTAGGCGAGCTTGTGGGTGGCGGGCAGGGACGCGAACACGCGCCGGCCGACCTGATCCAGGTAGGAGTTCACCAGGTCGAAGTACTCGGTCAGGTAGTCGTCGCTGACCCGGTGCAGGTCGCGCACGTACAGCCACAGGTCGTTGACCAGCGCCTTGCGCTGGTGCTGGCGCAGGGTCCTGGCCGGGGCGTGCTCTCTCAGGAACGCGTCGATCGCGTGCAGCGCGGTGATGCGGTCGCGCAGGTTCTGGATGTCGGTGCGGTTCTGGGTGATGGACAGCTCGCCCGCCGCCCGCTCGCGCCAGTAGTAGATGTAGTCGGGGATCACGTCCACGGCCTTGGCCAGGACGTGCGCCTGGGTCATGAGCTGCAGGTCTTCCCAGACCATCTGTTCGGGGTAAGACAGCCCGTTGGCGTCCCAGAACGACCGGCGGAACAGCTTGTTCCAGACCGAGATGTCGTACAGCAGCTCCGGGGACCTGGTCACGTGGGTGCCGATCTTCCGGCCCTTGATCGCGCGGGTGTGCAGGGCCGAGGGGAACACGCCCTCGGTGCCGATCCTGTTCACCGCGCCGGACACGAAGTCCGAGCCCGAGCTCTCCAGCGTGTGCAGCAGCACCTCGTAGGCGTGGGCGGGCAGCATGTCGTCGGCGTCCACGAAGGCGAGGAACTCTCCGCGCGCCAGCTCGACGCCCCGGTTCCGGGCGCCGCCCGGGCCGCCGCGCTGGCTGTGGGCCAGCACGAACCGCGGGTCGGACTCGGACCACTTCCTGGCAACCTCGGTGCCGTTGTCGGTGGACCCGTCGTCCACCATGATCACTTCCAGGTCGGTGAAGGTCTGGCCCGCGATGGAGGCCAGGCAGTCACCGAGCACGTCGCCGTTGTTGTAGAACGGCACCACGACGCTGATCCGCGGGCTTTTCACCAGGGTGCTCCGTGGCCCCGCTCCCAGCCGAGCGCGACCGGGTCGTAGACCTGCTCGACGTAGATCTGGTGCCAGAGGGAGAACACGATCAGCACCCACAGGTGCCGCCAGCTCACGCCCGGCTCGCCGGCCCGGAACTGCGCCATCAGCTTGAGCGCCGCCTCGCGGTCCACCCACTCATCGGTCTGCGCGTCGCGCAGCAACTGCTCGGCGGTCTCGGAGGCCTCGCCCTTCAGCCAGTGGCCGATCGGGACCGGGAAGCCGAGCTTGGCGCGCTGGGCGGCCGCTGGCGGCAGGACCGCGCCCATGGCGGTGCGCAGCGCGGCCTTGGTGGTCCCGCCACCGATCTTCTCTTCCCGGGCCAGCTTCGCCGCGACCGCCATCACCTCCCGGTCCAGGAAGGGAACCCGCAGCTCCAGGCTGTGGGCCATGGTCATCCGGTCGGCCTTGACCAGGATGTCGCCGGGCAGCCAGGTGTTGATGTCCACCAGCTGCATGGTGGAGACGTCGTCCAGGTCGCTCTCCTCGGCCTGGTCGTAGACCGGGTCGGTCACGTCGTAGGGGCTGGCCGCGCCGGACGCGGCCGCCCCGGTGATCGCCTCGATCTGGTCATCGGCGAAGACGTGTGCGTTGCCGATGTAGCGGTGGCGCAGCGGGATGGACGTGCGTTCCAGCAGGCCCTTCCCCTTGACGCCGGTCGGGATGAGCGCGGCGGCCGCCTTGATCGGGGCCCGGCCCCAGCCTGGCAGGTGCTCGCCCGCCCGCACCACGCCCGGCTGGTGGTAGATCGCGTAGCCGCCGAACAGCTCATCGGAGCCCTCGCCGGACAGCACCACTTTGACGTGCTTGCTGGCCTCGCGGGCGACGAACCACAGCGGCACCGCCGCCGCGTCCGCCATCGGGTCGTCGAGATGCCAGATGATCTGCGGCAGGTAGTGGAAGAACTCCTCCGGGCTGATCACATAGGGGATCGACTTGACCCCGATCGCCGCCGCCGTCTCCTGCGCCCTGTCGATCTCGCTGTACCCCTGGCGCTCGAACCCGACCGTGAAGGTGAGCAGGTCGGGCCGGTGCTCGGCGGCGAGGGCGCAGATGGCCGCGGAGTCGATGCCGCCGGACAGGAAGGCGCCGAGCGGGGCGTCGCTGCGCAGGTGGACCGCGACCGAGTCGCGCATCGCGGCCAGGATGGCGCCGGGCGTGGCATCGCTGGAGGAATGGGCGGGCCGCAGGTCCGCCTGCCAGTAGCGGTAGATCTCCACGGCCTCGCCGGGACGGGCGATCATCGCGTGACCGGGCGGCAGCACCTGCACCGGCGGGGTGAGGGTTCCCGGCGGCGGGACGTACTGGAACGACAGGTACCTGCGCAGCGCGCCCGGGTCGAGTTCCCGCAGCTCACCCGGGTCAGCGAGGGCCTTGCGCTCGGAGGCGAACCGCAGCAACCGCTCGGGCCGCGGCTCGCCGGTGCCGTCGCCCGGCCGGATGCGGGCCGCCCCGGGAAGGCCGGGATCATGGCCTGCCACCTCCGAGGGTGACCGTGGCAGCCGGCCGGTCAGGCCGGCGTCGCGGGCAGGGTCAGCCGCGTGCCGGCCGGTCCTGCCCTGCTGCGGATGCGGCGTGTGCCAGTCGTCCGGGCCGCCGGCCAGGGCCGCGTCCCCGGCCAGGGCCACCTCCCCCGCCTGGGCCGTCTCCCCGGCCAGGGCGGCCTCGGCGTCGGGGCCTGGGGCCGCGTGCCGCCCGCCGGACCGCGCCCGCGCCGGGCTCTGCTCAATGCGGTAGTAGAACGGCTTGATGCCGAACTGGTCCCGCGCGCAGAACAGCTCCCGCGTCCAGGTGTCCCAGATGGCGAACGCGTACATGCCGCGCAGCACGTGCACGACGTCCTTGCCGACCCTGGCGTAGGTCTCGAGCAGGACCTCGGAGTCGCAGCTCGACCGCAGCACCACACCCTGTTCCAGCAGCTCCCGGCCCAGCTCGATGTAGTTGTAGATCTCGCCGTTGAAGACCATCCAGTAGCGGCCGTTGGCGGATCGCATCGGCTGATGGCCGGCCTGCGACAGGTCGATGATGGCCAGCCGCTTGTAGCCGAGAGCGATGTCGTGGTCGGTGTAGAAGCCCTCGTCATCGGGCCCGCGGTGGCTGATCCGCTGGGTCGCGTCCGCCACCCAGGGCTGGTCCGGTTCGGCCTCAAGAGCCAGCGCCAGGCAGCCAGCGATTCCGCACATGCACATCCCCAACGGTGTCCACAGGTTTCTGGGCACCGATCTTACGGCCGGGCCCGCGCCGACGTGGACAAGCCCGCAAGAGCGGCGCCCAGCGCCGCCCTCACTCGCCCCGCCACACCGGCGGGCGTTTCTCCGCGAAGGCGGTCGCGCCCTCTCGCGCGTCGGCCGAGGTGAGCACGGGCCTGACGATGGCGCCCTGGCGGCCGAACGCCTCCTCGGCGGGCCAGCCGGCCGATTCGACGATGATCCGCTTGGTCGCCGCCACCGCCAGCGGGGCGTTGGCAGCGACCTCGGCCGCCAGCGCCCTGGCCGCGCCGAGCGCCTCGCCGGCCGGCACCAGCCGGTTGATCAGGCCCGCCTGGTGCAGCCGCCCGGCCGGGACCCGCCCGCCGGTGAGCGCGATCTCCATGGCGAGGTGGTAGGGGATCTGGCGCGGCAGCCGGATCAGCCCGCCCGCGGCGGCGACCAGGCCCCGGGTCACCTCCGGAAGGCCGAACGTCGCCTCCTCGCTGGCGACGATCAGGTCGCACGCGAGCGCCAGCTCGAAGCCGCCGGCCAGGGCGTACCCTTCGACCGCGGCGACCACCGGCGTGGCCGGCGGGCGCTGCGTGATGCCGCCGAAGCCACGCCCGCCCGCCATCGGGTTCTCGCCCGCCAGGAAGCCCTTCAGGTCCATGCCCGCGCAGAACGTGCCCCCGGCGCCGGTCAGGATCATCGCCACCACGTCGGGCCGGGGGTCGAGCTCGTCGACCGCCGCCGCGATGCCGCTGGCGACCTGTTCGTTGACCGCGTTGCGCGCCTGCGGGCGGTCGATGGTGATGACGGCAACCCCGCCGTCCACCTCGACCGATACGGCATCGGGCATCGTCGCGCCTCCCAGGCGATCGCCGCTACTTCGGCTGGAACCTGATACCGCCGTCGAAGCGGATGACCTCTGCGTTCAGGTAGTCGTTCTCGATCAGCGACCGCACCAGGGCGGCGAACTCCGCAGCCGTCCCCATCCGCTTGGGGAAGACGACCGGCGCGGCGAGCTTGGCCTTGAACTGCTCGCTGGCGGGCCCGGTCCCGTAGATCGGGGTGTCGATGATGCCCGGGCAGATGGTGTTGACCCGCACGCCGATGGCGGCGAGGTCGCGCGCCGCGGGGACGGTCATCCCGATGATCCCGCCCTTGGACGCGGCGTAGGCGAGCTGGCCGGTCTGGCCCTCGATCCCGGCGATGGAGGCGGTGTTGATGACCACCCCCCGCTGCCCGTCGGTGTCGACCGGGTCGGTCCTGGCGATCGCCGCCGCCGCGATCCGCATCAGGTTGAACGTGCCGATCAGGTTGATGTCGAGCACCTTGCGGAACGTGGCCAGGCTGTGCGGCGCCCCTTCCCGGTTGACGGTGCGTTCCGCCCACCCGATGCCCGCGCAGCTGACGACCGTGCGCAGCGGGGCTCCCTTGGTGGCCGCGCCCACGGCCGCCGTGACCGCCGCCTCGTCGGACACGTCGGTCTTGACGAACTCCCCGCCGATCTCGGCGGCGACCGCCTTCCCTCGTTCCTCGTTCAGGTCGGCGATGACAACGGCGCTCCCGGCCGCGGCGAGCTCGCGCGCGGCCGCCTCACCGAGGCCGCTGGCGCCGCCGGAGATGATCGCTGCTGTTCCGCTCAGTTCCATGGCCGGGAGCATACTGGGCTGCCTGCCCGCGGGGCCCGCCGGCCGCCGGGAGCGGGGTACCTCCGGGGCCATCTGTCGGTGCCGCCATCTACCATCGGAGCAGGACGGGCGGCCGCCTCAGCCGGTGAGCCCGTGCCGAGGACTATCAAGATATATCTTGAAGCGTCCCCCGTTTTCTGGTAAGTCTGTAATCACAGGCGGGCCGCGCAGGCGGGGGAGACGCCAGGGAGAAGCTGTGAAGAAGTTCAGTGGCAACCCATGGGCCGTGTTGCTGGTCGTCTCGCTGGGGTTCTTCATGACCCTGCTGGACCTGACGATCGTCAACATCGCGATCCCCGACATGATCGCGCAGCTGCACGCGTCGCTCGACGACATCCTGTGGGTTCTCAACGCCTACGCCCTCGTGCTGGCCGTGCTGGTCATCACGGCAGGCAGGCTCGGCGACCTGATCGGGCCGAGACCCATGTTCACCGCGGGCATCGCGGTGTTCACGGCCGCGTCGGCCGCGTGCGGTTTCGCGCCGAGCCCGGGCTGGCTGATCGGGTTCCGCGCGGTCCAGGGCCTGGGTGCGGCCATGCTCATGCCGCAGACGCTGACGATCATCACAAACACCTTCCCGCCGGCCCGGCGCGGCGCGGCGTTCGGCGTCTGGGGTGCCGTGGCCGGGGTGGCCACCATTGCCGGGCCGACCCTGGGCGGGCTGCTCGTGACCGCCTTCGACTGGCGGTGGATCTTCTTCGTCAACCTGCCGGTCGGCGTGATCGTGCTGGTCCTGACCCCGATCATCATCCCGAACGTGGTGCCGGGCCGCAGGCACCAGCTCGACATCCCGGGCGTGCTGCTGGCCAGCGCCGCGCTGCTGGCGATCTGCTACGGCCTGGTGGAGGGCCAGAAGTACAACTGGGGCACGATCACCGGCTTCATCAGCATCCCGCTGATCCTCGGTATCGGGGTGCTGCTGCTGGTGGCCTTCCTGCTGGTCCAGCGGATGACGCAGGGCAAGGAGCCGCTGGTTCCCTTCGCCCTGTTCCGCGACCGGAACTACGCGGTGACGAACTGGGTGTCGGGCGTGCTCGCCATCGGCATGATGGGCATCTTCCTGCCGCTGACCATCTACCTGCAGTCCGTGCTCGGGTTCTCGGCGCTGAAGGCCGGGCTGGCGATGGCGCCCGCCTCGCTCGTCTCATTGTTCGTCGCCCCGGTGGCGGGCCGGATGACCGACAAGATCGGCGGCAAGTACATCCTGATGTCCGGGCTGATCCTGTTCGCCGTGGGCATCGGCTGGATCGGCCTGATCGCCAAGCCGGACTCCAACTGGCCGGTCTTCGTGGCCCCGCTGCTGGTGGCCGGCCTCGGCATGGGCTGTATCTTCGCCCCGCTGGTCACCACCGCCATGCGGAACATCAAGCCGCAGCTGGCCGGGGCGGCATCCGGTGTACTGAACACCATCAGGCAGGTCGGCCTGGTGATCGGCACCGCCTCGGTGGGCGCGCTGCTGCAGAACAGGCTGGTCTCCGCCATGACCAGCCAGGCGAACGCGCGGACGGGTGCGCTGCCGCCACAGGTGCGCGGCCCGTTCGTGACCCAGATCCACAATTCCGCGAACAACGGGATCCAGGTGGGCGCGGGTCAGAACGGCGGCAGCACGCACGCCATCCCGGGCGCCCCACCGGGCCTGGTCGCCGAGATCGCCCGCATCGCTCACGAGATCTTCACCTCCGCTTACGTGACGGCCATGCGGCAGACGCTGATCATGCCGATCATCCTGCTCGCCATCGGCGCGATCAGCTGCCTGGCGATCAAGGGCGGCAAGCCTGCCCCGGAGCCGCTTCCCGAGCAGGTGGAAGAGGCGACCACCCACGCCTGAGCCTGCCCGGCCCGGCTGGCGAGCACCGGGGCGGCCGGCCCAGGGTGCGGAGCGGGAACGCCGGCCAGCGGAGCCAGGGCGGGAGTGAGTAGCTTGAGACCATGCGCGACGCCCTGGCTCAGCTGACCGGCTCCTGACTGGCACCGGACCGCGGCCGTGCCAGAGGAGTCCCCGCCACCCGGCAGCCCCCTGCCCTCCGTGTCTCCCGTTCCTCCCTTGCCGCCGGCCATTGCCGTGGACGCGATGGGAGGGGATCACGCTCCGGACGAGGTCGTCGCGGGCGCGGTCGCCGCCGCCTCCCGCGGCATGTCGGTGGTGCTCACCGGCCGGCCGAGCCAGCTGCGGCCGCTGCTGAGCGCGCACCCGCTGGGTGGCGAGGTGCGGGTCATGCCCGCCGAGGACACGCTCGCCATGGACGAGGGGGCGCTCGCGAGCTGGCGGCGTCCCCGGTCAAGCGTTGCCGTCGCCTGCCAGCTGGTCAGGCGCGGCCAGGCGTCGGCGGTGGTCTCCGCGGGCTCGACCGCCGGGATCGTGGCGACCGCCCGGCTGCGGCTGCGGTCGCTGCCCGGGCTGCTGCGGCCCGGCCTGGCCGTGGCCCTGCCCACCGGGCCCAAGCCAACGCTGCTGGTGGACGCCGGCGCCATCGCCGACCCCAAGCCGGAGATGATGCTCCAGTTCGCCCAGCTCGGTGTCGCCTACGCACAGGTGGCCTTCGGCGTGGAGGACCCGCGGGTGGGCCTGCTCACGATCGGCACCGAGCCGACCAAGGGCAACAAGCTCACCCGCCGGGCGCATGAGCTGCTGGCCTCGCCCCCGCATGGGGGCCTGCCGATCCGCTTCGCCGGCAACATCGAGGGCAGCGACCTGCTGGCCGGCAAGGTGGACGTGGTGGTGACCGACGGCTTCACCGGCAATGTCGCGCTCAAGACCGTCGAGGGCGCGGGCACGTTCGCCACCGCGCAGATCCGGGCGGCGTTCCAGGGCTCCCGGGCGGCCTGGTTCGGGGCCCTGTTCCAGCGGCGGGTGCTGCGCGAGCTGGCCGGGCGGATGGACGCGGAGACCTACGGGGGGGCCGCGCTGCTCGGCCTGGAGGGCACGGTCGTCATCGCGCACGGGGGCTCGACCGCCAAGGGGATCACCTCCGCCTGCCGGCTCGCCGCGGACCTGGCACGCGGTCACATCACCGAGCGGATCCGGGAACGCCTCGGCTCTGGCGATCGGCGCGGCCACTTCCTGCGCCGCCCGTAATCCCGCCGCCGCGTCCCCGCCGCCACCCACCTCGCCCGGCCCGCCAGCGCCACCTACCTCGCCCAGTGCGGCGGCGGCTGTCCCACCTCACCCCGGCCAGCGGCGCCCTACCCCACCTGGCCAGCGGCGCCCCACCTCACCTGGGCCGCCAGCGGCGGATGCGAGGATGGCGGTGGGACAGCCTGCCCGACAAGGGGGATTCGTGGAGACCCACCCGCGGCAAAGCGGGCTGACCGGCGCACAGGTGGCCGAGCGCGTGGCGGCGGGGGAGGTGAACGACACCGGCCGCCGGACGAGCAGGCCGGTGCTGGAGATCGTCCGCGCGAACGTGCTGACCAGGTTCAACGCCATCATCGGCGCGCTGACCGCGGTGGTGCTGGTCACCGGGCACCCGCAGGACGCTCTGTTCGGCCTGGTCATCGTGGCGAACACCGGTATCGGCGTGGTCCAGGAGCTGCGGGCAAAACGGACGCTCGACCGGCTCGCCGTGCTCGGGGAGGAGCCGGTCCGGGTGGTGCGGGACGGGGCGGAGACCGCGCTGCGGCCGCAGGACGTCGTCCTGGGCGACCTGATCCTCATCGGCCCCGGCGACCGGGTGATGGTGGACGGCGAGGTGACCGGCGGGACTGGTATGGAGCTCGACGAGTCGCTGCTCACCGGCGAGACCGACCCGGTCACGAAGAAACCCGGCGACCAGGTGCTCTCGGGCAGCTTCGTGGTGAGCGGCTCCGGGGCGTTCCTGGCGACCCGGGTGGGGCGCCGCTCCTACGCGGCCCGGCTGGAGGACGAGGCCAGCGTGTTCAGCCTCGCCCGGTCCGAGCTGATGGCCGGGATCAACCGCTTCCTCCGCCTCATCACGTGGGTGATCGTGCCGGTGGCCATCCTGCTCACCGCCAGCCAGCTCGCGTACGCCAACGGGGCCTGGCGCGATGCCATCGCCGGGGCGGTGGCCGGCATCGTCACGATGATCCCGGAAGGGCTGGTGCTGCTGACCAGCGTGGCCTTCGCGGTGGGGGTTATCCGGCTGGGCAGGCGCCGGTGCCTGGTCCAGGAGCTGCCCGCCATCGAGGTGCTCGCCCGCGTGGACGTGCTGTGCCTGGACAAGACCGGCACCCTGACCGAGCCGGGGATGGAGCTCGATGAGGTCATCGCGCTGGCGCCGGGTGTGCCGACCCGGCAGGTGCTGGCCAGCCTGGCCGGTGCCGAGGAGCGGCCGAACGCGACCCTGCAGGCG
Source organism: Streptosporangiaceae bacterium (assembly GCA_035518495.1). Taxonomy (GTDB): domain Bacteria; phylum Actinomycetota; class Actinomycetes; order Streptosporangiales; family Streptosporangiaceae; genus UBA9676. The sequence continues at coordinate 14,917 of DATIXO010000049.1, forward strand.
ATCGCCAGCGGGCTGGCCAGCCTGCGGGTGGGGCAGGTCCCGGCAGGAGGGGTTCCGGAGGAAGAAGTTCCCGCGGACATGGCTGCCGCGGACATGGCTGCCGCGGAGATAGCTCCCGCCGAGATGGCCGCGGCCGAGAGGAGCGCAGCCGGGAGAGCTGCCACGGGGAGTGCTTCCGCGCAGCAGGACGCCCGCGCGCTGGCCGATGCGCTGGAAGGCGATCCGCGCTGGCGGCCGGTCCAGGTCGTGCCGTTTTCCTCCGCGCGCAAGTGGAGCGGGGCGGTCTTCACCGGCGCCGGCCCGGCCAGCGGAGGCTGGGTGCTGGGCGCGCCCGACGTGCTGCTGCCACCCGGAGATCCCGCCCGTGAGCGGGCCGAGGCGAAAGCGGCGGACGGCCTGCGGGTGCTGGTGCTCGGCCGGGCCGACGCGGCCGACATCAGCGACCGGGGTCCCGGCGCGGCCGGGCCGCGGGTCGGGGCGGCCGCGCTGGTCGTGCTGCGGCAGCGGCTGCGCGCCGAAGCGCCCAGCACCCTGGCCTACTTCGCCGAGCAGGATGTCGCGGTCAAGGTGATCTCCGGGGACAGCGCGATGTCGGTCGGCGCCATCGCCAGGCAGCTGGGGATCGGCGGCGCCGACCACCCGGTCGACGCCCGCTCCCTGCCCACCGGGGACGGGGCGAGCTCACCCGGGGACGGGCGGGCGGCCGGGGACGCAGCCCGGGACGGGGCCGGGGATGGGGACGGGGCCACATCCGGGGCCGGACCCGGGCCGGAACCGCTGGCCGGGGCCGAACTGGCGGCCCTGGCCGACGCGCTCGAGGGCAACTCGGTGTTCGGCCGGGTCACCCCGCGCCAGAAACAGATCTTCGTGACCGCGCTGCAGTCCCGTGGCCACACGGTGGCGATGACCGGCGACGGCATCAACGACGTGCTCGCACTGACCCGCGCGGACCTGGGGGTGGCGATGGGATCGGGCAGCGGGGCCACCCGCGCCGCCGCCAAGATCGTGCTGATGGACGACAGCTTCGCCACCCTTCCGCACGTGGTGGCCGAGGGCCGCCGGGTGCTGGGCAACATCGAGCGGGTGGCGAGCCTGTTCCTCACCAAGACCGTGTACGCGGTGCTGCTGTCGGTCGCGACGGCGGTGGTCGGGCTCGCGGCCGCCGCCGGGCTGGCGGGGCTGCGGTTCCCGTTCCTGCCCCGCCACCTGACGCTGATCTCGACGCTGACCATCGGCGTGCCCGCGTTCATCCTGGCGCTCGCGCCGAGTGCGCAGCGGGTGGCGCCCGGCTTCGTTTCGCGTGTGCTGCGGTTCGCGGTCCCGTCCGGCGCCGCCTGCGCGGCGGCGACCTTCTCGGCCTACCTGCTCGCCCGGCTCACCCCGGGATCGGACCTGGCCGCCGACCGGACCACCGCGGTGATCACCTTGTCCGCCACCGCGCTGTGGGTGCTCGCGCTGGTCGCCCGGCCGTACACCTGGTGGCGGGTCGCGCTGGTGGCCGCGATGGCCGCCGGGGTGGTGCTCGCCCTGGCCATCCCGCTGTCCCGCACGTTCTTCGCCCTGCGCGAGGCCGGCCTGGCGACCGACCTGATCGGCCTGGGCATCGCGGCCTGCGCCGGGACAGCGCTGACGGCATTTCTGGCGCTCACCCACCGGCTGCCCGGCAGCGGCCCGCCGCCCGCCGGCCGCCGATGACCGCCGCTCCCGGTCACGCCGTGGTGACCACCGGGCCCGGGCCAGCGGGAAAACCCCCAGCGGGAAAACCCGTTGTGCCCCGGTGCCCGTCCGGGGCAGGATCCGGCACATGGGCGCCAACGGGACATTCTCCTGGCGGCCGATCGGGCCGCGGGACGCGGCGGACTGGGCTGGACTGCTGGCCGACATCTCGGCGACGGACCGGGACTGGGAGTACTTCTCAGAGCAGGACCTGCTGGATGACTTCAGCGATCCGGACCTGGACTTCCCGCGCGGCTCGATGGCCGTCTACCATCAGCGCACCATGGCCGGTTTCGGCGCCGTGGCACTCCGGTCCGCGGCCGAGCCGGTCCACGAGATGCGGTACCAGGGCGGCGTGCACCCGGCCTACCGGGGGCGGGGGCTCGGTGGCCAGCTGCTGGACTGGGCCGAGCGGGCGGCCATCCCGCTGCACCAGGAGCGCTACCCCGGCCGGCCGCTGACGCTGTCGGGCTCCTGCCTGTCCCACAACGCCGGCGCGATCGCCTTGTACGCCGCGCACGGCTACCGCCCGTCGCGCTGGTTCCACGGGATGGTGCGGGACCTGTCGGCCGAGATCCCCGAGGCCCCCGTGCCAGCGGGAGTGGAGGTCGTGGGCCTCACACCGGAGCGATGGGAGGACGCCCGGCTGATCCGCAACGAGGCCTTCCGCGACCACTGGGGCTCGACCGAGACGTCCACCGCCGCCTGGGCCCACTCCATGCAGGCCAGCGCGTTCCGGCCCGCCCTCAGCTTCATGGCCTACGCCGGCGCCGAGCCGCTCAGCCTGGTCATCGGCCACGAGTACGAGGCGTACGCGGCGGCCACCGGCAGGCGTGAGTTCTACGTCGCGCTGGTCGGCACCCGCCGGGCCGGCCGCGGGCGCGGCATCGCCTCCGCCCTGCTGCAGCGGGCGCTGGCCGACGCCCGGGCCGCCGGGTTCACCTTCGCATCGCTGGGGGTCGACGCCGACTCGCTCACCGGCGCGCTCGGGCTCTACCAGCGGGCCGGTTTCACGGTCGAGATCACCACGGTCACCCAGACCAAGCCGCTGCTGGCGGGGACGGCCGGCCCCGCGCCAGGCGCGGGCCGCGGCGCGCAGCCGGAGGGGACGCCCCGGGGCGGCCACTAAACTTGACGCATGGCCGATCCCCAGGAGGTGCTCGCGCAGCGGGTGCGCGCGGCGCTCGCCGCCGCGTTCGGCGCGGCGCATGCCGGTGACGATCCCGTCATCCGGCCGTCCACGTTCGCGGACTACCAGGCCAACGTGGCCCTGCCGCTGGCCAAGAAGCTCGGCCGCCCGCCGCGCGAGGTGGCCGCGGAGATCGCTGACCACCTCGACGTGGCCGACGTCTGCGACGAGGCCGAGGTGAGCGGGCCGGGGTTCATCAACCTCACCCTGCGCCGCGACTGGATCGCCGCCGAGGCCACCAGGGTGTCCGGCGACCCGCGCCTTGGCGTGCCGCTGGAGCCGCCGGACACGGTCGTGGTCGACTACTCCGGGCCGAACGTGGCTAAGGAGCTGCACGCCGGCCACCTGCGCGCCACGGTGCAGGGTGACGCGGTGGCGCGGATCCTCGAGCACCTCGGCAGCGACGTGGTCCGGGCGGCGCACCTGGGGGACTGGGGCACCCCGTTCGGCATGCTGATCGAGCACATGGTGGACGTCGGCGAGGACGCGGTCCGCAAGCAGCTCGCGGCGGGCGAGTTCACCGCCTTCTACCAGGCGGCCCGGGCCGAGTTCGACGACGGCCCCCAGTTCGCGGACCGGGCCCGGCGCCGGGTCGCGATGCTGCAGTCGGGCGACACGGAGACGCGGCGGCTGTGGCAGGTGCTGGTGGGCTCGTCGATGGAGTACCTCAGCGCTATCTACCGCAGGCTCGACATCGGCCTCACCGACGCGACCATGGACCCGGAGAGCTTCTACAACCCGATGCTGGCCGATGTCTGCGCCGAGCTCGAGCGCCGCGGCATCGCCGTGATCAGCCAGGGCGCGCTGTGCGCCTTCCCGCCGGGCTTCACCGGCCGGGACGGCAAGCCGCTGCCGCTGATCCTGCGCAAGAGCGACGGCGGCTACGGCTATGGCACCACCGATGTGGCCGCGATCCGGTACCGGCTGCTCGACCTGCACGCACGCCGGCTGATCTACGTCGTCGGCTCGGAGCAGTCGCTGCACCTGCGGATGGTCTTCGCGGTCGCCCGGCAGGCGGGCTGGCTGACCGACGGCGCCAGCGCCGAGCATGCGGTCATCGGCCTGCTGACCGGGCCGGGCGGCAAGCGGCTCCAGACCCGCACCGGCGAGCAGATCAAGCTGTCGGCGCTGATCGACGAGGCCGTGGAACGGGCCGGCCGGGTCATCGCCGGCCGTTACGACGACCCGGCGGAGCGGGACCAGATCGCCGAGGCGGTCGGCATCGGCGCGCTCAAGTACGCCGAGCTGTCCGTGGCCAGGGAGTCCAGCTACGCCCTCGACTTCGACCGGATGCTCGCGCTCACCGGCAACACCGGCCCCTACCTTCAGTACGCCACCGCCCGCATCCGCTCGATCTTCCGCAAGGCCGGGCTCGATCCCGGCCAGGTGAGCGCCGCCCTGGCCGCGGACGAGGATGCCGAACGCGGGCTGGCTCTCACCCTGCTGAAGTTCGGCACGGCCGTGGCCAGCGCCGCCCGGGAGGCCGAGCCCCACGTGCTCGCGGGCTTCCTGTTCGACGTCGCCAGCGCCTTCACCACGTTCTACGAGCAGTGCCCGGTGCTGGGCGCCCCGTCTCCGGAGCTGCGCGACAGCAGGCTCGCGCTCTCCGCCCTGACACTGCGGGTCCTGCTGACCGGGCTCGGCCTGCTCGGCATCCCCGTGCCAGAGCGGATGTAGGGCCCAGACGGGCCACTGGCGCAGGCCCAGGCGGGCCACTGGCGCAGGCCGGCGATCGCGCGCCGGCGACTGCGGGCCGGCGGCTGACGCGGCTCACGCGGGCCGGCCCGGCCTGGGGCGAATCTGTAGCTGCTTCCCAGCGAAATCCCAGCTTTGGCTGGCCGATGTCCCAGGCCAGGCGGCCAGCATGACACCCATGGACAACATCTACCGCCCGCCGGGCGGCGATCCAGCTGACCATCAGCCCACCGAGCAGTTCTGGCCCGGCCAGAGCGTGCCGCCAGGCGGTCACGGGCCCGGCTACCCAAACCCCCGGCAGCAGCCGGGGCCGCAGGCACCGATGGCCAGCGGCCGTCACAAGGCCCGGAACTGGACCGTGGGCATCACCCTGGCAGCCCTGCTCGCCGGCGGCGGCGTGATCGCCGGGGTCTCGATGGCCAGCACCAGCCTTTCCAGCACCCCCGCCGCCAGCACGGGCACCGTCGGCACGGGCGCCGCCAGCACGGGCACCATCGGCGCCGGCACCTCCAGCACGGGCGGCGCGAGCGCGGGCACCTCGGGTACGCCGGGCGCGACCGGCCAGGCCGCCCTGCTCGACTCCACGCTGAACGCGGCCAGCGCACCGGACGCGACCGTCACCACGGACGGGGGCGGCCCGGCGGTACCGTCCGCCGCCCCGGGCGCTCCCGGCACCGGGACCGGCGCGGCCGTGGCGGGCACGGTGGTCCGGCGGTGCGCCCGCGCGGTGCGGGCCGCCAGGCTGGCAGGGCTGACAGGTCATCCGGCGGCGGCGCGGCGGGCGGCCGGGGCGGCCGTCGTGCGGTGCCGGTTCATCAGGCGCCGGATCGTCCGGTTCTTCCTGCTGCGCGGGATCGACGGCCAGTTCTCCTTCCGCACCGCGGACGGTGGCATCCGCACGCTCGCCTACGAGCGGGGCGTGATCGAGTCGGTGAACAGCGGCAGCTCGATCGTGGTCCAGGCCGCCGACGGCACCATCTGGACCTGGGAGCTGGTCAGCAGCACGGTGGTCAGGGACGGCAGCGGCAAGATCAGCGTGTCCACGCTCGCCGCTGGCGAGCCGGTCTGGGTCGGCGGCCCGGTGGTCAGCGGGGCCAGGGACGCCCGGCTCATCTTCGTCCGGCCGCCCACCGGCTAGCCCGGTGGGCGAGCTCGCCACCTGCCCGTCCGCCTCCCGCGGCCCCGGCCGCGGGAGGCGGTAGCCTGGGCACCCTTCGTCCGGCATGATCGGCGGTGCGGCCCCGCAGAATGCGTCATGGTGATGACTGACAACGACCGGATCCCGCAGGTGCTCGTCGTCGACGACGAGCCGAACATCCGTGAGCTCGTGCAGGTCGCGCTCAAGTTTCACGGCTGCGCGGTGAGCACGGCGGGCAGCGGGACGGACGCCATCCGGCAGGCCGAGAAGCTGCGGCCCGACCTGATCGTGCTCGATGTGGTGATGCCCGACATCGACGGGTTCGAGGTGTGCCGCCGCCTGCGCGCCATGGGCAACGAGGTCCCGGTGATCTTCCTGACCGCCCGGGACACCTCCTCCGACACCGTCACCGGGCTGGCGCTCGGCGGCGACGACTACGTCACCAAGCCGTTCTCGGTGGAGGCGCTGGTGGCCCGGGTGCGCGCGGTCCTGCGCCGCGCGGCGCGCCCCGGCGCCGCCACGGACGCCCGGGCCGACACCACGCTCCGGGCAGGCGACCTGGAGATGGACGAGTCCCGCTGGACGGTGCACCGGGCGGGTGTGCCGGTGGAGCTGTCGCCCACCGAGTTCCGGCTGCTCGCCTACCTGCTGCGCCATCAGGGACGGGTGCTCACCCGCGCCCAGTTGCTGGAGAGCGTGTGGGGCTGGGACTACGCCGGGCAGTCGCAGATCGTCGAGACCTACGTCAGCTACCTGCGGCGCAAGCTCGACCCGCTGGGCCCGCCGCTGATCCACACCCAGCGCGGCGTGGGGTACACCCTGCGGGCGGACCCGGCCCCCCGGGCCGCCGGCCCGGCCGGCCCGCTCTGATGAGCAATTCCGGGCGGGCCGGGCAGGCCGGGCGGGCCGGGCCACTGTCGCTGCGCGCCCGCCTGCTGGTCCTGCTCATCGCCGTGACCTCGGCCTTCCTGCTGATCATGGGGGCGGTCAGCGTCACGGTGCTGAACCGCCGGCTGAGCGGTCAGTTCAACGCCGACCTGGTGGCCGCGGCGTCACGCAACCCGCAGGCGCTGGCCGCGGGCACCGGCGGCTACCTGGCCGCCGCCATCTCCCGCCGCACCGGGCAGCTGGTGCTCCTCACCCCCGGCCAGAGCGGCAGCGAGTTCCGCCAGGCGCTCAGCCAGATGAGCCGGGCGCAGTTCGTCCAGGACTACAACCGCCAGCCGTTCACGCTGGTGCTGGCCGACGGCACCAAGCTGCGGGCGGCGGAACGGGTCACCACCGCTGCCCAGGCCGGGATCGCCGGCCTCAGGCCCGGCCTGGTCCTGGTGGTGGTCGCCCGGCCGGTCACCGCGGTGAACAGGCAGGTGGGCGGCATCGTGGTAGCGGAGCTGATCACCGGCGGGATCCTGATCCTGCTGCTCGCGCTGAGCGGCCGCTGGCTGATCGGCCGGGGGCTCGCGCCGCTGGGCCAGATGGCCAGCACCGCCCACCGGATCACCACCCAGGGGGACCTCACCGCGCGCATGCCGGAGGCGGACGAGAGCACCGAGGTGGGCCGTCTGGGCTGGGCCATCAACACCATGCTGGACCGGATCCAGCAGGCGTTCGGCGCCCGGCTGCAGTCGGAGCAGAAGGTGCGCCAGTTCGCGGCGGACGCCTCGCACGAGCTGCGCACCCCGCTGACCACCATCCGCGGCTACGCCGAGCTGTACCGGCAGGGGGCGCTCGGGCCCGGCCAGCTGCCCGATGCCATGCGCCGGATCGAGCAGGAGTCGCAGCGGATGAGCACGCTCGTGGCCGAGCTGCTGGAGCTGGCGCGGCTGGACCGCACCTCCTCGCTAGACCTGGCCGAGGCCGACCTGACCGCGGTGGTGCGGGACGCGGCCGCCGACGCGCGGGCGGTCGAGCCGGGCCGGCCGGTCCAGGCGGAGGCGCCGGCCGCGCTGATCGCGGTGGTCGACGAGGCGCGGATCCGGCAGGTGCTGGCGAACCTGCTCGCCAACGTGCGTGAGCACACCCCCGCCCGGACGCCGGTGGCGGTCCGCCTGGCGCCGGTGCGCGACGGCGTGGTGCTGGAGGTGGCCGACGCGGGCCCGGGCATGCCGGCCGGGGACGCCGCGCGCGCCTTCGACCGCTTCCACCGCGGCACGGACCGCGCGGAGGCAGAGGGCGGCGCCGGGATGAACGGCTCAGGCAGCGGGGGCAGCGGACTCGGACTGTCCATCGTGCAGGCGATCGCCACGGCCCATGGCGGCCAGGCCACCCTGGAGTCGTGGCCCGGCCAGGGCACCCGGGTGCGTATCTGGCTCCCCACCGTCAGCCACGCCTAGCTGTCGCGGCGGTGCCTGGCCGCTGCTCAGCCGTGGGCCGCGAACAGCGCGGTGAGCAGTGTGCAGGCGAGCAGGGCGGTAGCGCCCAGGCCGTGCAGCATGATCAGCCGGGGCGGGAAGACGCGCGCGGGAGCCGCGCGGCGGCGGGCGGCCAGCCGGTTGCGGGCCAGCCAGCCGAGCCCGGCACCGGCGGTTACCACCAGCACCCCGATCGAGACCCATGCGAACGGCCGGTAGTGGACAAGCACAAAGGCGAACCAGCAGCCGAAGCCGGCGAGCGCGAGCGCCGGATGGCTGAACTCAAGCAGCGGGTGCGCACCGGCCGGGGCAACGACCTTCGCGCGGGGAACGCGCGGCGGCCTGCCGTCCTCGGTGAGCGGCACCGCAGCGAACCTGGCCGGCACGCTCGCCGCGGATCCGGCTGGCGTGCTCGCCGCGGACCCGGCCGGCACGCTCGCCGCCCGCGCCGGGCCGGCCGCCCGGCGTCTGGCGGCATTGCCTGAGGTCAGCAGGGCCACGCCCACGCCCGCGTTCAGCGCCCACAAGATCAGCGTCGCAATGGCCAACACGGCTCCCTTCGCCCCGCCGCCGCTGGCAAGACCGCTCCCGCCACGCCGAGACTATGGCCCTTTCCTGACCGCCGGCTCCATGCCGGTCACATCGGCGGCCCGGAATCCCGGCCAAGGTCTGGAAAGCCGCGCCGGGCGCCGCGTGTCGTGCTGGCCCTGGTTTGGGTCGCCTTGGTACGACCCGGGCACGGCTGGCAGCGTGCGGAGCGGCCGTCAGTCGGTGCCCGGCTCCCCGGCGGCGGGCTGGGCGTCCGGGCTGGGCAGGTGATCGAACAGGTAGTAGACGCCCAGCGCGCCGAAGATGATCAGCGCGACGACCGGCGACCAGAACGCCGCGATCAGCGTTCCCGCGAGGTAGACGGCCCCGCCCAGCGTGAAGCCGGGGATCGACTGGCGCAGCGCGCCCTGCGGCACCGTCGCCCCGAGTGAGGGCGCGTGGGTGACCACATACACCCACATGGCGGCGAACCCGGCCGAGATCACGATCATGACCAGGCCGTAGGTCACCGCGGCCACGGTCCCGCCGGGTTTCTGCAGATGCCCGGCCACCAGCTGGGTCGGGAACGGGATCGCCACGATGCCCATGAGCAGCAGCAGGTTGAGCACCAGCAGCGGCCGGTCCACCCGGCTGACGTGGCCCAGGATCGTGTGGTGGTTCATCCACATGATCCCGATCGTGAGGAAGCTGACGACGTAGGCGAAGTAATGCGGCCAGGCATCGAGCAGCACCCCGGCGGTGAGCCTGCCGGAACCGATGTCCAGCAGGCCGAAGACCAGGACCGTGATCGCCACCGCGAACACCCCGTCGCTGAACGCCTCCGTCCGCCGGCCGTCCATGCCCGGTCAGGCCGTGTCTGGTAGATCTATGCCGTCGCGAGCGGCGCCATGAAGGGGGATGGGGAGGCGGGTGGGGGATCGCAAAGCGGCGGAGGAGGAGACGATAGTGGAGCTACCGGCGACGGCGGCAACGCCGCGAGACGCCCGTCCGGTGGCCGCGCAGCAGGCTGGAGATCTACGAGACATGGCCTACCCGTACCCGGTCAGCTCTCGGCGGCAGGCGGGGGCGGCGAGGCGGGCGGGGCGGGCGGGGCGGCCGGGGCGGCCGGGGTGACCGACCGGGCCAGCAGCGTCGCCACGTCCACGATCTCCAGCGACTCGCTGGCCTCGCCGGAGCTCTTCTTGGCGCTGATCGCGTCGCCGAGCATGACCAGGCAGTACGGGCAGGCGGTGGAGATGGTGTCCGGGCCGGTGCCCAGCGCCTCCTCGATCCGCTCG
>DATIXO010000050.1:0-14622 GCA_035518495.1 Streptosporangiaceae bacterium
CCGGCCAGCGCCGAGCCGATCAGGAAGAGGACGATCGCGAACATGAGCAGGCGCTTGCGGCCGTACTGGTCGCCCAGCTTGCCGTAGAGCGGCGTGGTGATGGTCGCGGCGAGCACGTAGGCGGTGACCACCCAGGACAGGTGGGCCACCCCGCCCAGGTCGCCGACGATGCGCGGCAGGGCGGTGGAGACGACCAGCTGGTCGAGCATGGCGAGCATGATGGCCAGCAGCAGGCCGGGCAGGATGATCAGGACTTCCCGCCGGGGACCGGTCGGGACCGCCGCAGCCTCCGCGGGCGCGTTCTGTGCCATGGTTGGGCTTCCTTCCCCCCGGCTCGTCCGCCGGATTCCGTCAGGCCTGGCAGCCTGACCACCCAGGCCGGCCCTCGATCTTGCGGCTCTCTGCGCCAGGCCGGGCACCGGTCCACGGCCCCGTCCCCGGTTCCGCGGCTCCGGCGCCGCCTGCGGGCGGCCGTGCCGCCGCGAGATACTCGCTACCTACTTGCCGACCGGTTAGTATGTCGTCAAGAGACAGGCTAAGATAGCAACTAACCGGTCGTCAAGTAAGTTTTGCTGAAGGGGGACGAGGCGGGGCACGATGAACGAGCCTACTCGCACCGTCGCGCTGGGCACGGTCCCGGCGCTGGAGGCCGCCCCCGCCCGAAGCCGGACCCGTACACCGGACCGCTCCCGTGGCGTCAGCCCGGCCCGCGGTGAGTCCCCGGTCCGGCACCGGGCGCGCGCCCAGTCCCCGCGCGGCGGCACCAGGGAGCGCATCCAGTCGATCGCGCTGGAGCTGTTCGCGGAGCAGGGCTATGAGAAGACCTCGCTGCGGGAGATCCCGGAACGGCTTGGCGTCACCAAGGCCGCCCTCTACTACCACTTCAAGTCCAAGGAAGACATCGTCCGCAGCTTCGTCGAGGACTACCGGGCGGAACTGGAGCAGGTCATCGCCTGGGGCACCAGCCAGCCACGGACCCCCGGGACCCGGGCCGAGGTCCTCCGCCGCTACACCGGGATCGTCGGCGAGCAACTCGCGGTGATCCGCTTCATGGAACAGAACCAGGCCGCCATGCACACGCTGATGTCGGATAGCGGTGCCCGGAAGAAGCTGTTCCGTGACCAGTTCATGAGCCTGTGCGACCTGCTCGCGCCACCCGGCGCGGCGCTGGCCGACCGGGTGCGCGCCGTCGCGGCCGTGATCACCATCGGCATGAGCCCGATGATCCTCCAGCGCGAGGCAGCCAGCCCGGACGAACTGCACGACGCCGTGCTCGAGGTCGCCTGGGACCTCGCCGACGCCAAGGCCCCGGGGCCGGCCGGACCCACACCGGCCGGCTAGGCGGTCCCGCCAGCGGGCAGGGCGGTCCCGCCGGCCGCGGCGTGTACCAGTGGCAGGATGCGGTACGGGACCGGGGCAGCGAGCGCGATCACGGTGGAAGCGCGCACCACCCCGGCCACCGCCACGATGGCGTCGATCACCCGCTGCAGATCGGCATTGGTCCTGGCCACCACCCGGCAGAGCATGTCGCCAGGCCCGGTGATCGTGTGCACCTCCAGCACCTCGGGGATGCCGGCGAGCCGCCCGGCCACCGGGTCGTGGCCGCCCGCCTGCCGGATCTCCAGCGTCACGAACCCGGTCACCCGGTAGCCGAGCGCGACCGGGTCCACGTCCGGCCCCCAGCCGGTCACCACGCCGCGGGCCTGCAGCCGGTCCAGCCGCGCCTGCACGGTGCCGCGTGCCACCCCCAGCCGCCGGGACGCCTCCAGCACCCCGACCCGCGGCTCGGCCGCGAGCAGCTCCATCAGCTGCGCGTCCAGCGCGTCGGCTGTCCCGGTCATCCCGCCCTCCTGTCCCGCTGGGCCGCAGCGCCCGCGGCCCAGCGCAGACTGCGCAGTTCTGCGGTTCACAACGCTGCCAGGCTATACAAATTGCCCAGCTCAATAACTAAGTGTTGCACATCATGCCTTAGTGGCCGATGCTTCGACCAGGAGCGGCGCGGCGTGAAGGAGCGTGACGATGACTGCGCACAGCGGGCACGGGGGGCCTGGGCCCCAGGACGTCTTCCCGGTCACCGGCATGGACGCGGTCGTTTTCGCGGTCGGCAACGCGCGGCAGGCCGCCCACTACTACTGCGCCGCGTTCGGCATGCGGTGCGTCGCCTACCGCGGACCGGAGACCGGCTGCCCCGACGAGGCCGCCTACGTCCTCGAATCGGGCCGGGCCAGATTCGTGCTGCGGGGCCCGGTCCGGGCCGGCACCCGGCTCGGCAGGCACGTGGCCGACCACGGCGACGGCGTGATCGACCTGGCGATCGAGGTGCCCTCGGCGGAGGCGGCCTACTCCTACGCCGTCGCCCACGGCGCCCGGGGCCTGGCCGCCCCGGTGACCGTCGAGGACGACCACGGCAAGGCCGTGCTCGCCACCATCGCCACCTACGGCCAGACCGCGCACACCCTGGTGGAGCGCGCCAGCTACTCGGGCCCGTACCTGCCCGGCTACGTCGCGGCCGGCCCGCTGGGGACCGCCCCTGACCAGCCCTACTTCACCGAGATCGACCACTGCGTCGGCAACGTCGAGCTCGGCCGGATGGACGAGTGGGTGGACTTCTACCACCGGGTCATGGGCTTCACGAACATGAAGGAGTTCGTCGGCGACGACATCGCCACCGAGTACTCCGCGCTCATGAGCAAGGTGGTCGCGGACGGCTCCCGCCGGGTCAAGTTCCCGATCAACGAGCCGGCGCCGGGGAAGAAGAAGTCGCAGATCGACGAGTACCTGGAGTTCTACGGCGGGCCGGGCGTCCAGCACATCGCCCTGGCCACCGGCGACATCGTCGCCGCCGTCACCAGCATGAAAGCGGCCGGGGTGGAGTTCCTCGGCACCCCCGGCAGCTACTACGACACGCTCGGCGACTGGGCCGGCCAGACCCACGTGCCGGCCGGCGCGCTCCGGGAGCTGGGCATCCTGGCGGACCGCGACGAGGACGGCTACCTGCTGCAGATCTTCACCAAGCCGGTACAGGACCGGCCGACGGTGTTCTTCGAGCTGATCGAGAGGCACGGCTCGCAGGGATTCGGCAAGGGCAACTTCAAGGCGCTGTTCGAGGCCATCGAGCGGGAGCAGGACCGGCGCGGCAACCTGTGACCGGCGGTCACGCCGCGCAAACCGCAGGCGGGTCCGCCCGGACCGGTGCATCATGACGGCGTGACCCAGCCACCCGAGGATCAACAGTGGCAGCCGCCCCCTGCGCCACAGCCCTTCACCATGCCCGGCCAGCTCCAGGGCGGGCAGCCGGAGCAGCCCGCGGCGGCCGCCCCCGGCCAGATCTACGGCGCCTACCGGCCCTATCCGGGCGCACCCGGTCACGGCACGCCCGGTTACGGCACACCGGGCGCGCCCGGCCCCGGCCCGGCGGGCCGGCCCGCCAGGGACCCCGCGCTGGCGGAGTGGTGGCAGCGCCTGCTGGCCCGCCTGGTCGACGGCGTCATCCTGGTCATCCTCACCAGCCCGCTGTGGGCTCCCGCCCTGCTCTCGCTGTCCCACCGCGTCACGCGCCTGGCCAGCCAGTACCCGGACCTGAGCCAGCCCGCCGCCGCGCAGGCGTTCAACAACGGCGTGAGCCAGCTGATGGCGGGGATGATCGGCAGGTTCCTGCTGATCGGCGTGGGCGTCGGCGTCGTCTCCTTCGGCTACGACTGGCTCCAGCATGGGCTGTGGGGCCAGACCATCGGCAAGCGGGCCATGGGGACCAAGGTGGTCACCGCGGACACCCGCGCGCCCATCTCGGGCCAGGCCGCCTGCGGGCGCGCGGCCGTGTACGCCCTGGTCCCGGTGGTGCCCTCGGTGGGCGCCCTGTTCGCGCTGATCAACGAGGCGTGGCTGCTGTGGGACCCACGGCGGCAGTGCCTGCACGACAAGGCGGCCCGCACGGTGGTGGTCAAGACCAGCATGCTGGCGCCGGACGGCGCGCCGCCGGGCACGCCCGGCGGCGCTCAGCCGAACAGCAGCGGGTAGCCCGCCTGCCGGAGCGCGCTGATCACCTCGTCGCAGTGGCCCGGCCCGCGGGTCTCCACCTGGAGCAGCACCTCCACCTCGTCCACCCGCAGCCGGGGGGCCACCCGCTCGTGCACTACGTCGAGCACGTTGGCCCCGAGGCCCGCCAGCTCGCTCAGCAGCCGCGCCAGGGCGCCGGGCCGGTCGGCGATCCGGCACCGGAACATCAGGTACCGGCCGGCCGCAGACAGGCCGTGCCGCAGCACCTTGGCGAGCAGCAGCGGATCGATGTTGCCGCCCGACAGCACCACCACCACCGGCGGCTCGAACGCCTCCGGGTGCTCGAGCAGCGCCGCGACCCCGGCCGCGCCGGCCGGCTCGACGAGCTGCTTGGAACGCTCCAGGCAGATCAGCAGCGCACGCGAGAGGGTCTCCTCGGAGACGGTCACCACGCGGTCCACCAGCCGCGAGATGATCCCGTAGCCGATCTCTCCGGGCTGGCTGACCGCGATCCCGTCGGCCATGGTCCCGGCCGGGGCGATCCGCACCGGGTGGCCAGCGGCGAGCGACGCCGGATAGCAGGCGACCGCCTCCGCCTGCACGCCCACCACCTTGACGGCCGGGTCGGCACCGGAGACCGCCACCGCGATCCCGGCCGCTAGCCCGCCGCCGCCTACCGGCACCGCGATGGTCCTGACCTGCGGGCACTGCTCGGCGATCTCGAGCCCGACGGTGCCCTGGCCGGCCACCACGTCGGGATGGTCGAACGGATGGATGAAGACCGGCCCCTGCTCGCCCGCGTGCGCCAGCGCCGCCGCCAGCGCATCCTCCACGGTCTCGCCGGTCAGGATGACCTCGGCCCCGTACCCCCGGGTCGCCTCGATCTTGGGCAGCGGCGCGCCGGCCGGCATCATCACGATCGCCGTGGTGCCCAGCAGGGCGGCCGCGAACGCGACGCCCTGGGCGTGGTTGCCCGCGCTCGCGGCCACCACCCCGCGCTCGCGCTCCGCCGCGGTCAGCCGGCTGATCCGCAGGTAGGCGCCACGCGGCTTGAACGACCCGGTCCGCTGCAGGTTCTCGCACTTGAGGAAGACAGGCCCGCCGAGCCGGTCGGACAGCACCCGCGAATGGAGCAGCGGGGTGAGCGTGACGACATTCCGCAGCACCTCCCGGGCCGCGGCCACATCGGCGGGGCGGACCTGGGGCGAGGTCAGCGTCATGCCAGCAGTCTCGCACCCACCGGGACCGCTCACCCGCCCGGCCTGTTTCCGCCCTGGGCTACCCGCCCGCCCAGTACCGGTCGGCGGCGAACAGCAGCGCCGCCGCCCCGACCAGCCCCGCGCTCTGGCCGAGCGCGGCCGGCACCACCGCCACGTCCCGCGCGAAGTCGAGCCCGACATGGGCGCGCAGCGCCTCCTCCAGCGGGTCGAACAGCAGCGACCCGGCCTGGGAGAGCCCGCCGCCGACGGCAACCACCTCCAGATCGCACAGGTGGGTCGCGGAGGCGATGGCGATGCCGAGCGCCCGGCCCGCCCGGCGCATCGCGGCCAGCCCGATCGGGTGCCCCTGCGCGGCGTCGTCGGCCAGATCCTTGGCGGTGACCTGTGGCTGGCCGGGCCGCCAGCCCTGCGCCTGGGCCCAGGCGGCGAGGGCGGGCCCGCGGGCGATCGCCTCCACACAGCCCCGGCCCCCGCACACGCACGGCGGCCCTTCCGGGTCGGCCACCACATGCCCGATGTGGCCGGCGTTGCCGGTCGCGCCGTTGATCAGCCTGCCATCCAGCACCAGCCCGCCGCCCACGCCGGTGGACACCACGATCCCGAGCATCGTGGTGCGGCCCCTGGCCGCGCCCCGCCAGTGCTCGCCGGCCGCGAAGCAGATCGCGTCGTTGTGCAGCCGCACCGGCAGCCCGCCGAACCGCTCCTGGAGCCGGTCGCGGAGCGGGAACGCCTGCCAGGCGGGGATGTTCAGCGGCGACACCTTCCCGGCGGGCCACTCCATCGGCCCCCCGCAGCCGCACCCGACGCCCGCGAGCGCGGTGGCGGGATTCACCTCAGCCTCCGCGAGGACCCGGGTGACCAGCGCGTCGAGCGTGCGCCACAGCTGCTCCGCGTCAAGCTCCCGCGGGGTCGCCGTCTGCGCCCACGAGATCACCCGCCCGCCCGGCTCGACCAGCCCGGCGGCGAACTTCGTGCCGCCGATGTCAATGGCGAGAGCCGGATACCCAGCTGCCATCTCCGCACCTCCTGTGCGCCGGACGCCCCCGGCATGTCGCGAACCAGCCGGCATGGACATAGTGTCGAATGGTGCACTCACACAGCCAGGCCGGCACCGCCGCAACTCCCGCCCCAAGCCCAGCGATCACCACTGCCGGGCAGTTGCGCGCGAGCGGCCACACGTACCTGACAGTCAAAGACGAGATCCGCCGCAACCTGCTGGCCCGGATGCGCGCGGGCGAGGAGAGGTTCCCCGGGATCATCGGCTTCGGCCAGACCGTGCTCCCGCATCTGGAGCGCGCCCTGCTTGCCGGGCACGACACGATCCTGCTCGGTGAGCGCGGCCAGGGCAAGACTCGCCTGATCAGGACCCTCCCCGGCCTGCTCGATGAGTGGACCCCCACGGTGGCCGGGTGCGAGATCAACGACCACCCCTTCGCGCCGGCCTGCGCGCGCTGCCGGCGGCTGGCGGCCGAGCAGGGCGACGAGCTGGCCGTGAGCTGGCGGCACCGGAGCGAGCGCTACGGGGAGAAGCTGGCGACCCCGGACACCAGCGTCGGCGACCTGATCGGGGACGTGGACCCGGTGAAGGTCGCCGAGGGCCGCACCCTGGGCGATCCGGAGACGATCCACTTCGGGCTGGTGCCGCGGACCAACCGGGGCGTGTTCTGCCTGAACGAGCTGCCGGACCTGGCCGAGCGGATCCAGGTGTCGCTGCTGAACGTGCTGGAGGAACGGGACATCGGGGTGCGGGGATACGCGCTCCGGCTGCCGCTGGACCTGGTGCTCGTGGCGAGCGCCAACCCGGAGGACTACACCAACCGCGGGCGGATCATCACGCCGCTGAAGGACCGGTTCGGGGCCGAGATCCGCACCCACTACCCGGCGACGCTGGAGGACGAGCTCGCCCTCATCCAGCAGGAGGCGGCGATCTCCTGGCCGGGCGGCGACCCGGGCGCGGCGCTGCCCGGCCACCTGGTCGAGGTCATCGCCCGGTTCACCCGGCTGGTGCGGGCCTCGCCCGCGATCGATTCCCGGTCCGGGGTGTCGGCCCGGTTCGCGATCGCCGCCGCCGAGTCCGCCACCGCCTCGGCGGTGCGCCGGGCGGCGCTGGCCGGCGAGCAGCAGCCGGTGACCAGGGTCTGCGACCTGCCGGCCACGGTGAGCACGCTGCGCGGCAAGGTCGAGTTCGAGGTCAGTGAGGAGGGCCGGGAGCAGGAGCTGCTCGAGCACATGCTGCGCCGGGCCACGGCCGACACCTTCCGTGCCCACCTGGGCAGCGCAGACCTGTCGGGGCTGCTCGCCACGTTCGAGGACGGCGGCAGCGTGGAAACCGGCGACCTGGTGCCCGCGACCGAGCTGCTGGGCCGGGTCGGGGAGGTGCCGGGGCTGGCGAGGCTCATGACCCGGCTCGGCATGGACGGCAGCGAGTCGCCGGGGAACGCGGCGGCGGCGGTGGAGTTCGCGCTGGAGGGCCTGTACCTGATGCGCCGCCTGTCCAAGGACACCGTCGACGGCGGGGCGGTCTACCGCACGTGAGTGGAGAACATAGGTGACTTACCGGTACGGCCAGTACCGCGACGGCCCTGATCCGCTCGCGCCGCCCTACGACGCCCGGCTGGCCCTGGACGAGCTCGGGGAGGCGGTGCTCGGCGGGTCCGACCCGGCGAGCGCCCTGCGTGACCTGATCCGGCGCGGGATGCGGGGCGAGCGGGGCCTGGATGACATGCTGCGCCGGGTGCGGGAGCGGCAGCAGGAGGTACGCCGGCGGGGCCGCCTCGACGGCATCCTGGAACAGGCCCGGGCCCTGCTGGACACGGCGATCGGCCAGGAGCGGGCGGAGCTGTTCCCCGACCCCGGCGACGAGGCCAGGATGCGCGAGGCGGAGCTCGATTCGCTGCCCGCCGACACCGCCCAGGCGATCCGGCGGCTGGCCCCCTACGACTGGCGGTCGGCCGCGGCGCGGGAGACGTTCGAGCAGCTCAAGGAGCTGCTCCGGCGGCAGGTGCTGGACAGCCAGTTCCGCGGCATGAAGGAGGTGCTGGAAAGCCCGGACCCGGAGTCGATGCAGCGGGTCAAGGACATGCTGGCGCAGCTGAACCAGATGCTGGAGGCGGACGCGCGGGGCGAGCACACCCAGGCCGACTTCGACGCGTTCATGGACGCCTACGGGGACATGTTCCCCGACCGCCCGGCCAACCTGGAGGAGCTCGTCGACGCGCTGGTCCGCCGGGCCATGGCTGCGCAGCGGCTGATGTCCTCGCTCAGCCCGGACCAGCGGGACGAGCTCGCCGCGCTGATGGCGCAGACGCTCGCCGACGAGGGCCTGGCGGCCGAGATGGCCCGGCTGGCCGAGGCGCTGCGCGCACGCCGCCCCGAGCTGGACATGCCGGCCGGGCCGGGCGAGACGATGACCGGTGACAGCCCGCTCGACCTGGGCGATGCCACCACCGCCCTGGCCGATCTGGCCGACCTGGCCGAGCTGGAGGCGGCGCTGCGGCAGGACTACCCCGGGGCCCGGCTGGACGACATCGATGAGGACGCCGTCCGGCGGGCGCTGGGGCGGGCGGCCGTGGACGACATGGAGGCGCTGCGGCAGACCGAGCGGGAGCTGGAACGGCAGGGGTACCTGCAGCGGTCGGCGGGCAAGCTGGAACTCACCCCCAAGGCGGTGCGCAGGCTGGGTGAGACCGCGCTGCGCCGGGTCTTCGCCGACCTGCCGGACGGCGGTTATGGGGATCACGAGCAGCGCGACGCCGGGCAGGCCGGGGAGTACACCGGCGCCACCCGGCGCTGGCAGTTCGGGGACGAGCAGGCGATCGACGCACCCGCCACCGTGCGCAACGCGCTGCTCAGGGACGCCAGCACGCTCCGCCGCCCCGCGGCCCGCCCGGACCGCCAGGCCGATGACCGGCCCCGGGTCGCGCTGTCGGCCGAGGACTTCGAGGTCGGGGAGACCGAGCGCCGGGCCAGCGCCGCGGTGTGCCTGCTGGTCGACCTGTCCTACTCGATGGCCATCCGCGGCACCTGGGGCGTGGCCAAGCAGACCGCCCTCGCCCTGCACGCGCTGGTGCGCAGCCGGTTCCCGCAGGACTCGATGCAGGTGATCGGCTTCTCCAACTACGCCCGCGAGCTGCGGGAGACCGATCTGGCGGGCCTCGGCTGGGACATGGTGCAGGGCACCAACCTGCACCACGCGCTGGTGCTGGCCGGGCGCTACCTGGACCGGCGGCCCGAGCACGACCCGGTCGTGCTCATCGTGACCGACGGCGAGCCCACCGCCCACCTGCGCCGGGACGGGAGTTCCTGGTTCGACTGGCCGCCCGCACCGGAGACGCTGGAGCTCACCCTGGCCGAGGTGGACAAGATGACCAGGCGCCGGGCTTCGCTAAACATCTTCATGCTCGTCGACGATGAAAGGCTTACCGCTTTTGTGGACGAAGTCGCGCGGCGCAACGGCGGCCGGGTGCTGCTCGCCCAGCCGGAGCGGCTGGGCGAGTTTGTGGTGAAGGACTTCCTGCGCGCCCGCCGGGCGTCCAGGCGTTAGGCTGGCATAAGCATTTTTCGACATAGCCACGCACGTTCCCTTCTCGTAGTAGCGTTCGGCAGTCACAGCTGATGAGCGGGCCGGACCAGCGGCAGGCGGAGCGGGGCCCGGCGCAATCTTTCGAGGAGGACTACGTGAGTTCTGTCAGCGACGCGGGCGGCGCGCCCAACCGGCGGCCACTCGCCCTGGTGCTTGCCGTCATTGGCGTCCTGGGCATCATCCTGGGCATCGTCTACCTGGCCGTGCCCGCCGGAAACCTGCCCTCTATCCTCGGCCACACCACCCCGGCCAACGGCCACCACTCGGTGCGCATGGCTGTCTCGTTCGTGATCGGCGTGGCCTGCCTGGTGGGGGCGTGGTTCGTCAACAAGGGGTCGAAGTCCCAGGCCGCCACGACCGCGCCCGCACCTGCGGAGACGTCCACCCGCGACTGAATCGCCACCTCAGGTTTCTCCCGCCCGCGGCGTGGGCCAGGGGCAGCGCCCCGGCCGGCCGACGGGCCCTCCCCGCCGGGATCGCCTGCTGACCGAAACGATCCCCTGGCGCCTCGTGCCAGGGGATCGTGTCCGTCGACGGGCCGGGCCGGGCGGCCACTAAGATCGCCGCATGTCCTCCATCGAGCGGCTGGTGCTCTGGCTCCACGTCGCTTTCGTCATCTTCACCATCGGGCCGGTCACCATCGCGATCATGTCCACCCCCCGGGCGATCCGGACCCGCAACGCCCCGGTGCTGCGGCATCTGCTGGTGATGACCAGGATCTTCGGCGTCGCGTCGCTGGGCGTCCTGCTCTTCGGGATCATCGCCGGGCAGCAGCACAAAGAGCTGGGCAAGGCGTGGCTGACCGTGTCGACCACGCTCTTCGTGGTCGCCCTGGTGCTGCTGCTGCTCATCATGCGCGACCAGCGGCGGGCGCTCGGCGCGCTGACGCTGGCGGGCAGCCAGCAGGCCCCTGCGGCGCAGCCCGCGGCCGCCCACGGGCGCGGGGATGGCGACGCCGGGGCGCGGGAGGCAACGGCCGCTGAGGCCGCCGAGCCCGCGGCGGCCGCGCCGGTGACCGCCTCCTCGCACATCGCCAACGTGGAACGCGGCCGCATCGTTTCCATGGGCGGCGTGGTCAGCCTGATCTGGCTGATCATCCTGGTGCTCATGGTCTGGAACAGCTGACCGCACCCGGCCGGCCTGCCGCAAAGGACGGCTCCCGCAAAGGGCCGCTTGAATAACGTCCCGGCCACGGCCCGCGCCCGGCTCTTTGTTTTGCCTGTCATTTACCGGCGTATTACTTACGCCGCCCGGAATACGGCCGCGCCGTGCACTTCCGGCCGTGCACTTCCGGCTGTGCACTTCTGGCTGTGCACTTCCGGGCGGTGTACTTCCGGCGCGGCCGCGACGGTAAACCGCCGCCGCATTCACCCGGCGGCAGCGGGCCAGCGCGGTCAGCGAGCCAGCGCCTGTCGCAGGTCCGCCAGCAGGTCGTCGCCGGACTCGATGCCGACCGACAGGCGGACCAGATCGCCGGGCACCTCCAGCGGCGACCCCGCGGCCGATGCGTGGGTCATCCGGGCGGGATGCTCGATCAGGGACTCCACCCCGCCCAGCGACTCCCCCAGCGTGAACAGCCGGGTCCGCCCGCAGACCGCCACCGCCGCCTCCTCGCCGCCGGCGACCCGGAACGCCACCATCCCGCCGAACCCGCGCATCTGCTTGGCCGCCACCTCGTGGCCCGGGTGGCCTGGCAGTCCCGGGTAGAGCACGCTGGTCACCGCCGGGTGGGCGGCCAGCATCACGGCCACCCGCGCGGCGTTGTCGCAGTGGCGGTCCATCCGCACCCCGAGGGTCCTGATCCCGCGCAGGGTCAGCCACGCATCGAACGGCGCGGCCACCGCGCCGGTCGCGTTCTGCACAAAAGCGAGGCGCTCGCCGAGATCCGGGTCGGCCACCACCACCGCGCCGCCGATCACGTCGGAGTGGCCGCCCAGGTACTTGGTGGTGGAGTGGATCACCGCATCGGCGCCGAGCGCGAGCGGGTTCTGCAGGTAGGGGGAGGCGAAGGTGTTGTCCACCACCAGCAGCGCGCCCGCGTCCCGGCACGCCTGCGCGAGCGCGGTGATGTCCACCACCGACAGCAGCGGGTTGGTCGGCGTCTCCACCCACACCACCCGCGCCGGGCGCCGCGCGAGCGCCCCGGCGACGGCGTGGGGGTCGGCGAGGTCCACCGGGTGGTAGCTCACCTGCCAGCGTGACAGCACCTTGTCGAACAGGCGGTAGGTGCCGCCGTAGGCGTCATGCGGGATGAGAACGTGGTCGCCGGGCGCGCACACGGTCCGCAGCAGGCAGTCCTCGGCCGCCATGCCGGATGCGAAGGCGAGCGCGCGGGCCCCGCCCTCCAGCGCCGCGAGGCACTCCTCCAGCGCGGTCCGGGTGGGGTTCGCGGTCCGCGAGTACTCATAGCCCTCGCGCAGCCCGCCCACCCCGTCCTGGGCGTAGGTGGAGACCTGGTAGATGGGCGGGACCACCGCGCCGGTGCGCGGGTCCGGCTCCTGCCCGGCGTGGATCGCCAGCGTCTCGAAGCCGGGCCCGGTCATGCCGCCCCCCCGGCCAGGAAGGCGAGCACGTCCTGACGGGTGATCATGGCCGCCGGGCGGCCGTCCACCAGCACCACCGCCGCACCCGCCTTCTCCAGCGCGTCCACCGCCCGGCTGACCTGCTCGCCCGAGCCGACCATCGGCAGCGGCGGCGACATGTGCCGGCCGACCGGGTCCTTCGGGCTGGCCCGGCCGGACACGAGCGCGTCCAGCAGGTCGCGCTCGACAACCGAGCCGATCACCTCGGCCGCCATCACCGGCGGCTCGGCCTTCATGACCGGCAGCTGCGAGACGTTGTACTCGCGCAGGATCGAGATGGCGGTGGCGACCTGCTCGTCGGGGTGGGTGTGCACGAACTCCGGCAGGCCGGCCTGCTTGCCCGCGAGCACGTCGGCGATCTTGGGCTCGCTGGTCTGCGCGGTCAGGAACCCGTAGTCGGCCATCCACTCATCGTTGAAGATCTTCGAGAGGTAGCCGCGGCCGCCGTCGGGCAGCAGCACCACGATCACGTCGCCGGGGGCGGCGGTGGCGGCGGCCCGCAGCGCCGCGGCCACGGCCAGCCCGCACGAGCCTCCGACCAGCAGCGCCTCCTCCCGCGCCAGCCTGCGGGTCATGCCGAACGACTCAGCATCGCTGACCGCGATCACCTCGTCGCACACGGCCGGGTCGAAGGTGTCAGGCCACATGTCCTCCCCCACGCCCTCCACCAGGTAGGGGCGGCCGGCGCCGCCCGAGTACACCGAGCCTTCCGGGTCGGCGCCGATCACCTTCACCCTGCCCCCGGAGACCTCCTTCAGGTACCGGCCGGCGCCGGTGATCGTCCCGCCGGTGCCGATCCCGGCGACGAAGTGGGTGACCGTGCCGTCCGTCTGCGCCCAGATCTCCGGCCCGGTGGACTGATAGTGCGAGGCGGGGTTCTCCGGGTTGGCGTACTGGTCCGGCTTCCAGCCGCCGGGGGTCTCCCGCGCCAGCCGGGTGGACACCGAGTAATAGGAATCGGGATGGTCCGGCGACACCGTGCCGGGGCAGACGACCACCTCCGCCCCGTAGGCGCGCAGCACGCTGATCTTGTCCTGGCCGACCTTGTCCGGGCAGACGAACAGGCAGCGGTATCCCTTTTCGGCCGCCACGATCGCCAGCCCCACCCCGGTGTTGCCGGAGGTCGGCTCGATGATCGTGCCGCCGGGGCGGAGCGCGCCGGAGGCCTCCGCCGCCTCCACCATGCGCAGCGCGATCCGGTCCTTCACCGACCCGCCGGGGTTGAGGTACTCCACCTTGGCCAGCACGGCGGGCCCGCCCGCGCCCGCGCTGCCCAGCGCCTTCGTCACCGTGCGCAGCCTGACCAGCGGGGTGTTGCCGACAAGCTCGATCAGTGATTCACAGACCTGCATCCAGCCACCCCTCCGGGCCAGCCCTGGTCACACAGCCGCGCCGGTGCGGCGGTCCCATCCCCCGGGCTCCGTTCCCCCGACGCTATCCCACCCGCTCCCGCGCCGGGACCGACTGCGTGATCATGACATCGCCGCGCGGGATCGGGGACGGCCGCGGCCGCTGGGATGCCCGGCGGGGCTGGCATACGCTACCAATCAGTAAGCCACCCCACGCGAGGGAGCGTGCCATGACCGAGGCCGTCATCGTCGCCACCGCCCGCTCACCTATCGGGCGGGCGTTCAAGGGATCGCTCACCACGGTCCGGCCCGACGACCTGACCTGCCAGATGGTGACCGCGGCCCTGGCCAAGGTGCCCCAGCTCGACCCGGCCGGCATCGGCGACCTCATCCTGGGCTGCGGCCTGCCCGGCGGCGAGCAGGGCTTCAACATGGCGCGGGTGGTCGCGGTCATGCTCGGCTTCGACCACCTGCCCGGCACGACGGTCACCCGGTACTGCTCGTCGTCGCTGCAGACCACCCGGATGGCCTTCCACGCGATCAAGGCCGGCGAGGGCGATGTGTTCATCTCGGCCGGCGTCGAGTGCGTGAGCCGGTTCGCCAAGGGCAGCAGCGACAGCTGGCCGGAAACCAGGAACCCGGTGTTCGCCGGGGCCGGGGAACGGACCGGGGAACGGTCCGCCGCGGGCGCGCCAGCCTGGCACGACCCGCGCGAGGACGGCGCCGTCCCCGACATCTACATCGCGATGGGGCAGACCGCCGAGAACCTCGCGCAGCTGCGCGGGATCACCCGGGCGGAGCAGGACGAGTTCGGCGTGCGGTCGCAGAACCTGGCCGAGAAGGCGCTCGCCAACGGGTTCTGGCAGCGCGACATCACCCCGGCCACGATGCCG
>DATIXO010000051.1:0-14760 GCA_035518495.1 Streptosporangiaceae bacterium
GCCGCCCCGGCGTGACCGGACCTCTGGGCGGCGTAACCCCCCGGTGGCCGCCACGCTGGATGACCGGGTGCTCACGTTACGGGGCGAAGCGGCAAGATCGGCGTGGCCGGCGGCACAAATTTGTTTTCCACAGGCAGTGGATGGAAGCAGGGCAGTTCCGGAGTGCCCGTTGGGCGGCCGGGCTCCGGAATTCACAAGCCTTTCCCGTAGGCATCCACAGAGACGCTCCATGTCCTCCCCAGGCTATCCACAGCGTTGTCCACCGGGAAGGTTGACCACGGCCATGGCCCCGCCTAGCGTCACCAGCAGGTGTCCCCGGGTCGCAGGCTGACGTCACTTCCGGGGAAGGGGGCGACCGGCCAGCAAAGGGAACCGCGGCTTCAGGCCGGCCTGGTTCCCCCCGGGGAACCCATCATGTTGGAGGCCATTGCTTCCTTCCGCCGCCTCCTGCCGCCGCGGCTTAACCGGCTGTCATTTCCTGCCCACCCGGTCTCGCGTTTCCTGCCAGTGCGTTCGCGGCCGCAGCCCGCCGCCACACAGCGCTGGAATGTCAGAGCACCGCGTCACGATTGGCGCATGAGACCCGCCCTCAAGCCCGGCTTGCTCGCCGTCTGGCGCAACCGCGACACCGTCCAGATCGGCATCGACCCCCGCCGGGCCATCGCCCTGACCGGGATGCGCGGGGCGGCGGTGCTGCTCGGCCTGCTGGACGGCAGCCGCGACCTCACCCAGATCATGGCCGCCGCGGCCGAGCTGGGTATTTCCGCGGAGGGGGCGGACCGGGTCATCGCCCTGCTCACCGCGGGCGGTGCCCTGCACGACTTCCCGCTCAGCGCCTACCGCGCGATGCCGCACGGGCTGCGCACCCGGCTGGCGCCGGAACTGGCCACCGCGGCCCTCGCGCACGGTGACGGGGACGGCGGCGCGCGGGTTCTCGCCCGCCGCCAGAACGCGTGTGTGCGCGTGGAAGGCATGAGCCGGGTCGGCTTATGCGTCGCCAGCCTGCTCACCGCTTCCGGCATCGGCATGGTGATCAGCACCGGGCGGTCGCCCGGCACCGGCGGCGCGCCCGGTTCCGTCCCGCCGGCCGCCGCTCCCCCGCACGCCGCCGCTCCCCCGCCGGCCGCCGCTCCCCCGCACGCCGCCGCGCCGCCACCTGCCGATGGTCTCCCGCCCGCCTGCGCTCTCCCGCCCACGGGCAGGGCCGGCCCGGCCGGCCTCAGCCGTCCCGACCTGGTGGTCCTCGCCGACATCTACCGCCGCGAGCTACCTGACCAGCTGAAGCGGCAGGGCGTGCCGCACCTGGCGGTGGCGGCCAGCGAGGCCATCGGCGTGGTGGGCCCGCTCGTGACGCCGGGGAGCACGGCGTGCCTGCGGTGCCTCGACCTGACCCGGGCCGAACGCGATCCCGCGTGGCCGCTCATCCTCGCCCAGCTCACCGGCGGCGGCGCGGATCCGCCGGCCTGCGACACGGTGCTGGCGGCAGCAGTGGCCTCCCAGGCTGCCGCGCAGGCACTTGCCTTCGTTGACCGGCCCGCGTCGGCGAACGCTGTGACCAACGGCACGCTGGAGCTCGTCCTGCCCGATTGGCAGTGGCGGCGGCGGACTTGGCTGCCTCATGATCGCTGTGATTGTGGCAGGCGCAGTACTTTGTGACCGACAATGTGAGTTGTGAACGATCTCCCCCGCTGGGCTATCACGCGCACGGCAAAGCTGGCAACCTTGCCGGTTGGCCTGGCCGGCCGGACCGCGCTGGGCTTGGGCAAGCGACTGGGTGGCCGGCCCGCGGAGCGCGTTGCCAGCGAGATCCAGCACCGCACGGCCGAGCAGATCTTCCGTGTGCTGGGCGAGCTCAAGGGCGGCGCGATGAAGTTCGGGCAGGCCCTGTCGATCTTCGAGGCCGCCCTGCCGCCCGAGATCGCCGGGCCCTACCGGGCGACTCTGACCAAGCTCCAGGAGTCAGCGCCGCCGCTGCCCGCGAGCACGGTGCACCGTGTGCTTGCCGAAGATCTTGGCCCGGACTGGCGCGATCAGTTCGCCGAGTTCAATGACAAGCCGGCCGCCGCCGCCTCGATCGGGCAGGTGCACCGGGCCCGCTGGCGGGACGGGCGCGAGGTCGCGGTGAAGATCCAGTATCCGGGCGCCGGGCGCGCGCTGCTGTCTGACTTCAACCAGCTCAGCCGGGTCGCCCGGCTGTTCGCTGTGCTGATGCCCGGGCTCGAGGTGAGACCGCTCCTCGAGGAGTTGCGCTCCCGGGTCGCGGAGGAACTCGACTACCACCTCGAAGCCGAGTCCCAGCGTGCGTTCGCGGCCGCCTATGCCGGGGACCCGGACATCTTCGTGCCTGGCGTCGTGGCCGGCACCAGCCATGTCCTGATCACCGAATGGGTGGACGGCACCCCCCTCTCCAAGATCATCAGTGATGGCTCGCAGGAGGATCGCGACCGCGCGGGGCTGCTGTTCGTCCGCTTCCTGTTCTCCGGGCCGGCCCGGGCTGGGCTGCTGCACGCTGATCCCCATCCCGGCAACTTCCGGCTGCTCTCCGACGGGCGGCTGGGGGTGCTGGACTTCGGTGCCGTGGACAGGCTGCCCGATGGGTTCCCCCCGTTCATCGGCAGGCTGCTGCGGATCGTGCATGACGGGGGCGATCTTGGGCCTGCCGAGCAGGAGCTGCGTGATCAGGGTTTCATCAGGGAAGGCATCGAGTTCGACCCGGAGGCGCTGCGTACGTTCCTGGCGCCGCTGGCAGAGCCGTCCCGGGTGGACAGCTTCAGGTTCAGCCGGGAGTGGCTGCGCGGGGAGGCCACCCGGGTGGCCGATCCACGTGCCGCCAACATGACCCGGCGGCTCAACCTGCCCCCCTCGTACGTGCTCATCCACCGGGTCTCGACGGCCGGCATGGGGGTGCTGTGCCAGCTCGAATGCGAAGGCCCGTACCGGGCGGAAATGATCAGATGGATGCCCGGTTACTCCGACGCCGACTCTCAGGCGGGGGGGCTCACCCCCGGCGCGCTCACCCCCGGCGCGCTCACGCCCGACGGGCTCCCCGCGGACGGACTCACGCCGGATGGGCTGGTCACCGCCAACGGGGCCGCCGCGGACGCGCTCACCCCCGATGGGCTCCCCGCCACGAAGCTCACCGCTGGCGGGCTCGGCGCCGGAAAGCCCACGGCCAACGGGGCCGCCGCTGACGGCCTCACCGCTGACGGCCTCACCGGCGACGGGCTCACCGGCGAAAGAGCCGGGACCAATGGGCTCAGCGCCGGAAAGCTCACGGCCAACGGGCTCACCGCCGGGGAGCCCGCCGGCCCGGAGGCCCCGCCTGGTGAGCCCGACCCGGTGGGCCCGGCCCGGTAAGGTCACCGGCACCAGACAGGCAAGTGGCCCTGGCTCGCCGCTTCTTGCGTGCGAACCAGGGCCACTGCGCGTTATCCCCAGGACCCTTCGAGCTCCCTGCCGACTTGCAGGGCCTCACGCTGGGCCTGGGAAAGGCGCTGCCGCGCCCGCTCGACGCGGCGGGAGGCCCGCGACAGCGCCCGCAGACGCCGTACCTGGCGCTGCTCCGCCGCCTCGGTCAGCATCTGCCGCTGCCGCGCGGTTGCCAGTTCCATGTTCATGCTGGTGTACACGTTTCTCACCGCCTTTCACGTTCCGCTGGCCTGAAGGCCGGGCACTAGGCCGCGACCTCGGTCTTGGGCGGGCGCCCTCGCGGCCTCTTGCGGGGCACCACCGTGCCGCGCAGGAAGAGCTCGCCGCCCCACACGCCCCAGGGCTCCTGGCGCTCCAGGGCACCCGTGAGGCAGGCGATCCTCGCCGCACAGTCGCGGCACATGGCCTTGGCTGTCTCGACGTCCTGCGGGGACTCCGCGAAGAACAGGTCTGGATCCTCGGTGCACGGCAGGACGGTCCTGGTACTCGCCATTGGCACGATGGCTCTGGTCACCCCGGGAGAAGCCGCCTGCTGCGGCACCGCGCTGGGCGCGTCCTGGCCTCTCCCGGCTTCCCTTACGCCTGGTACGGACTCCGTTTCCAGCCCCGCCCTGCACGGTGCAACGGCGGTGGTGGCGGGCCAGTACATGTCGATCCCCTCTTCTCATCCCTCGTCGTACTCGCCGGTCTGGATTGGCAGAGGTCTCGCTGGCCGAATAAATACCTAAGGCCGCGGACCCGGTTCGGGTCCGCGGCCTTCTGGGGATCGAGGCCGGTCTTCCTAGACCGGATCCCAAGCCGGATGCGAACCCGATTGGTCGCCGCCGGTGGCGGCGATACGGGCCATCTCCTGGTACTTCTTGCTGGTGATCTGCTGCACGGTGACCTGCGCCTGGTCATGCGGCTTCCGCCGCGCCCCAGCAAAGACACCAGTCGTGCTGACGGGCACAAGGGCGCCTGCGGACAGACCGGTGCCCTGTGCGCTCTCAGCAAGCGGCCAGGCACACCGCTGGCCGGCAGCCTGGCTAAGAAGCACGCTGTTGCTCAATGTGGGCACCTCCTCCCGCAAGGCGTCGTTTGGCCCACCTATGACATGGATCAGCCTAGGTAGGACACCGGCCGCGGGGCAACTGATTTTCCGGGTGGATCTTCCACCGGCTCCCGGCCCGGCCGCGGCCCGGGCGCCGCCGGCGCGCCGGGGCGCCGCTGGCCCATCCCGTTCCTGGCCTGTCAGGCCAGGCAGACGGCGGCCGGGTGCCCGGTGACGGCGCACCAGCCGCTCACCGGCCAGCCAGGGCCGCCTCACCTTGACGCCACCGGTTTGTCACACCGGACCGGGCGGCGTCATGGCACGGTGCGGATGAGCCCCTCCTGCACGACCGAGACCACCAGGTGGCCTTCGGCGGTGAACACCTCACCGCGGGCCAGTCCCCTGGCGCCGCCGGCCACCGGGGAGTCCTGGGCGTAGAGCAGCCACCTGTCGGCGCGGAACGGCCGGTGGAACCACATGGCGTGATCGAGGCTGGCCCCGGTCGTATGCCCGTCCGCCCAGGACAGGCCGTGGCGCAGCAGCACGGTATCGAGCAGTGTCATGTCGGAGGCGTAGGTCATCAGGCACACGTGCAGCAGCGGATCGTCCGGCAGCTCGCCGTCGGCCCGCAGCCAGACCAGGTTGCGGTCGGTGCGCAAGGACGGCTCGAGCTGCGCCTCATAGGTGAGCGGCCCGACGAAGCGGAGGTCGATCGGGTTGTTCGTGAACAGCTCACGCATGGGCGCCCCGGCCAGCTTCGCCAGCCGCTCGGCGGTGGGCAGCACCGAATCCGGCGGCGGCACCTGCGGCATCGCCGCGGCATGTATGGGGCCGGGCTCGTCATGATGGAAAGACGCGGACAACGTGAAAATCGTCTTGCCGTGCTGGATCGCTGACACCCGCCGGGTGGTGAAGGACTTCCCGTCCCGCACCCGGTCGACGATGTAGACCAGCGGCACGGCCGGGTCGCCGGGCCGGATGAAATAGGCGTGCAGGGAGTGGACGGGCCGGTCGGCCGGCACGGTGCGGCCGGCCGCTACCAGCGCCTGGCCTGCCACCTGCCCCCCGAACACCCGCTGCCGCCGGTCGCTCGGGCTGCGGCCGCGGAAGATGTCGAGCTCGATCTGCTCGAGGTTGAGCAGGTCCACCAGCCGGTCCAGGGTCTCGCTCACAGCCCGCCTTCAGCTTCATGCGCCGGATCGGCCACGCCAGCGGGCGCGGGCGCCTCCACGCGCAACGCCGGTACCGGGGCACCGTACCGCCCGGGGCGCTCTGCCGCGGTGGCGGGGACGCCGGAAGCGCGGCCCGGCGCGGCGGGGCGCAGGCCGTCCAGGAACCCCGACGGTGTGCGGGACGGCCGGCCGCCCGGCAAGCGGGCCAGCGCCCATGACAGGTGCACCCTTTCGCGTGCCCTGGTCACGCCCACGTAGAGCAGGCGCAGCTCCTCGGCGACCGCATCATCGGTCTGGGCATGGACGATCGGCAGGTTGCCCTCGGTCAGCCCGGGCAGGAACACCACGTCCCACTCCAGCCCCTTCGCCGCGTGCAGCGAGGTCACCGTCACTCCTTCGAGAGCCGCAGGGTGCTCGATCGCGGCCCGGTGGGCGAGCCCGGCGACGACCTCGGCCAGTCCCGCGCCGGGCGTGACCGCGCAGTAGTCGTCGGCGAGCTGGGCCAGCGCGGCCAGGGACTCCCAGCGCTCCCTGGCCGCGCCCCGGCCCGGCGGTGGCTGGCGGGTGAGCCCGAGCCCGGACAGGACGTGCCTGACCTCGGTGGCCGGGGCCGCAGCCAGGCCGGCCGCCGTAGAGCCGTCCGCGGTGGGGCCGTCCGCAGTGGGGCCGCCCGCGGTGGGGCCGTCCGCAGTGGGGCCGTCCGGGGCGGCGGCGGCCGCGGCCCGCAGCATCCCCAGCGCCTGGCGCACCTCGGCCCGCTCGAAAAACCGTTCCGCCCCCCGCACCTGGCACGGGACACCCGCTGCCGCGAAGGCCCGCTCGAAGCGCTCGGTCTGGACGTTGATCCGCACCAGCACGGCGATCTCGTGGGCCGGGACGCCGGACGCGATCAGCCCGGCCGCCCGGGCGGCGACCGCCTCCGCCTCCGCCTCATCGTCGTCGTGGCCGGTGAATTCCGGCTCCGGCCCGGCCGCCCGCTGGGCGGCGAGCGGGGCGCCGCCCGGCAGCGGCGCGGCGTGGGCCGCGGGCGCGCGCCGGCCGGGGATCGCGCCGGTGAGCCGGTTCGCCAGCGCGACGACCTGCGGCGTGGAGCGGTAGTTGCGCACC
Organism: Streptosporangiaceae bacterium; assembly: GCA_035518495.1. Taxonomy (GTDB): domain Bacteria; phylum Actinomycetota; class Actinomycetes; order Streptosporangiales; family Streptosporangiaceae; genus UBA9676. The sequence continues at coordinate 6,739 of DATIXO010000051.1, forward strand.
AGCCGGATCACCGTGGCATGCGGGAACGCGCCGGCGAAGCCGGTGAGGTAGGCGGGGGTGGCGCCGGTGAAGGAGTAGATGGTCTGGCGCGGGTCGCCGACCACACACACGTCGTCGCGGCCGGCCAGCCAGGTGTCCAGCAGCAGCTTCTGCAGCGGGTTCACGTCCTGGAACTCGTCCACCACGAACGAGCGGTAACGGTCGGTGACCTCGGCCGAGGCGAGCCGGTGCTCGGCGAGGATGGCGGCGGTGAGCTCCAGCACCGACTCGAAGTCGACGAGGTGCCGCTCCCGGCGCCGCTTCTCGTACCCGGCGTACAGGCGGGCCGTGGTCTCCGTGCCCAGCGGCGGGACCCGGCCGGCGGCCGTGGCGGCGGCAGCGTAGCCGGGCGGCCGGACCTGGGTGACCTTCGCCCACTCGATCTCGCTGGCTGTGTCGCGCAGCTCCGGCGGGCTCGCGTGCACCCGCAGCTCGCGGGCCACCTCGGTGAGCAGGGCCGCCTTGGAGTCGAGCACCGCAGGCGGCCTGCCCCCCACGGTGCGTGGCCAGAAGTGGCTGAGCTGGCGCAGCGCTGCCGCGTGGAAGGTGCGGGCCTGCACCTGCTCCATCCCGCTGCCCGCGGCGCCGGCCAGCTGGCGCAGCCTCCCCCGCAGCTCACCCGCTGCCCTGGTGGTGAAGGTGACGGCCAGCACGTGACGTGGGTTGATCACGCCGATGCGCACGCCGTAGGCGATCCGGTGGGCGATCGCCCGGGTCTTGCCTGTCCCGGCGCCGGCCAGCACACAGATGGGCCCGCGGGCGGCCAGGGCGACCTCCCGCTGCTCGGGGTCGAGCGCGGCCAGCACCGCCTCGGGACCGTCCGCATCGGGTCCGAACGTCTCCACCGCACCTCCTGACCGCCCGGTGCCATCCTGCCGCATACCACCGACGGTCGCGGGAAGCCCTTGGGCGGTCCTGGCGTTGCAAGTGAACTAGTGTGTGAAGGCAGGGAGAGGCGCGTGTCGGAGCCGGTTGTGATGTACACCACCTCATGGTGCGGTTATTGCCGGCGGTTGAAGAGCCAGCTTGCGCGGGAAGGGATCGAGGTCAGCGAGGTCGACATCGAGCGGGATCCGGACGCAGCGGAGTACGTGATGTCCGTGAACGGCGGCAGCCAGACGGTCCCCACCGTTGTCCTCCCGGACGGGACGGCGCTGACGAACCCGTCGGCGGCACGCATCCGGGAACACCTCCGCGAACTCACCACAGGATGATGGAAACCGAAAGCGACCAAACGATTGATGGCGGGGACCCTCGGCGCCAGCGTCACGAGCAGTACGGAGATGAGGACCCAGGGGCCTGGCCGGGCGAGTATCGCGGCCCGCGCCGGGGCGGCGGCCGCGGAGCGGCTGGCCTGCTGGACGCGGGACCCGACGGGCAGCAGCGGGCTGACGGCTATCGCGGGCGGCACTCACAGCCAGCGGTAACCCCCGACGGGCGGCGGCCGGGCACATCGGGTGACGGCGCCGGGCGGCGAGGCATACCGGATGACGGCGCCGGGCGGTACCGGCTCGCGGACCCGCCGGTCGCCAGGCGGACACCCACCGGCTGGCGGGTAGGCGATGAGGAGGTCTCCGACCTCACCAGCGCGATGGTCCTGGCCGACCTGCTCGCCGCCGATCTGCCCGCCGAAGGGCCGCCCACCCCGGGTGGCCCGGCCGCGTCGGCAGCGGTGAGGCGGCGGGCCGAGACGGAACGGCCCGACATCCGGCAGCTCCAGGAGACGGTGGCCCAGCTCGAGCACGCGCTGACCGTCCGGGTGCGGGTGGAGCAGGCCATCGGGGTGCTGGCCGAGCGCCACCGGCTGCGTCCCCGGCAGGCGTTCGAGCTGCTGCGGTCCGCCGCGCGGTCACGCGGCCGGCGGGTGCTGGAAGTAGCGGGCGAGGTCGTGGACAGCGCCAGCAATCCGCTGCTGCGCCTGCCCGAGGAGCTGGCCAAGGCGCCGGCCGCCCGCCGCCGGGGCCGGGCGCCCCGGCGGCCGCAGCCGGGCGACTGACCCCGGGCCGGCGGTCAGCCGGCCGACAGTTGCTGGTTGGTGAGGACCACGCCGGAATGCGCCCAGGGTCGGGTGAACCCGACCACGGTCTGGTCACCCTGCGGCGAGCCGGGTGTGCCGTAGGAGGCGATGCGGATCGGGAAGCCGGTGGCATACGCCTCGATCATCTGGCCATGGCCGATCACCATCGCGACATGCCCCGGCGAGGTGGCGGTGCCGTCCGATCCCGCGAAGAAGACGAGATCACCGGGCTCCTCGTGACCGGGTGCGATCCTCGGCCCCCACGCCCACTGATCCTCCGAGGTCCGCGGGATGCCCACGCCCGCGGCCCGGTAGGCCATCATCATCAGCCCGGAGCAGTCGTACGCGTCCGGCCCGGTGCCACCCCACAGGTATGGCTTGCCGATCTGCTCCCGGGCGAAGGCGATCGCGGCGGCAACGGCCTGGTTCGGGATCTGAGCGCTGCCGGGGGCGTCGCTGAGCGTGTTGGCCAGCAGGCATTCGGTGGCGCTGGCCGCGCTGGCGGCCGCGGCGGCGACCGAGAAGCCGCCGTGAGCGTAGAGGTCCGCCCACTGGAGCACCGACTGCACGTAGGAGAGCAGGTGGTTGTAGGCGAAGACGGCGCCGCTGACATTGCTTTGCACGCCGTGCGCGACCAGGTACTTCGCGGCCCCGGCGATCGCGTCGGCCGGCTGGTACACGCTGGCGATGCCGTCGCCGTTGCCGTCGGTGGCAAACCCGGCGACCCGCTCGCTCGCCGGGTGGACCGGGGCACCGCCCCAGTTGTTGCCGGACGCGCCTCCGATGCCGATCTGCATCGGGCCGGCCGCGCCGAACGCGTTGGCCCCGCTGTGCACGCCGGGCAGGGCCGAGCGGCCGTCGTTGCTCTCCACCTCGCCGATTCCGGCCAGCACCACCCATGGGACGCCATACGTCCGTCCCGCCTGCTGGAAGTCGCGAAGGTAATCGGCGGGGATCGAGGCCCGCCCGGCGGCACTCGCGGTGGGCTGCACGGCGACCGCCGCGTTCACCGTCTTCGCCGTCCCGCCGCCGGGGCAGCCCTGGCCGGCGCCGAACAGCTCGGCGCCGCCACCGATCAGGCTTGCCCCGATGATCACCAGGCCGAGCAGCAACGCCATCACCACGCCGATCGCCACCGCCACGGCGGGCCGGCCGGACTGCGGGACCCCCAGCCGCCAGTTCACGAATTGCCTGCGGATGCGAGCTGGATGTCATTCACCTGCCAGCCGCTGCCCGACTGCGCGGCCGTGATCGCGTAGCTCGTGCTGAGCGTCTGGGCTGAGGTCTTTCCCGTGCGCTGGGTGCTGTAGGTCTTCTGGTTCAGCGTCACCAGGAACGTCAGGCTGGACGGGCCGAACGCGCGCAGCGCGGTGATCGCGCCGCTGCCGGTGGCGGACTGCTTCTGCCTGGTCCGCGCCTGGGCCACTCCTGGGGTGGCGTAGTCCTGCGCCAGGGTCGCCGCCAGGGACGGCGTGACCAGGCTCCCCATCCGGCTGACGTAGTTGCTCGCGCTCTCGGTGTAGGAGTAGGTGGCGTAGTCGGCGCAGAACTGCCGCACCACCCCGGCCGCTTGCGTCAGGTCAGCCTGGCTGAACGGGAGCAGCTGGTAGATGTTCACCGCCGGGCCGGACGGCACCGGGCTCGCCGCGGCGGCCGGGGAGACCGGTGCCTGCGCTGGCGTGGACGCCGCTGCGCGGGCCGTCGGCCCCGCCGCCTGGCTGGGGGCGGGCGATGGGCGCGGCCACAGCAGGAAGGCGCCCAGCCCGGCCAGGGCGAGCACGATGACAGCGAACGCTATCTTCCGCTGCGCCGACGTCAGGTCCATGGGCCTGGAAGCTACTTCCGGCGGCGGATCGGGCGGAGCCAGAACGGGCCTGCCGGGCGGGTGTCGTCAGCCGCGGCCTTGCCCGCCGGGGCAGCCGGGCCCGCCGGGCCGCGCGACGCGGGTGGCGCTGGCGGGCTGCTCGCGGGCCCGCCCCTGGCGGGCATCCGCTCCCCGCCGCTGCCGCTCCCCCTGGCACCCGGCGCGGGCGAGCGGCTGAAGAGCCCGCCGGTCCCCCAGGCAGCCGGCGCCGGGGCGGCCGGCCTGGCCGGCGGCTGGCTGGCGGGCGGCTGGGACGCACCGCGCGCCTGCCGGGGCGGCGCGGTATCCGGCCAGCGCGGCCTGCCTGGTTCGGTCCCGCCACGCGCCCAGCCCGACAGCGGCGGCGGCCCCGCCTCCGCGTCCCGTGGCGGGAGGTCGAGCGGCGGCGGGGTCCGGCCGGCGCCGTTGCGGCCAGCTCCGTTGCTGGCAACGCCGTCGTCGGCTCCCGTGCCCCGCGCCCGGCCTGCCGTCCCGGCCCGGGTGCCCGGGCCCGCCTGCGAGGTGTCCTGCGGGTCGGTGCCATCGCCCGGCTGAGCGGAGCCGTTGGCCGCCTGCCCGCTGGAACCGTCGGTCCCGGCCGCCCCGGCCGCCGCGGCCCCGGCCAGCGCCCCGGCCGAGCCGGCGGTGGCCAGCCCCGCCGCCAGCCCGGCCGCCTGCCCAGGGTTGCGCCGGGCCCACCGGGCCGCCCGGTAGCCTGCGAACCCGGGAACGCCCACCGTCGCGGCGTCGACGGTGTTCTGCCGCGCCGTGCTCCCGGCCTTCGCCAGGCTCACATCTGCCCGCTCGTGCGATCCGATCACGCCGTACCCCACGGCCGAGAACAGGTGGCCGAACGGCTTGCGGTAGATGAACACCGCCACCGTGACCAGCGAGATCATCAGGATCTTCAGCGCCCACGGCAGCGCGGCGTCGCTGGCACCCATGATCAGCGAATAGGCATACAGCAAGATGCTGAGCACCAGCGCGATCGCCGCCGTCTTGAGCAGCACGCCGATCAGCATCTCAGCCCAGCGCAGGGCCACCACCCGCCCGAAGCCCGGGTGGGTGCCGATGATGAGGAAGAACGGGCCCGCCACCAGGAGCAGCAGGAAACTGAGCTTCAAGATGATCAGGGTGATGGCGATGAGCAGGACGAGCACCCCAGCGGCGAGCGCGGCGAACATCGCCGCGAAGCCGATCTCCAGCCGGGTGGTCCACAGCTTGCCCTGGAACAGCGGGTACACGCCGGGGTCGTTCTGCTTGATCGAGGCGGCGATGCCGGCGAACGTGTCCTGTTTCGCCGTGATCATCGCTGCCGTCGGCTTCTCGTTCGCCGCGATCGCCTGCGCCCACAGCAGCTGCCGGGCGTACTGGTTGACCACGGTGGGGTGGCCGCCGCTGGCCGAGTAGGCGGTGGTCCCGAACTCGCCGTCCAGCCACGGCTTGCAGACCAGGACGGTCCACAGCTCGTTGGCGTTGGCGTCGACCACCCCGTTGCCCGCGGTGTAGGCGAAATTGGTCCCGGCCGGCATCTGCGGGTCGCCCTTCTGGACCGGCACGCAGCTGCTCTGCTGGGGAGCGGGGAGCTTGGCGAAGGCGATGTTCAGCGTCTGGGTGATGCCGTCGGAGAACGCCCTGCCGATGCCGGTGAAGTCCGCCGGGCGCCCGATGAGCCAGATCGCGGTCGCGCAGGCGAGCACCATCCAGACGGTTCCCTCGATGGTGCGGGTGGCACGCTTGCGGATCAGGCCCTGCCAGGCCAGCCATATCGCCCCGATGATCACCACCGGCGCCAGGAACGGGAAGTAGATGGCGTTGCCGAGGCTGGTGATCAGCCTGTCCACCACGCTACTCAGCCAGGCGAGGATGCCCTCACCCGCCGCCGACTGGTAGACGGTGATCGTCACCCGGTCGAGCGCCTTCGCCGCCGTGAACACCACCCCGGCGACCTGGTTGCCGATGATCGAGGCGAAGTCGGAGCACTGCAGGCCGTAGGCGGCCCACGACTGCCCGGCCATGCCGTAGCTGTCATACAGCGTGGCTGGCTGACGGACCGCCGAGGCGGGCGGCCTGACCAGTGCGTCCAGGCCGCCGGTGGCCGGCTCGGGCGCGGGCGCGGACTGCTGGCAGATGTTGTTGAGGTCGCCGATCAGGCCGCTGGAGCCGGCCGCGCAGAACCCGAGCAGGCCGCCGATGTCGCCGACCCCGGGCACCTGGCACACACCCCCGGGCAGCGCCGGGCTGGCCGGGTGGGCCGCGTGCACCCGCGCCGTCAGCACGGCTGAGGCAGCCGGGTGGGCCGGGACGCTGACCGGGTTCACCGCCGCCTGCGCGGTGCCGGGCAGGCCGGCCACGGCCGCGATGACGCCGAGCAGCAGCAGGACGCGGCGCACGGGCTGCGGCAGCCGGGAGAGCGGTCTGGGCATCAGCGGGCTCCGGAAGTCGGGATGAGGGGTGACTTCGCATGGGTGAGGCGGACCGGGCTCAGGCGGACCGGGCTCAGGCGGATCGGGCTGGGCATGGGGGCTTCCTGGTCAGGGCGCTGCCTCGCCCGCGTAAGGGCGGTCGGCAGGGCGGTCCGGCGCGGCGCCGGCTCCGGATGCTGCTGGCTGGCCGGGCGCGGGCAGCTGCCCGGCCCCCAGCGCTGGCGGCTGTCCCCCTCCCAGCGCTGGCGGCTGTCCCCCGGCCGGCGCTGGCACCTGGACAGTCCCCGGCGCTGGCGGCTGTCCAGTCCCGGGCGCCGACGGTTGGCTGGGGACAGGTTCCGCGGCGGCTGCGCTGTCCTCGCTCACGCGCGGGGCCTCCGCAACCGGCTTGCGGCGGGTTGGGTTGGTGTCCAGCCACTGCCGCATGTCGTCGGAGATCAGGTCGATGCCGATCCGGCCCGCCCTGCCCTCCAGGTCGCGGAAGATGCATTCCCCGTTGCCGAGCCCCCGCAGCGCGAGCTGATGCTCGTCGGAGCTCTCCACCCCCAGCAGTGCCAGCACGTTCGCCACCTCGACCCGCTCGGAGGAGCGGAACGCGAACACGCCGGAGATGCAGTTGGTGACCTGCTCGGACAGCAGGTCACCGGCGTTCTGGGAGACCAGGATCAGGGCGGTGTTGCGGGAGCGGCCCATCCGCGACACCTCGGGCACCAGCTTGGCCCCCTCGGGCGTGGAAGTGATCGCCCACGCCTCGTCCAGGAAGATGGCTTTGGGCAGCCGGCGGTCCATTCCGTTCAGCAGCCTGCGGGCGAACTGGGAGACCAGGTACAGCAGGGCAACGGACAGCCGCTGCTCGTAGGAGTAGTCATCCCGGTTCACCGCGGCGTCCGGCAGTGTGAGGCCGGCCAGGGTGAAGACCGTGGTCCACCCGGCCGCGTCGATGCGCTGGCCGCCCGAGGGCGAGAAGCACAGCCGCGCCAGCCGCATCTCCGACATCGAGCGCAGCACCGCCCCCAGGTTCTTCGACGCGGCGTCCTCCGACTGCTCCAGGTGCCGCACCACCTTGCCCAGGCTGGGCCGGTCCCGGCCGGCCACCGCGGCCACCGCCTGGACCATCGCGCTCTCGCGCTCCTCGCTCATCCGCGGCAGCAGCAGCCGCAGCGTCTCGGTGGCCATGGTCCGTTTCTCGGCCAGGTCGTCGCCGAACGAGAACGGGTCGAGCAGCCCAGGCGCGGCCGAGCCGAGCGGGATCACCCGGGCCCTGCGGCCGCGGGCGGTCAGCACGTCCACCAGCGACTCGGCGTCGCCCTTCGGGTCGATGACCGCCACCGTCACCCCCCGCAGCGCCTGCTGCAGCATGAGCAGCAGCGCCAGGGTGGTCTTGCCGCCACCGGGCTCGCCGGTGATCGCGACCGCCGTGGGCCGGTTGCGGGTCGCCGCCAGCAGCGGGTCGAAGTGGACGACGGACCGCGCCCGGCCCAGCGTCTCGCCGATGTAGGGGCCGACCCAGACCTCTGTGCTGCCGTCCATCCCGCCGACCGGCAGGTCCCCCAGGCCCACGGTCGCCGTCGGCACGCCGCCGGCGATGGTGTACAGCGGCTGGCGCTGCACGTACGACGACAGCCGCACGTGGTCGCCTGGCAGCGACTCGCACAGCAGGGAGAACTGGTCGCCGGTGGAGTTGACCACGTCGATGC
>DATIXO010000052.1:0-3874 GCA_035518495.1 Streptosporangiaceae bacterium
GTGGACGTACCCGAAATTCAGTGCGAATGCCGGATGCGTGAGCTGGAGGCGGCGGGCTACGGCCCGGACGCCTACTTAAGGATCATCACCGGCCACATCAGCAGGATCGGCTGGGCGGTCCAGGGCGTCCCCGGCGACGAGCAGTGGCCGTCGTGGGCGTACAGCATCGGGATGTGGCACACGTTCCGCGCTCCTGAGCTTGCGATCTTCGGCCTGTCGCTGCCGAACATGGCGGCGATCATCAACGCGATCGGGCGCCGGGTCGCCGACGGCACCGCGATCACGGCGGACGACCAGATCGACGGCGTCTCGCCCTGCACGTTCGTGGTCCGCCCCGTGCACGACAGCTGGCGGGCGACCACCATGTTCGCCGTGTCCGACACCGTCTACGGCTACCTCAGGCCGCCCTGCCTGCAGATCGTCTGGCCGGACCGGCAGGGCATCCTCCCGTGGGAACCCGGCCTCGACGCCAGGTTCGAGGGCCTCCAGCCGCTGCTGTGGATGCCCCGCGACGATCACCCGCCGGGCACCTGGACCCGGATCGACGACCCGTCCGCCTGAGAGGCGCCACCCAGCCGCCGGATGTTTGCGGCGCCACTGCTGGGTGAACTCTTGGTCATATGCTTGCGTAACCTACGGTAGCGTAGGTTACGGTGACGTAAGCGTCACCAATCCACTGCGGCGCCCGGAACCCTTGCGAGGACACGCTATGACTGCCACCACCGAGACTGTCACGCCCGGGGCGAGGACCACGGTCACGCGTGCGCCGCGCCCCGATATCGAGCCCGAGCCGAACAGCGCCCTCGACCGGTTCCTGATCGGTCTCTTTGTGACGTTGCCGCTGCTGGCCGTGCTGGCCGCCATCCCGCTGGCGTGGGGCTGGGGCCTCGGCTGGCACGACATCGTGATCGCCGCTGCCTTCTACGTGGTCACCGGCTACGGGGTCACCATGGGCTTCCACCGCCATTTCACGCATTCCTCGTTCAAGGCCAACAGGCCGCTGCGCGCCGCGATGGCCATGGCCGGCAACATGGCCATCGAGGGGCCGGTGCTGGTCTGGGTGGCCGACCACCGGCGCCACCACAAGTACAGCGACCAGGAAGGCGACCCGCATTCGCCGTGGCGGTTCGGCAACGACTGGAAGGCGCTCACCAAGGGGCTCCTCTACGCGCACATCGGCTGGCTGTTCAACCCGAACCGGACCTCGCAGGAGAAGTTCTGCCCGGACCTGCTGGCCGACAGGACCATCCGGCGGATCTCCAACACCTTCCCACTGTGGGTCCTCGTCTCGCTGCTCGCGCCCGCGCTGATCGGCGGCCTGTGGTCGATGTCACTGGCCGGCGCGCTCACCGCGTTCTTCTGGGCCAGCCTGGTGCGGATCTGCCTGCTGCACCACGTGACCTGGTCCATCAACTCGGTCTGCCATACCTTCGGCAACGAGGACTTCGACGTGCGGGACAAGTCGCGGAACGTGGCGTGGCTGGCCATCCCCTCGTTCGGCGAGTCCTGGCACAACCTGCACCACTCCGACCCGACGTGCGCCCGTCACGGCGCTCTGAAGGGGCAGATCGACATCACCGCCCGTGCGATCTGGGTGGCGGAGAAGCTCGGCTGGGCGTGGGATGTCCGCTGGCCGGACGAGGAGCGGCTGTCGGGCAAGCTCACCGGCAAGCGGGGCAAACGTCTCGGCTCGATGACAAAGCGCCGCCCGGCAGAGCCGGATGACCTGATGGCCGCGTGATCGCGCCATGATGGGGCGGTGACCATTCCAGACTCCACCTCCAACCACCGCAGGCGGATGACCGGCACGGAACGCCGGGAGCAGCTGCTCGGCATCGGCCGCAAGCTTTTCGCGGCCCGCGGGTTCGAGGGCACGTCCATCGAGGAGATCGCCGCCCAGGCGGGTGTCTCCAAGCCGGTGGTCTACGAGCACTTCGGCGGCAAGGAAGGGCTGTACGCGGTCGTCGTCGACCGGGAGGTGGAGCGGCTGCTCACCACCGCGACCGAGATCCTGGGCGGCGCCCAGACCCGGGATAAGTTCGAGGCGGCCGCGGTCACGCTGCTGCGCTACATCGAGGACAACGCGGACGGGTTCCGGATCCTGGTGCGCGACTCACACCCCGCCTCGGGCACAGGCAACTTCGGCAGCCTGATCAGCGACATCGCCAGCCAGGTCGAGTACATCCTCGGTGACTTCTTCCGCGCCCGCGGCTACGACCCGAAGCTGGCCCCGATGTATGCGCAGATGCTGGTCGGGATGGTCGCCGTGACCGGGCAGTGGTGGCTGGACGCCCGCAAGCCCAAGGTGGAGGTGGTCGCGGCCCACCTGATCAACCTGGCCTGGAACGGTCTGTCGCAGCTGGAGCAGACGCCGAGTATCTCCGCCAAGGCCAGGAAGCGGCCGGCCGTGCCATCGGCGGGCGGCCGGTAGCGGCCGCCGCTCATGCGGTCCCGGTTGTCACCGGGAGTGAGCGCATGCGTGCCGAAGCGATCGGCTGCCGCCGCTTTGTCATCCCGTGAGCGTGGCAGGGCGTCTCATAACCACCCCGCAGGGGGACGGGAGACGCGATGACCGCAGCGGCAGCACTGTCCGGCACGACGGGCGCTCGCCTGAGCCTGTATCTCGGCGGCATAGCGGTGATCGGGGTGTGGGCCGTGCCACTGATCATCGCCTGGCTCTATGACCTGCCCCGTAAGGTCGCTATCGCCGTGCTGAGCATTGCCCTGGTCTGGACGGGCGTGGCATGGCTTGCTGCGCTGGTGATCGCGGTGGCAGGTGCCATCCGGGCGCCAGCGCCGCGCAAAGCGGATTCCGGCGCGCCCCCGTCCCCGGCCGCGGAGATACCACGCCAGCGGTCAGAACCAGCGCGTCACCGGCCAGAGGGAACGCCACGGCAGGTGGCCAGGCAGCCGGAGCGGGTACCTGAGAGGCCGCCCCAGCGGGTGCCTGAGAGGCCGCCCCAGCGGTCATATGCGGGGCCGCCCCCAGGGGCGGACGAGATACCGCCGCGGAGGCAGCCAGACCGCCCCGAGGAGGGCTACGACAGACCGCTCCGGCGGGCATCCGACGGCCGTCACCAGCGGTGAGGCCGCCCGGTCAGGCCCGCGGGCGCCTGGCCACGACGAACACCCGGCGGAACGGCAGCACCGTCCCGTACGGCCGGCGGGGGTAGGCCGCGCGTGCCAGCTTGCCGTACTCGGCCACGAACTCCTCGGCCTGGCCGGGATCGAGGGCGGCCAGCACGGGCCGCAGCCCGGTGCCCCGGTACCACTCGGTCACCGGATCGTCTCCCGGCAGGACGTGCAGGTAGGTGGTCTCCCAGGCGTCCACCTCGCACCCGGTGGGGGCGAGCAGGTCGAGGTATTCGGCCGGATCAGGGGCCTGGCGGTTCAGGACGGCACCGGCCAGCAGCGGCCGCCACCGGGCCGAGCCGGCCAGATCGGCCAGGATCGCGTGGCTCGGCTGGCTGAAGTTGCCGGGCAGCTGGATCGCGAGCCACCCGCCCGGCGCCAGCAGGTCCGGCCAGCCCCGCACCAGGTCCATGTGGCCGGGCACCCACTGCAGCACGGCGTTGCAGACCAGCACGTCGACCGGCCGCGGCGGGCGCCAGTCCCGCAGGTCCCCGAGCGCGAAGCTGAGCCGCGGCCGCGCCGCCTCCGCCTGGGCGGCGGCGATCATCTCGCGCGAGTTGTCCACCCCGGTGACATCGGCCCCGGGCCATCGCTGCGCCAGCGCGGCGGTCAGGTTGCCGGGCCCGCACCCGAGGTCGGCGACGTAGCCGGGATCGCTCGCCCGCACCCTGGCGAGCAGGTCGAAGAACGGGCGCCCCCGCTCACCGGCGAACCGCTGGTACTGGCCGGGGTCCCACATCGC
>DATIXO010000053.1:0-2885 GCA_035518495.1 Streptosporangiaceae bacterium
TCCGGGAGCCCGGCGGCGAGTCAGGCCAGGGCTGCGAGCGCGACGGCGTCGAGGCTGCCGCCGCGGTGCGGGGGCGGGCCGATGTGTAGGACCCACACCCGCAAAACCGTTACAGGTATCCCACACGCGCTGACCTGCGCAAACGCTGGAAACGATAACGAGTGTGGGACGGGCGTTATGTCCCCGCAGCGCTCTGACCTGCAATGTTACGGCGTTACGGCGCAGGCCGCCGCAGCGCCCGGATCGCCGCGCCTAGGCAGCGCAGGACGGAGGACCGCTAGATGGCCAGGAAAGGGCGCCAGCGGCACGACTACCACACCGCTCCGGAGACGGACTGCCAGTGCTTCCCCTGCCGGGTCTACCGGGAAGGCTACGAGGCCGGCTTCCAGCGCGGCTACGGCGCCGGGTTCGCGGCCGGCTACGGCGCTGGCTACGGCGCCGGCGTAGCAGACGGCTACAGCGACGGCTACGCGGACGGCGCGGCATCAGCGGAGGCGGCGTCATGATCACGATTCACAACGTGCTGCTGGCAGCCATCGCCGCCGCCGCGTACTGCCTGTTCGTGTTCGCCTCGCCGGTCGGCATGTGCCTGCGCTGCCTGGGCAGGCGCCGGCACCGCAGCCTGTGGAACGGGCGCATGCGCGCCTGCCGGTCATGCAGGGGGAACGGGGCCCGGCGCCGCATCGGCGCCACCGCAGTCCACCGCTTCTACTGGATCGCCTTCGGCAACCGGCAGCGGGAACTGCGCCGGGAAGCCCTGCGCGAGGAACTGCGCGACAGGAGCCAGTCATGAACTGCCCTGGTCTCCACTGCCCGTCCTGCGGTCAGACCGGCGCCGGCGGGGCCGTCATCGCCGTCATCGCCGGAGCGCTGGCCTGGCACGAGCGCGCCGGGATCGCCGAGACGGCCGAGGTTGTGTTCTGGACGCTGCTGGCCGCCGCCGTGCTCGTCGTCGTCGGCCTGGGCGCCGCTGTCGTGCGGGTCCTGCGAGCCGAGTCTGACCCGACGACCGTGGCTACGCTTCGCGAGGCAGAGCAGGCCGCCGCAGTTCAGAGGGGACCGTCCAGGCGGCAGCTGGAAGCCCGCATCGCCTGGCTCGAATTGCAGCAGCATCGGCAGGCCCCGGCTCAGCACATCCATCTCCATGGCGTGTCCGCCGAGGACGTGGCCGCCATAGTCCGGCGGCAGGCACGGCCATGAGGGTCATCATCACCGCGCTCGCGGTCGTCGTCCTCCTGGTGCTGCTGCACCGGGGGCAGGACCGGGCCGTCCGCCGCAGACGCCCACTGCCCGCCGCCGGCTGCAGCGATGCGTGTCCGGGGCAGCTCGCGCACGGGGCTGCGGTCAGGCGCTCACCATCACAGGAGGAAGCAAGTGATCACGTTCATCATCATCGCCGTCCTGATCTACGCCGCGTTCCATATCGGCGCTGGTCACACGCACGCCAGGTACCGGAAAGCACACGGGCTCTCGCCCGATTTCTACTGGAGCAGCGTCCGCGGCCCCTACGCCAGCGTTCGGCTGCCTGGCGGCTTTCGCGTCGGCCACAGGCTCTAGCAGTACCAAAGCCGCCGCCCGCCGCAGGGGCCTCGACCTGTGCCCCCGCTGCTCAGGCACCGGCCGCGTGCAGCGGGCCGGGTCCCGGCTCGCGCACCGCCCTGTCCGTCCCGCTCCGAGCCAGCCAAAGAGCGCCAGCGCCGCCACGCCCGCAAGGCCGGCGAACGATCCGCGCCGCCACCGGCCGGCGCTAACCCCCCACGCCAGACAACGGGAGGCCCCATGAAGAAGATCCTCGCCTGGACCGGGCTGCTCATCGCCGTCCTGTGGCTGGTCAAGAACCCCGCCGGGGCCGCCGCCGATATCCGGCAGGCCGCCCGCGCCCTGTCCGCCCTGGTCGGCTCGCTGTAAATCCGCGCCGGCCGCACCGCAAGGAGGAACCGCCCGATGATCCACTCGCACCTCACCGTCCTGGCCGAGCGGAACATGATCCGGCACCGGATCGCCCGGCAGGCCGCCGACCGCGCCGCCGCGGCCCGGCTGGCCCGCGGCCCCTGCCCGCGGCCGCCGGGCACCTGGCCGCCCGGCTGCACGAGCACTCCGGCCCCGCCACCCTGCCGGTTCAGCAGGTGCTCGCCGTCGCCGAGGACGCCGGCGAGTTCACCGCCGCCTGCCGGCGGCGGGCCGGGCTGGCCCGCCGCCCCGGCACCCGGGACGACGTTACCGCCGAGCTGGCCGACGTGGTGATCACCGCCTGCGTCACCGCCGCCGTGCTCGGCATCGACCTGGACGCCGCCTGGCGCGCCAAGGCCGAAGTCGTGTTCACCCGCGGCTGGCGCGAACCGCCGCCCGCCGCCTGACCCCCGCCCCCTGGCAACCGCCTCGAGGAAGGAACACCCGTCATGGCCAACGAGCCGACCACCACCATTACCGGCAACCTGACCGCCGACCCGGAACTGCGCTTCACCCCGGCCGGGCGGCCAGTCGCCGCGTTCACCATCGCCAGCACGCCCCGCTTCCCCGACCGGGCCACCGGCGAGTGGCAGGACGGCGAGACCTGGTTCGTCCGCTGCTCGGCATGGGGCGACATGGCCGAGAACATCGCCACGTCGCTGTCCAAGGGCAGCGCGGTAGTCGCCACCGGGCGGCTGCGCGCCCGGTCCTGGGAAACCCCCGAGGGAGCCAGGCGGTCGGTCGTGGAAATGACCGTGGACGACCTCGGCCCGAGCCTGCGCCGCGCCGTGGCCAAGGTCACCAAGGCCACCCGCGAGCACGCCCCCGCCGCCAACGGCACCGGCCCGGCCACCACCGCTGACCAGTGGAGCGCCCCCGCGGTCGGCCCTGTGCCTGCCGCTGCCGCCGCAGGCTCGGCCGGCGAGCCGCCGTTC
>DATIXO010000054.1:0-134225 GCA_035518495.1 Streptosporangiaceae bacterium
CAGCGCCACCACGGGGACCGCGGGCGGCGCGGCGGGGGCGGTGGCCGCCCGGCTGGCCGGGGCGGTGGCGCGGGCCGCGCCCGGGCTGGCAGCCACGCCGCGGCTGGCGTGGCCGCTGGCGGCCACCCGGGCCGTGCCCGCCGCGCTGCCCGCTGACGGGCCCGCGCCGCTGGCGAGGTGGTAGCCCACCAGCCCGAGCGCCAGGACCAGCGCTAAGCCGCCCGCCAGCACCACCGTCCAGTTCAGCTTGCGCTGGCCGGCCGTCCGGCCCAGCGTGACCAGTTCGTCGATTGCCGTCGCCGAGATCACCGCCGGCTTGCGGTGGGCCGTGTCGTACTGCTGGATCAGCTGCTCCGGGTCGGCCCCGACCGCCTTGGCGATGCTGCGGATGTTGCCCCGGGCGTAGAAGTCGCCCCCACACGCCGAGTAGTCGTCGTTCTCGATACCGCGGATGATCGTCTGCCTGATACGGGTCCGCTGGCTGACCTGGGCGACAGTGAGGCCGGCCTGGTCCCGCGCTTGCGCCAGGTCCTCGCCGATGCTCACGCCGCGCCTCCGCCCACCCGGTCGCGTGTTCCAGCCTGGCCGGCCGACGCGACCGGGATACCCGGTACGCAGGCCCTCAACCGTGCGGCCGGGCGGGCCGGCCCCCGGTCTGTGCCGCGGGGCGGGGGCGCCGGGCCGGGCGCCGCGTCAGCGCCGCCCATGCCGCCGGCCGGGACCCGCCTGCCGCCTGGATACGTGGCGCCTGGTGAGCAGCCGGATGCAGATCGCGATCAGGCAGGCGCCAAAGATGACCCAGGGCAGCAGCACGATCAGGTCGCTGCCGCTCATGCCAGCGGCTCCCGGCTGCCGGTGCCCATGACCCGACTGCTCATGATCCGACTGCACCGCGCCCCGGTGCCGGGCAGGTGAAGCTGTCATGGTGGCCCTGTGAAGATCTGCCGCCGCCGGGCCCGGGACGGGCCGGGGAACCCGCGGGCGCGCCACCATGCGGAATCATGGAACGCGGGCCGGCTGTGGCGCAGATGCCGGGGCGGGCCGGTGACGAGATGGGTGAGGACGCATGGCGACGGTGATGCTGGTCGAGGACGAGCGCAAGCTGCGGGACCTGGTCCGCTCTTACCTGGAGCGGGCGGGGTTCACCGTGCTGTCGACCGGGTCCGGTGCGGAGGCGATCACGCTGGCGTCCTCCGCCTCGCCGGACCTGATCGTCCTCGATCTCGGCCTGCCTGACGTGCCCGGCGAGACGGTCGCGCGAGAGGTACGGGCCATCGCGCCCACGCCGATCGTGATGCTGACCGCCAAGAGCGCCGAGGACGACCGGATCCGCGGCCTGGAGCTCGGCGCCGACGACTACGTGACCAAGCCGTTCAGCCCCCGGGAGCTGGTGCTGCGGGTGCAGGCGATCCTGCGGCGGGGCGGCATGGCGGCCGAGCAGGGCACCTCAAGCTACGGGGCGGGGATCCTGGTCATCGACCAGCCGCGGCGGCAGGTGACGGTGCGCGGGGCAGAGGTCGGACTCACCCCCACCGAGTGGGGCATCCTGGTGGCGCTGGCCACGGTGCCGGGCCGGGTGTACTCACGGTTCGAGCTGATCAACCGGGTACGGGGATACGAGTTCGAGGGGTACGAGCGCACGGTCGACTCGCACGTGAAGAACCTGCGCCGCAAGATCGAGGACGACCCCGGCAACCCGCGCATCGTCCAGACAGTGCTGGGCGGTGGCTACCGGCTCGGCCTGGCCAGCGATGACTGACGGTGGTCCCGCACCACCCGATCCCGGCACCCGGGGCGATGCGATCGGGCTGCGGCTGGCGCTGGCGTTCGCCGCCGTGGCGCTGACGGCGATCGCGCTGCTGGCCGGGCTGACGGCCGTGTTCGCGGCCGCGGATGTCTCCAGCCTGGCCAGCCGGCAGCGCCAGGACCTGACCAAGGCGATCGCCGCGGCGGGCGGCGCGGCGTGGGACCGCAACGACAGCTGGGCGTCGGCCAGCATGGTGCCGGTGCTGGACCTGGCCGCGCGGATAGGAGCGGACGCGGAAATACGCGACCAGGCCGGCCGGACCGTCGCCGTCTCACCCGGCTTCGCCGCGGGCGCCGCCAGCCCGCAGCGGAGCACCGCGGTGGTGGTGCACGGCAAGCCGGTCGGCACCGCCGTGGTCCGGTTCACCGGCGCCGGCCTCGCCGCCGCCAGCAACACCCTGCAGCGGGCCCTGCTGCGGGCGATAGCCGGGGCCGCGGGCCTGGCGGCGGTGCTCGCGCTGCTGACGGGGCTGGCCGTCGCCCGGCGGATCACCCGGCCGGTGGGCAAGCTGATCGCCGTGACCCGGGCGATGGGCAGGGGTGACCGCACCGCCCGGGTCGGGCAGATCCCGGCGCCCGGCGAGCTTCGCGAGCTGGCGACCGCCTTTGACCAGATGGCCGACACGCTCGACCGGCAGGAGCAGCTTCGCCGGGCGCTGGTCGCCGATGTCGCCCACGAGCTGCGGACGCCGGTCGCGGTGCTGCAGGCGGGCCACGAGGCGCTGCTCGACGGCGTGGCGGAGCCGACACCGGGCCAGCTGGCCTCCCTGCGGGACGAGGTGCTGCGGCTGGCCCGCATGGTCGGCGATCTGCAGACCCTCGCGGCCGCCGAGGCCGCCGCCCTCAGCCTGGCCCTGAGCCGGTGCGACCTGGCCGATATCGCCGCCACCGCCGCCGACAGCCTGGCCAGCCGGTTCGAGAGCACCGAGATCACCCTGGAACGGCGGCTCGCCAGCGCCGAGGTCTTCGCCGACCCGGGCAGGCTGCACCAGGTCGTCACCAACCTGCTCACCAACGCGCTGAAATTCACCCCGGCCGGCGGCCGCGTCACCTTGCGCACCGGGCGGGCCGGCCCCGGCGCGGTGCTTGAGGTCACCGACACCGGCGTCGGCATCCCCGCCGAGGAGCTGCCGCACATCTTCGACCGGTTCTGGCGCGGCCAGCAGGCGGAACGCGTCTCCGGCAGCGGCATCGGCCTGTCGGTGGCCGCGGAGCTCGCCCGCGCGCACGGCGGGCGCCTGACCGCGGCCAGCCAGCCCGGCCACGGCACCCAGATGACGCTGACCCTGCCCAGCGCCTGACCGGCGCCGCCCTGCTCCCACCCGCCCACGGATGCGCCTTGCGCGCCCTTCACACCATCACCACCGGGGCGGCACGGCGGCTGCACAGCCGCCGGGTTGCCTGTTCCTGGCCATCCGGCCCGGCCAGCGAGCCCGGGAGATGAGCAAGGAGCCAAGGAGATGAGATTGACGGCACGGGGACGGCGGGCATGGGCAACGGCGGCCATGGCCGTGGTGATCGGCGCCGGCGGGGTCGCGGTCGGCGCGGCCGCGGCCGGGACGTCCCAGGACGGGCGCCAGCCCGCCGCCACCAGCGGCCCCGCCACGGCCGGCGCCCCGGCCCGGTCCAGCTACGCGGACGTGGTCCGCCAGGTGGTGCCGTCGGTGGTGCTCATCCGCACCCCCACCGGCCTCGGTTCCGGGGTTGTCCTCGACAGCAGGGGCAACATCGTCACCAACGCGCACGTCGCCGCGGACGCGACCGGCTTCGGTGTCCAGGTGGCCGGGCAGGCGCAGCCGCGCCCCGCCACGCTCGTCGGCACCTACCCGCCCGACGATCTGGCGGTGATCCGGGCCAGCGACCCGGACGGCCTGCAGCCCGCCCGGTTCGGCGACTCCAGCAAGGCACGGGCCGGCGACGTGGTGCTCGCGGTCGGCAACCCGCTCGGGCTGTCCGGCAGCGTCACCGAGGGCATCATCTCCGCGACCGGCCGGGCGGTCACCGAGCCAGCCGCGGCGGGCTCACCGGCGGTGACCCTGCCCGATGCCATCCAGACCAGTGCGCCGATCAACCCGGGCAACAGCGGCGGGGCGCTGGTGAACACCTCCGGCGAGGTCATCGGCATCCCCACGCTGGCCGCGGCGAGCCCGCAGAGCGGCGCGCAGGCACAGGGCATCGGGTTCGCGATCCCTGCCAACCTGGCACGTGACATCGCCCGGCAGCTCATCGCGTCCGGGCACGTGACCAACTCGCACCGGGCCGCGATCGGGGCCCAGGTGGCCACGGTCACCGGGGCCGACGGCGCCCCGGCGGGGGCAGGCATCGTCGCGGTCACCTCCGGCGGCCCGGCCGGCCAGGCCGGGATCCGGGCCGGGGATGTGGTGCGCTCGTTCGGCCGGACGCCGACGCCGGACACCGAATCCCTCACCCAGGCGCTGGCGGGCGCGCGCCCCGGGCAGAGCGTGACACTCACGATCGAGCGGGGGGGCCAGACGCTCAGCATCGGCGTCAGGCTGGGTGAGCTGCCCGGCGGATGATGCAGGCGAAGACAAGCCGTGACCTGCCCGCCGGGCCGGCAGCGGGCATGCCCGCCATCACAGGCGGGCCACGGTGGCGGGCGCTGCTGGAGACCCGGTGGCGAGCCCGGCTGCAGGAGGTCACCGAACTGGCTCTTGCCTACCACGAGGCGGCGGCCGGCGCGGGCCATGACGCCGGTGGCCGTGACAGCGGGCTGCGCCTGCGGCAGCTGCTGCGCCGGACCGTCGCCTCCCGCCGGGCGCTGGCCGACACCGAGGAAGCGCTCGCCCGGCTGGCCGCCGGCAGCTACGGCTGGTGTGAAAGCTGCGCGGGCGCCATCGGGGCCGGGCGGCTGGCCATCGTGCCCGAGACCCGCTATTGCGCCCGGTGTGCCCAGGGGCGGGCATCCTGACCGCGGTCAGGCGGGGTGTTCGGCCAGATCGCCTGCCCACTCGGTGTGGAAGGTGCCGCCCGAGTCGACGCGGTGGTAGGTGTGGGCGCCGAAGTTGTCACGCAGGCCCTGGATCAGGGCGGCGGGCAGCCGCTCACGGCGCAGCCCGTCGAAATACGCCAGCGACGCCGAGAACGCCGGCGCCGGGATGCCAGCCGCGGCGGCCTGCGCCACGACCCGCCGCCAGCTGCCGAGGCCATCGCGCACCGCGGCGGCGAAGTAGGGCGCCACCAGCAGGCTGGGCAGCGCGGGATCGCCGTCGTAGGCCTCGCGGATGCGGTCGAGGAAACGAGCCCTGATGATGCAGCCGCCGCGCCAGATCGTCGCCATCGCGCCGCGGTCGATGTCCCAGCCGTACTCCGCGCTGCCCGCGGCGATGTGGTCGAAGCCCTGCGCGTAGGCCACCACCTTCGACGCGTACAGCGCGCGGCGTACATCCTCGACAAAGGCGTCCCGGTCATCGGCCTTCATGGGCGCCACCTCGCTGCCGAACGCCTTGCGGGCCGCTTCGCGCTGGTCCGCGTGACCCGACAGCGAGCGGGCGAACGTGGCCTCGGCGATGCCGGTGATGGGGATGCCGAGGTCGAGCGCGCTCTGCACGGTCCAGCGGCCGGTGCCCTTCTGCTCGGCCTGGTCGAGCACCACGTCGATGAACGGCTTGCCGGTGGCCGCGTCGGTGTGCGCCAGCACGTCCGCGGTGATCTGGATAAGGAACGAGTCGAGGTCACCCTCGTTCCAGGTGCGGAAGATCTCCGCCAGCTCGGCCGGTGCCGCGCCGAGCCCGGCGCGCAGCAGGTCACAGGCCTCGGCTATGAGCTGCATGTCGGCGTACTCGATGCCGTTGTGCACCATCTTGACGAAGTGGCCGGCCCCGTCCGGCCCCACGTGCGTGCAGCACGGCGTGCCGTCGACCTGCGCGGCGATCGCCTCGAGCATCGGCCCCAGCCTCGCGTAGGACTCCGCGGAGCCGCCCGGCATGATGCTCGGCCCGTTCAGCGCCCCCTCCTCGCCACCGGAGACACCGCAGCCGACGAAGTGCAGGCCGCGGGACCGCAGCGCGGCCTCCCGGCGCCTGGTGTCCGCATAGTGGGCGTTGCCGCAGTCCATGACGATGTCACCCTCGTCAAGCAGCGGCACAAGCTCATCGATCACCGCGTCGGTGGGGCCGCCCGCCTTGACCATCACCACGATCGCGCGCGGCCGGGCGAGGCTGGCGACAAAGTCCGGCATCGACTCGCTGGGGACGAACGTGCCCTCGCCGCCGTGCTCGGCGACCAGGCTGCGGGTGCGCTCCGGCGACCGGTTGTGCAGCGCGACGACGTGCCCGTGCCGGGCGAGGTTGCGGGCGAGATTGCGCCCCATCACCGCCAGGCCGGTCACGCCGATGTCAGCGTCTTTCCTCTGGCTCATGCGCAGCTCCTCGTCGCCGGTGCTCACCCACGCTCAACGTATCGGACCCGAAACTGGCGCACCGCACGATGTCCCGGGCCGCCTCCCGCCAGCCGCGCGCCCGCCAGCCGACCCGCGCACACCCTGGCGCCCGGGGCGCACCTGCGAGACGATGGGTGTTTCTGCGGCTCGTGGGTGAAGCTGGGACGCGGGTGCGCTTGGTCTGGGAGGCAGCTGGCATGACGAGCGAGAGCGATGCGCGGCCGCCCGTGGTCGTGGGCGTGGACGGTTCGGCAGGATCAGTGGCGGCGTTGCGCTGGGCCGCCAGGTACGGCGCAGCCGTGGGAGCGCCGGTCCGGGCGGTGCTGGCCTGGCACTACCCCACGGCGGCGGCCCAGCCTCCGGTGGGCCACGCCCCGGAAGCCATCAACGAGGAGGTTGAGGGGGAGGAAGCGGCCACCCTCCGGGAGGCGATCGCCAAGGCGGCTGCGGACGCCCCCGACGCTCATATCAACGGCGAGGTCCGCTACGGGCACCCGGCCGAGGTGCTGGTCGATGAGTCCAGCCGGGCCGACCTGCTGGTGGTGGGCAGGCGGGGACACGGCGGGTTCCTGGGCATGCACCTCGGCTCGGTGAGCCAGCACTGCGTGAATACCGCGCAATGCCCGGTCGTCGTGATCCGCACCCGCGAGGGTGGCTGACCGGCACTGCCGGATGCCCTTCGGGCCGCCTCAGCAGGACCAACGTCACTGTCCCCGCGGGCTGCCAGGCCACAGGCTGGTGATCAACGAGGCGATCACCCAGCCTGGAGGGCCGATGAGCAAGAACATCCTGCTGGCGGTCGACGCGGCGCCGCGCGACCCGGCCCGGCACGTCTCCGCGGCCGCGGCGATGACGCGTGAGCTGAGCTGCGACACCGGGGACCACGTCATCGTCCTGCATGTGCACGAGTTCGCCACCGGCCGTTTCGGCCGCCTTCAGGTGGACTGCGGGGACGGGGAAGGCGAAGGCGTGGTCGAGACCATCGTGTCCGGCCTGCGGGCGGCGGGCGTGAGCGCGGCGGGCGAGATCCGCGAGACGCATGTCGGCCACATCGCGGCGGCCATCCTGGCCGCGGCGGACCACCACGATGCGCGCATCGTGGTGCTGGGCTCCAGCAGCCGCACCGACCTGCCGCGGATGCTGCTCGGCAGCGTGGCAAGCCGGCTCCTGCACATGGCAACCCGGCCGGTACTCATCGTGCCCAGGCCGGGCGAGCCTGCCCAGGAGGAGCAGCCCCACGCGGGGGCGGCGGCGGCGCGCGGGCACTGAGCACGCCCGATCCACCGGACGGCCGCCGCGTCCTGGGCGCGTCCCCGCACAGGCGGCCCGACATACGGCCGCAGCGCGCCGGCGGCAACGGTGGCTAGTCTGTCTATCAGGGTTGTGGCTGGCAGCGAGGGAGGCACGATGCCTCGCAGGATCGGGTACGCACTGGCGTTCTGCGCCGCCGCCGCGGGCCTGGCATGGGCCGGGTGGCCGGGTGTGGCGGGCAATCCAGCCACGCTGATCGGCCGCGCCGACGTGATCGCGACCGTGGTGATCATCGCCGTCCTGCCATGGGCCGTGCGGCGGGTCTTCGGCCCGGTGCGTGAGGACCGGCTGGCCCGGATCGTGCGGGCAGGCGGCTGCGTGGCTGCGTTCGCCCTGGTGCTGGTGAAGGCCGAGGCGGAGCGGCCGGTGTACGCCGCGCTCTCCGGGCGCCCGGTGCTCGCGGGCCTGTGGGTGGGTGAGGCCATCTTCCTGGTGGTGATGGCCGTCTATGTGGCCGGGCTCCTCGCCGCAACGGCGCAGCGGGCACCCGCTGGCCCGGCGGCCGTGGCCATCGGCACCGCGGCCGGGGTGGCGATAGCCCTGGTCGTCTACGCGCTGTCCGCGCTGCGCAGCCCGCCGCCCGCCGCCGATGCCTGGCTGGCGGGGCTGTACGTCGCGGCGCGCGTGCTCGCGGTGCTGCTGGTGCCGGGCATCGCGGTCGCGGCCGGGCTGGCGGCGGCGCGGCGTACCCCGGACCGGGGCGGCCAGCTGCCGCTGGCCGACACCCGCGCCCGGCAGGGCGTCGCGGCCGGCCTGTCCGCCGGCACCGCCGCCGCGCTGCTGGCTGCCGTGCTGGGTATCGGCACGATCGCGCTCCTCCCCCGCGAGGCGGGGCGCTTTGAGTGGGTGCTCCCCAACTGGCACCTCAGCCCCGCCGCCGTGTTCGGGTTCGAGCTGGGCGTCAGCCACGGCGCGGCCGGGTATCTTCTCGTGCTTGTCATGTTCCCGCTGCTCGGGGCGGGCCTCGGCGCCTGGGGAGGGCTGTTCGCCGCTGGCCAGCCCGGCCAGCGGCCCGGCGGCGGCGGAGGCGGAGGCGGCCCGGACGGGCCGGCTCCGGCGCCCCCACCCCCCGCCGGCGGCCGGCATCTGGCCGGCGGCCGCGGGCCAGCCCGTCGGGTACGGGTCCCCTCGGGAGCCGCCGGGCGGGCGCCAGCCCGGCGCCCGCGGCCTCATCCCCGCCGCAGGCCGGCCCGGCCGCGTTCACCCGCCAGCGGCGGCCAGCATCAGGAGCCGTCAGTGCCACCGGCGCTCACGTCCCGGGGGGTCACGAAGCCGGCCAGCCGTGCCGCGCCGGGGGCCAGCTGATCCCAGCTGCCGGTGAACTCCAGCACCGCGATCGCGGCGGTGGGGAACTTGACTCTCATGCGGTCCGCGGTGGCATCCGCCGCCGCGGCGAGCATCAGCGCCAGCCCCGGGACACCCGGGTCATGGCCGACGATGAGCAGCGTCTCCGCCGCCGGCGGCACCTGGTGGACCAGATCCAGGAGCTGCTCCGCCGAGGCTCCGTACACCCGGTCCTCGAAACCCGCCGGCGGGGCCGCCCCGAGCGCCGGCCGCGCGAGCTGCCACGTCTCACGGGCCCGCCGGGCGGTGGAGCACAGAACCTGGTCAGGCACGTGGCCGGCCGCGCGCAGCCAGCGTCCCATGGCGGGCGCATCCCGCTGGCCCCGGCGGGCGAGCGGCCGTTCATGATCGGGCACACCATCGGGCCAAGCCGACTTGGCGTGCCGTAGCAGCACCAGCTTCCTGCCCGCGCTTTCTGTCATGACCACAGCTTCGCAGGCCGCGCGGGCCGCTGCCGCCGCCGCCCGGGAATGATGGCCGTTTGCCCAGGCATGGGGGGACTAGGGCCCTGTTGACAGCGGCGCGGCACGGCGATGCTGGAAGCATGAAGACGCGGTTTCGCCATCAGGTAGCGGCGGAGCCCGCGGGCCTGGCCGGCCCCCCGGCTGGCCAGTTCACGGCGCCTGCCGGGCGCGTACCGGCTGACCTTCGCCCCGCCGCCCACGCCACAGCGCCTGCGGGACCGCGGATCATCACCGCGCCCGGCGCAGCGGCCCCGGACGAAGGGAGCCGATCATGACTGGCACCACCCATGGAATCCTGCTCGGGTACGACGGCTCACCCAGCAGCGAGCGGGCGCTGCGCTGGGCATTGCGGGAGGCCCGCTGGCGGGATGCCGTCCTGACCGTCTGCCACGCCTGGGGGCCGGGGTACGCCCAGGAGCCGTCCGGCGGGGATGGCACACCCCATCCCTCGCAGCTCACCGGGGAAGTGGTCCTCGCCCCGGCGCTGCGGTTGGCGCGCAGCATCATGGACCCGCAGGCGGTGCGGCCGCTGCTGGCCGCTGGCCCGGCCGCTCAGGTGCTGTGCGACCGCAGCCGGGACGCCGACATGGTCGTGGTCGGGTCCCGGGGGCGCGGCGGGTTCGCCGGGTTGCTGCTGGGATCGGTCAGCCAGCAGGTCTCCGCCCACGCGCGCGGGCGCGTGGTGGTGGTGCGCGGGCACTGGCACGGGGCCGCCGAGTACGTGCCCGGCCCGGTGGTCGCCGGCGCCGACGGATCGGCTGCGTCGCGCGCCGCGCTCGCGTTCGCCGCCGAGGAGGCCATGCTCCGCGCGGTCCCGCTGCTGGCCGTGTCCGCGCTGGCGGACACCGCCGGCGGCCTCGGCGGCGCAGCCCGGATGGAGGAGGCCGCTGGCCGGGACATCGCCCGGCAGGAAAAGGAGCATCCCGAGCTGACCATCCAGTGGCAGGTCACCCCCGGCCAGCCGCGCACCGCGCTGCTGGCCGCCGCGGGCGGCGCCCAGCTGCTCGTGGTGGGCAGCCGCGGCCGTGGCGGCATCATGGGCATGCCGCTCGGCTCGGTCAGCCAGGCGATGCTCCACCACTGCCCGTGCCCGGTTGCCGTCGTCCACCCCTGCTGACACCCGCGCCAGGGCCGGGCGGCGCTGCCGCGCCCGGGCCGGGCGGCGCTGCCGCGCTAGAGGGCCGGACGGCAGGGCCGAAGTCCCGCAGGCGGTGCCCTTCGTCCCTACCAGCGGGGCGCCCGGCGATGCTCCCCTGGAGATAGGAGAAATCCGGCCAGCGCGCCGGCCATGAAGGACCGTCCGCAGTGCCCGTGCCGTCACGCAAGTCGCGGCCGCCATTTCGCGCGGCCTGACCGGCGCGACCGGCCGGCGGCCAGGACGGAGAGACGCCATGAATACTCGCCGCGAGGCCCACCTCGATGCCATGCTGCGGCACCTCGGTGCCGCCTACTACGACTCCCTGCATGGCCGGGCCACCAAGGCCGACGTCGCCCGCGCGGTGCACTCTTATGAGGACGGCCTGGGTGAGCAGCCGGGGCAGGCCCACGCCGCGGTCAGGCGGCAGCCGCACCGCGCCGGCCTGGACCACGGCCCCTGGCCGCACCGGGTCCGCGATGTCATGACCACCTCGGTGATCACTGTGGACCGGATCACCCCGTTCAAGGAGATCGCGGAGCTGCTCGCCCGGCACAAGATCAGCGCCGTGCCGGTCCTGGCCATGGGCCGCCGGGTGGTCGGCGTGGTCTCCGAGGCCGACCTGCTCCGGATGCAGGGACCGGGCGCACGGTCCTACCGGCTCGGCCGGCCCAGGCGCCACTGGTGGGCCCGCGGCCGCCACCTCGGCTACACCGCGGGCAAGCTGATGACGGCGCCAGCCATCACCATCCACCCGGACGCCACCATCCCCGCGGCAGCCAGGCTGATGAACGACCACCGCATCCGGCGGCTGCCGGTCGTCGACCCCAGCGGGGCGCTGATCGGCATCGTCAGCAGGCGCGACCTGCTCAGCGTCTTCCTCCGGCCCGACGCCGAGATCGCGGATGAGGCACGCCAGGTGATCTATCCGCTGCTGGGCGGCCCGCCCGGCGTGACCGTTGGCGTGCGGTCCGGGATCGCCACCCTGGCCGGCCACCCGGAGCGGAGCGACCTCGTCCCGGTCGCGGTGGGGCTGATGGCCGACATCGACGGTGTGGTCGCCGTCGTCGACAAGATCAGCCTTCAGCCGGTGGCCAGCGGGCAGGAGTGAATGGCCCGGCCGGCGGCGGGGCGCGCGGCACCGGCACCTCCGGTGACGGCGGAACGGCCAGATGCCCGCCCCGCCGCCGGCGCCCGGTTACTCTTTGGGCATGGCCGGTGAACACGCTGCAGCTACCGACCAGGCAACCCCGCCGGGCTTACCGGAGGTGATGCGCGCCGCGGTGCTGTACGGCCCGCGCGACATCCGGGTGGTCGACCGGCCGGTCCCGCGGCCCGGGCCGGACGAGGTGCTCGTCCAGGTGGCGATGTGCGGCACCTGCGGGACCGACCTGAAGATCTTCGACGGCCATTTCCCGCAGACACCGCCGTTCGGGGACTACACGCCCGGCCATGAATGGGCCGGCACGGTGGCGGCCACCGGTAGCCGGGTGGACGAGTTCGCGGCCGGGGACCGTGTGTGTATCGAGGCGCACAGCGGCTGCGGCCGCTGCGACAACTGCCTGACCGGCAGGTACACGGCGTGCCTCAACTACGGCAACCGGGCCAAGGGCCACCGGGCGTCCGGGATGACGACGGACGGCGGCTTCGCCGAGTACGCCGTGCATCACGTCAGCGCGCTGTACCCGCTGCCGCCGCAGCTCTCCTTCGAGGACGGCGTCGTCATCACCACCGCGGGCACCGGCCTGTACGGGCTGGATGTGGCGGGCGGGTACATCGCCGGGCTTGACATTGTGGTGTTCGGCCCGGGGCCGGTCGGCCTCGCCACCGTGCAGGTGTGCAAGGCGCTGGGGGCGAGGCAGGTCATCCTGGTCGGCACCCGGCCGTCCCCGCTGGAGCTGGGCCGCCGGCTGGGGGCCGACCATGTGATCAACGTCCGGCAGGCCGACCCGGTGCCAGCGGTCCTCGGCCTCACCGCGGGCGCGGGCGCCGACATGGCCATCGAGTGCTCCGGCGGCGTCGAGGCGCCCCAGCAGTGTGCCGAGATCACCAAGCGCGGCGGCAAGATCGTCGTCGTCGCGTTCTACCCGGGCAAGGTGACCCTCGACCTGGGCGCGGTCGTCCGCAAGGACATCAGCATCCACACTTCCCGCGGCGAGGGAGGCAACAACGTCAAGCGGGCCGTCGCCCTGGCAGCCCAGGGGAAGCTCCGCGGCGCGGAGATGGTGACCCACCGTTTCCCGCTGGAGGACATCACCACGGCGTTCCGGGTGGTGCGGGAGCGTGACGGCGACCCGGTCAAGGTCGTCATCGTCCCCTAGGGCCCGGCCCCGGCGGCCCCGGCCGGCCGCCGGTCTTGTTGCCGTCAGCGGCCACGGTGGATAATGCCTGCGATGCGACCCTTCGGTTGAGGCTGAGCTCCTGACGCCCGGCAGCGGGCCGCTGGCGGATCCGGCCAGCGGCCGTGCTGCCCCGCCGTCCGGCGCCACCGGGCCGACCGCGAGCCCGCGGCGGCGCGGGCACCGCCTTCCTGCCGGGGGCCTGAGCCCCCACCGGCCGTGCCCAGTACCACCGCCAGGAAGGTTGCCATGCCCAGCGAGAACGAGAACCTGGTCCGCGCCGCGTACGAGGCCTACGGCCGCGGCGATATGTCGCAGCTGCTGGAGCTCATCGACCCGGACCTGGAGTGGACCTATCTCGATCCCGCTTTCGAGGACCCGGCGCCGCAGACCTGCCACGGCCGCCCGGAGCTGCAGCGGGCCCTGGCGGGGCAGGCCAGGCAGGGGCTGGCGTCCCAGCTGGAAGAGGTCACCGCGCAGGGCGACAAGGTCATGGTCGTGATCCGGACGCCGGGCATAGACCAGCGGCGGGCCCGGCAGGCCGGAGACCGGAACTACCTGGTCCTCACCTTCGGGCAGGGCCGCGTCGTCGCGATGCGCGCGTGCCGGGACCGGGATGAGGCACGCGGCTTCGCGGGGATCGGGTAGGGCGGCCCCTGGCCGGGCAGCGAGGCAGGAGGCTGACGGTGACGCTGGAGGTCAAGCGATTGCATCTGGCGAGCCTGCGCGGCGTCGACGGCCTGGAGTGGCCGGTGCACGGCTTCGTGGTCACCCACCCCAACGGTGCGGTGCTGGTGGACACCGGGGTCGGCGGGCCGCAGCAGTGGCTGGACGACTGGCGGGTGGTCAACCGCTCGGCCGCGGACGCGCTCGCCGAGCTGGACATGACCCCGGGCGACATCGACCTGGTGATCAACACGCACCTGCATTTCGACCACTGCGGGCAGAACGCGGTCTTCGCGCACGCCGCCTGTTACGTCCAGCGCGCCGAGCTGGCCCGCGCGCAGCGCGAGTCGCCAGAGCTGTACGACTGGTTCGGCTTCATGAACGCACGGTTCGAGCTGCTCGACGGGGACGCCGAGGTGCTGCCCGGGCTGGCGGTGATCGCCACCCCCGGGCACACCGCCGGTCACCAGTGCGTCGTCGTTCACTCCGATGGCGCCCCATCCGAGCTGCTGATCGGGGACGCGGCGTACACGCCGCGCCAGTACACCGGGCCGGCCGACGGCAAGCTGCCAGCCGGGCAGGCCAGCGACCCCGCGGCCTGGCGGCAGTCCCTGCGGCGGATCCACGAGGTGGGCGCCGCCCGGGTGCACTTCTGCCACCACACCGGCATCATTCACCGCTGAGGCGGCCCGAAGGACCCGCACCGCCCCAGCTGTCCGCCGCCCACGCTCCCACCGATGAGGCCGCCGCGCCAGCCGGGACCACGCCGTCTGACGACTGGGCCGTGACACGATCTCCGGCAGAGCTGGCCATCACCGGCCCGAGGCTCGCCATGACCAGTGCCAGGTGAAACGATCACGAGATGACGTCCTCCCCGCCAGGACCGGACCGGGGCGGCAACGCGGGCCCGCCCGCGCGGCCGCGTACCGGCCCAAGTCCTGGGCTGATCGTGGAGGATCAGGCGCCGCACCGGATCCGCAGGCCGATCGACCTGCTGCGGTGCCTGCTCGCCGTGCTGGGGATCGTCGTGGCCACCGGGATCGGCCTGCTCGCCGGCGCGACAGCGACCGGCGTGCAGATCGACGCCGTGGGCGCCAGCCGCCGGCTGCCGCACCCGGTGCTGGCGCTGCTCGGGGTCGCGGCGACGCTGGCGCTGCTGCTGTGGCCGGCGGCGATCGCCATCCGCCAGCTCAGCCGCCGCCATCCCCGGCGGCTCGCCGAGGCGCTGCTGACCGGGGCCGGCGCGATAGCCCTGGTCGCGCTCGCCAACGCGGCGATGCAGCACGGGGCCGCCGCGTCGCTCTATCACGCCATCGCCGTGCCGCGCTCGGGCGCCGCCGGCCCGCTCGACGGCTACCTCGCTGGCCTCGCCGCCTATGCCACGATCATCGGCCTGACCGGATCATCGCGCTGGCGGACCGGCCTGTGGCTGGCGGTCGGGGTGTACGCACTCACCAGCCTTGCCACCGCCAGCACCACCGTGCTCTCGCTCCTGATCACCTTGCTGCTCGGCCGCGCCATCGGCCTCGGCGTGCGGTACGCCGCTGGCGAGTGGTCCCAGCGGCCGACCGCGGAGGAGATCGCAGCCGGGCTGGGCTCGGCGGGCCACCCGGTGGTCGCGATGCGGCGCGTCGGCCAGGACGGCAACGAGTCCCGCCGTTACACCGCGACGGCGCTCGGCGGCGACCGGCTGGACGTGCGGGTGTTCGACCGTGACCAGGAGGCGGCCGGGGCGCTGTACCGGATCTACCGCTGGCTGCGGCTGCAGGGGCAGGTGCGCCACGGCACGCCGCTGACGCTGGGGCGGGCGGTGGAGCGCCGGGCGCTGCTGTCCTACGCCGCCGACGAGGCGGGCGTACGGACGCCCCGCCTTCTCGCGCTGATCAGCGTCGGCGCCGACGCGACCGCGCTCGCCCATGAGCAGCAGGCCGGCACGACGCTGGCCGAGCTGGCCGCATCGGCTCCGGCCAGGCAGGACGAGCCCGGCCCGGGCGGGACGGCGCAGCCGCACCCTGACCCCGCCGGGCCTGACGAGGCTCACCCGGGCGCGGCCCAGCCGGACCCGGCCCCCTCGGATCCGGCTCTCCGGGACAAGGCCGGCCCGGCCGATTCCCAGCCGACCGATGACCAGCTGCTGCGGGTATGGGAGGCCGTCCTCCAGCTGCATGCGCACCGTGTCACGCACCGGGCGCTGACCGCGGACCGCATCCTGTTCGCCGACGACGGCACCGTCGTGCTGCTCGATCCCAGCGCCGGCGACGTGGCAGCCACCGACCTCCAGCTCCGCCTCGACCTGGCCCAGCTGCTGGCCGAGCTGGCCCTGCTCGTCGGACCGGACCGCACGGCCAGCCTGGCGGTCAAGGCGGTCGGCGCCGATGAGCTTGTCCCGGTGGTCCCGCTGCTCCAGCCGATCGTGCTGTACCGCTCCACCCGCGCGGCCGTGCGCCGCCACCGGGACGTCCTGCCCGAGCTGCGCAAACAGCTCCTCGCCGCCACCCCGGGTGAAGACGCCCCGCCGGTCCGGCTGGAACGGGTCCGCCCCCGCACCGTGCTGACCCTGATCGCCAGCCTGGCCGCCGCCTACCTGCTGCTCGGCGAGCTCGGACGGGTGAGCCTGCTCAGCACGCTGCGGTCCGCCGACTGGCGCTGGACCGCGCTGGCGCTGGTGCTGTCCGCGCTGACCTACGTCGGCGCGGCGTGGTCGCTGTCCGGCTATGTGCCGGACCGGCTCCGGTTCGTCCCCACGGTCCTCGCCCAGCTGGCCGGCTCGTTCGTCACGCTCGTCACCCCGGCCGCCGTCGGCGGCGCGGCCCTGAACATCCGGTATCTCCAGCGCCGGAGGGTCCCGGCGGCGGTCGCGGCGGCGAGCGTCGGCCTCTCCCAGGTCGTCGCGTTCACGCTGCATATCCTGCTGCTGGTCGTGTTCGCCGCGATCACCGGCACCCAGAGCCATTCCCTGCAGCCACCGACCTGGGTCTACTTCGTCATCGCCGCCCTGATCGCCATCGTGCTCGCGGTGATCGCGGTGCCACCGGGGCGCCGGCTGCTGCGCGCCCGGCTGTCACCGGTGCTGGGCCAGGTGCTGCCGCGGCTGTTCGCGGTGATGCAGCAGCCCCGCAAGCTGGCGGAGGGAATCGGTGGCGCACTGCTGCTCACGGGGGCCTACATCTTGTGCCTCGACGCCTGCATCCGGGCGCTCGGCGGCTCCATCCCGCTGGCGAGCACGGCCGTGGTCTACCTGACCGGCGCCGCCCTCGGGTCGGCAGTGCCGACCCCCGGCGGGCTCGGTGCGGTGGAAGCGGCGCTGTCGGCCGGGCTCACCGCGGCCGGGCTTCCCGGCGCGACCGCGGTCAGCACGGTGCTGCTGTTCCGCATTCTCACGTTCTGGCTCCCGGTCCCGCTGGGCTGGGGCGCCCTCAACTACCTGGAGCGGCGCGAATACCTCTGAGCGCCGCGGTGGTACCGTCGGCTGCCCAGGCCGCGAGGCCCGGAGCCCTCCGGTTACGGCGGGCCTCCTTGTGCCGGAATCCTCTGCGCGATCGCCAGCGCCATGGTTGGCTGGCGCAAAGGCAGAGCTGACTTGGACGGGAGTGGGGGGAGCGGGAACTGCTGCGCGGACACGTTTCCAGCTACCGCCGCCGGGAGGTACTCACCCTGGCGGGGCTGGCGGCCGCCGGGCTGGCCGCCGCTGGCTGTGGCACCGCGTCCAGCCCACCCCTGCCGCGCGCCCGGCCGACCAGCTCGGCGGCCGGATTCTGGGCTGACCAGCGCAGGCACGGCCAGGTGGACTTCGCCAACTGGCCGCTGTACATCGATCCCGGGCACCAGACCCTGAAAGAGTTCACCGCCACGACCGGCGTCAGTGTGAGCTACACAGAGGTCATCCAGGACACCCCGTCCTGGTTCGCCAAGATCAACCCGATATTGCAGGCAGGCGACTCCATCGGCTACGACGTCATGGTCATCACCGATGGCTTCCAGTTCTCGCAGCTGCTGGCCGATGGCAAGCTCGTGCCGCTCGACCAGCACATGCTGGGCAACTTCTACCGGAACGCCTCGGCCAAGTTCCAGCACCGGTCGTTCGACCCCGGGAACACCTACAGCGTCCCGTGGGCCTCAGGGAGCACCGGCATCGCGTGGAACCCCAAATACATCAAGACCCCCGTGACCAGCATCAACGAGCTATGGAACCCGGCCTACAAAGGCCGCGTCGGGATGATGTCCGACCCGCAGGAGATCGGCAACTTCGGGATGATCAAACTGGGCATCAACCCGGAGCATTCGAAGCCGGCCGACTGGCGGGCGGCTTCGAGGGCGCTCCTCGCGCAGCGTGATGCGGGCCTGGTCAGGGGCTATTACGAGCAGTCCTATATCGACGCCCTGAGCAACGGCGATACCTGGATCTCCATGGCCTGGTCCGGCGACATCTTCCAGCAGAACCTGACGTCCGGCACCGGCCTGCAGTTCACGATTCCCCGCGAAGGCGGCAGCATCTGGACCGACAACATGGTGATCCCCCGCGGGGCGAAGAACCCGGTCGACGCGATGATGCTGATGAACTGGTACTACCGCCCCGCGGTCGCGGCGCAGCTGACCGCCGCCATCAACTACATCACCGCCGTACCCGCCGTGCGGCCGATCATCGCCGCGGCCGCGACCAAAGCCCACGGGCAGACCAGGCACACACTCACCGAGGTCGCGACCAGCAAGCTGGTGTGGCCGACCCCCGCCGAGTACGCCAGGCTCTACAACTACGCCGACGTGAGCGGCAAGCTGCAGCGGGAGTACCTGGCCATCTTCAAGCCCGTGATCGGCGGGTGACGGCAACCCGAACCCCAGCGGCATGGGTTCCCTGGGTTCGGCGACGCCAGCACCCCGGGGCCGTCCGCGCCAGCACCCGGCCGGCCGCGCGCTCGCAGCTAGGCCTGGGCGGGCGCGGCGGGATCCTGCACGGCAGGGCCAGCCGCCGTGCAGGTGCGGCCGTCCACCATGACGCGCTGACCAGGCGCTGGCGGCGCTGACGAGATTGGCGAGCCAAGGCGGCGGGCGGGGGCCTGGGTCCCCGCCCGCCGATTGGCCACCCGCCGTGCGCGGCGTTCAGGTCTGCGGCTGCTTCGCCCAGCGCAGGTAGGGCCGGACCTCCACGACGTCCTCGAAGCGCTGCCGGGCGTCTTCGGTGGACATCGCCGGCGCGACGATGATCCGCTCCCCCGGCTGCCAGTCGACCGGCGTGGACACCGGCGCCGAGTCAGTCAGCTGCAGCGCGTCGATCACCCGCAGGATCTCGCCGAAGTTGCGGCCCACCGACTTCGGGTAGGTGAGGGTCAGCCGCACCTTGTTCTTCGGGTCGACGATGAACACCGACCGCACCGTCGAGGTGTCGCCCTCGCCGGGGTGGATCATGTCGTACAGCTCGGAGACCTTGCGGTCCGAGTCGGCGATCAGCGGGAAGTTCAGGTCGGTGCCGCCCACCTCCGCGATGTCCTGCGCCCAGCCGTTGTGGCTCTCGATCGGGTCAACGGATACCCCGATCACCTTCACGCCCCGCTTGGCGAACTCGTCCCTGAGTCCCGCGGTCCGGCCCAGCTCGGTCGTGCAGACGGGGGTGAAGTCGGCGGGGTGGCTGAAAAGGACCGCCCAGTGGCCGTCCTTCCACTGATGGAAGTCGACGGGGCCCTCGGTGGTCTCGGCAGTGAAATTGGGGGCCTCGTCGCCCAGCCGGATGCTCATATGGCTTGCTCCTCCTACCCGATCATGGCTGCGGGGGTCATCGCGCCGCCGGCCGCCCCGAGGTCATGCCGCCCGGTCGGCGTGGATGGCGCACGCAACCAGCAGCATACGGGTACCCCGGCCGCGCCAGCACCGGCCCCGCCCGCACCAGCCCCACCGGCCCGGCGACGCCAGCACCCCGGGGCCGTCCGCGCCAGCACCCGGCCGGCCGCGCGCTCGCAGCTAGGCCTGGGCGGGCGCGGCGGGATCCGGCGCGGCGGGATCCGGCGCGGCGGGGCCAGCTGTGGTGGGGCCAGCCGCGGCGGTCCCAGCCGCGGCGGTCTCAGCCGCCAGGCGCTCCGCCCGTTCCTTGATCCCCAGCAGCATCCTCCGCTCCATCACCAGGCTCCCCGGCTCCATAGCCAGCATGTAGAACAGCCGGGTAGGCGGGCGTGCGCCGGGCAGGGCGATCCGATTCCGGCTTACCAGCCGGGTCCGGCCCCCGTCGGGCAGCAGGGCGAATATCCACACCCAGTTCCCGTCCTCGAACCGCACCGTCAGCGCCCGCTCAGGCTCGAAGACCACGACCCGCATCATCGGGCGGCCCGGCCCCAGCGGCAGCTCGTCCCCCTGCTTGAGGTCCTGGAACTGCGGGAGGATCGCGTCGGCGCTGTGCATACCCAGGCCGAAGAGGTTCTCGATCCAGTCGTAGGTGTACACGCCACCCCGGCCGCTGCCCATCTGGACCAGCCAGGGCCAGATGGCAGACGGCGGCGTGTCGATGGTGACCGCCCGGGTGGTGACGATGTCCGGCTTGGCCAGCAGGTCGTCGCCGGGGAGGTCGCCTGTGACCTCCTCTGGAGTGGCTCCCCAGGTCAGGCACGCGCGCCGGAACAGCCATGGGTAGCTCACGGCCGCCGCCGCGACCGTGAGGCCGGCGAGCCCTGCCCCGCCGATGATCAACCGTCGGGCACCGCTCATCGCGCGGCCTCCCCTCTCGTGCGCAGCCAGCTCCGGCTCCCAGCCTCAACCCAGACCAGCGGACAGGAGTGGGGGCGCGGGTCCCGCTATCGCGGGCCTTTGGTCACTTCCGGCGGTGGTCACTTCCGGCGGCGGTGAACTCCCGGCGCTGGTCACTTCCGGCGCTGGTCACTTCCGGCGGAGCGGACGGTCAGCGGGACTCCGGAGCGAACCGGGCGGTCAGCGGGACCTCGCGGCGATCCTCCGCAATGGCGGGAGCGTAGGCGGGGGCTGCTGGCGGGGCGGCAGGCCGGCCAGCAGCTCGGCGGTCGCCTCGGCGACCTGGCGGACCGCCCGGTCCACCGCTGCCTCGGTGCGGGCCGAAACCGTCTGCACCCCGCTCACCTTGCGCACGTACTGGCGGGCGGCTGCCTCGATCTCCTCCGGGGTCGCCTGCGGCTGCAGGCCACGGAGCGTGGTGATGTTGCGGCACATAGGACCGACGTTACGCGACTTGACGGGCTGCGCCCCCGGGCAGGCCTCAGGCGCGGGGGCCAGTCTCAGCCACAGGGACCAGTCTCAGTCACAGGACCAACCTCAGCCGCGAGGCCGGCGTCGGCAGCGAGTTCGGCGAGCACCGTGCCGGTGTGCTCGCCGAGCCGCGGCACCGGCCCGAGCACCGGGCCGAAGCCGCCGTGCGTGACCGGCGGCGGCAGCATCCGCACCTCGCGCCCTCCGGCACTGACCGGCACCCACCGGCCCGTGAGCTGCGGGTGGGCCACCACCTCCGCGACCTCCCGCACCGCGGCGTAGGCGATCCTGGCCGCCTCCAGCCGCCGCACCAGCTCGGCCGCGGGCAGCCGGGCGGCGGCCCGCGCCAGCAGGGGCTCCACCTCGTCCCGGTGCTCCACCCGGCGCTGGTTCCCGGCGCAGCGGGGATCGGCGGCCAGCTCCGGCAGGTCCAGCACGTCGCGGCACAGGCGGGCCCACTCGGCCTCGTTCTGCACCGCGAGCAGGATCTCGCCGCCGTCCGCGGTCAGGTAGGACCCGTACGGCACGATGGTCGCGTGGCGCGGCCCGTTGCGGGCCGGTGGCGACCCGGTCAGGGCGGCCAGCAGCATCGGATGCGACATCCACTCGGCGAGCGCGCCGAACAGGGACGTGCGCACCACCCCGCCGCGGCCGGTCCGCTCCCGCTGCAGCAGGGCGGTGAGGATCCCGCTGTAGGCGTACATGCCGCCGGCGATGTCGGCGAC
This sequence comes from Streptosporangiaceae bacterium, assembly GCA_035518495.1. GTDB lineage: Bacteria > Actinomycetota > Actinomycetes > Streptosporangiales > Streptosporangiaceae > UBA9676. The sequence goes on from DATIXO010000054.1 coordinate 21,390, forward strand.
GCTGATGCCCACCTTGGCGGGCTCGGCGGGTGAGCCGGTCACCGCCAGCACACCCGCCTCGGCCTGCACCAGCAGGTCGTAGGCCTTGCGGTCCGCGTACGGACCCTGCTCGCCGTACCCGCTGAGCTGGCAGGCGACCAGCCGCGGGTGGCGGGCCGACAGCTGGCCAGCGTCCAGGCCGAGCCGGGTGATCGCGGCCGGGGACAGGTTGCAGACGAACACGTCGGCCGCTTCGATGAGCGCGTCAAGCGCCCGCCGGCCGCCGTCGGTCTTCAGGTCCAGCACCACCGATTCCTTGGACCGGTTGAGCCAGACGAACCAGCTGGACATGCCGTCACCGGCGGCGCTGTCGTAGTCACGGGCGAAGTCGCCCCGGCCGGGCCGCTCGATCTTGACCACCCGTGCGCCGAGGTCGGCGAGCTGCCGGGTGGCGAACGGCGCCGCCACCGCCTGCTCCAGGGTCACCACCAGCATCCCGTCCAGCGGCCGGGTGCCGCCCGGCTGCTCGCCGGTGCCGCCGGCGCTCACGGTGGACCGGCCCGCACGGCCGCTGCCAGCCGGGCGGGGTCAAAACGGTCGCTGTCGCTCAGCGCGCCCACCGCCGCGAACAGGCGGCCGGCGGCGGCTTCCCCGAGCAGCCCGGCCGCCTTCGCCTCGATCTCGCTCCGGCCGGCCGGCCAGCCGGGGCTGCCGCGGAAGGCGGGGGTACGCAGCTCGACCGTCTCCCCGTCGGCGAAGCCCAGCGTCACCTCGGCCCCCCACCGGGCCGGGTAGGCCGCATCAAGCTCGGCGCTGGTGTGCATCCAGGTCAGGTCCATCAGCGGCTGCAGCTGGGGGGCGAGGGAGCCGGCGCGGGTGAAATCGGCGAGTGAGGACGAGCCGCGGGACAGCGTGAGCGCGGCACCGAACGGCATCGAGAACTGGGCATCGACCATGCTGGCGACGGTGCGCTTGCGGTCGGCCGGCTCACCGACCAGGCCCATCCCGCCGCTGAGCACCCCGCAGTCGATCCGCGTCAGCCCCTCGGTCCGGCCGCCCTCGCTGCGGTAGGCGGCCAGCAGGTCCATCACGCCGTGCATGTAGCGGCAGCAGGGGTGGAACTTGACGCTCGTCTCGTGCACGGCCGGCAGCCCACTGGCGTGCGCGAGCACCGTCTCGGCCCGCGCCTGCGGCCGGATCCCGCCGTAGATGTGCATCAGGCCGTAGGGGTCGCCGAACGCGTCGGCGGGGCCGGTGAACCCGGCGGCGGCGAGCTCAGCGGCCAGGATGCCACCCGCCGCCGCCGACCCGGAATGGAAGCGCTTGGTCCAGGCGCCGTCGCTCAGGTAGGCCATGCTGCCCGCGGACAGGCTCAGCGCGATGCCGAACGCCGCCCGGAGGGCGGCTGCGTCCAGGCACGCCAGCCGCCCGGCGGCGGCCGCCGCGCCGAAGACGCCGCAGACCGCGGTCGGGTGCAGCCCCTGCCGGTACAGCTCGGCGGGGCCGAGCAGCTCGCCGAGGCTGGCCATGACCTGGTACCCGGCCACCGCGCTGTCCAGCACCGCCGCCGTGGTCGCCGTGCCCGCGGTGCCCGCCGCGGCCGCCAGCAGCGCGGTCCAGATCACGGTGCCCGGGTGTGAGCTCGACGGCTCGTGGGTGTCGTCGAGCTCGATGCTGTGCGCGCTGATCCCGTTGACCAGCGCCGCGTCCCGCGGCGCCGCTGTCGTCCCGGCGCCCAGGACCGGGGCCGGCCCGGCCGACCGCGGCAGCAGGGCATCGCGCGCCACCCGTGCCGAGTCGGCGGCCGCCCCGGCGCCCGCCACCGCCAGGTAATCCGCCAGCAGCAGCCGCGCCCGGTCCCGCCCGGCCGGGTCCGGCCGGGCGCCCGCCGCCAGCTCGGCGAGCGCCAGTGTCACCAGGGACCGCGTCACGGCACCTTCCCATTAGACCGGCCAAATCAGCGCCGGGTCTCCAGTAAGCGCGCCGCCACCGCAACATGTCAAGACCAGGTTCGCCGCGGATCATCGCTGCTAAAGGCGATCATCTGGATCCGGCTGGTGTCTTGACTGTGGGCGCTTCGCAGGCACAATATGGCCGTCTAAAGGGCCGGATTCCGGCCACCCGCCATGCCCTGGGCAGGAGTCCCGCGTTGGAAGCCAGAGCCGCCCGCGCATCGTTGCGCGCCGTGCCTGACGAGCCGGCCCAGGCCAGTGCCTACCGCCAGGTGGCGGCCAGCCTGCGCCAGGCCATCGCTGCCGGGCGCTATGCCGGGGGCCAGCGGCTGCCGACCGAGGCCGAGCTCGTCGCGTCCACCGGGCTGGGCCGGCAGACGGTGCGCCGGGCGTTCCAGGAGCTCGTCACCGAGGGCGTCATCTACCGGGTCCGCGGCCGGGGCACCTTCGCGGCGCCGGGCGAGGGCAAGTACCTGCGGTCGTTCGGCAGCATCGACGACCTGATGGCGCTGTCGCTCGACACCGAGTTGCAGGTGGTCGAGCCGTTGCACGTGCTGGCGAGCGTCGAGATCGCTGGCCAGCTGCAGGCCGCCGAGGACACCGTCATGGCCACCTCGTTCCTGCGGCTGCACGACCGGGTGCCGTTCTGCTACACCCGCGTGCACGTCCCGCTGGAGATCGGCCGCAGGCTGCGCGGGCTGCCGGAGATGGCCGGGCTGGCCGAGCCGGGCAGCCGTGCCCGGCTCACCATGATCAGCCTGGTCGACCGGGTGAGCGACCGCCCGATCGACAGCGCCGTGCAGAACGCCACCGCCACCGCGGCCTCCGCCGAGATCGCGCACCGGCTGGGCTGCCCGCCGGGCCTGCCGGTGCTGCGGATCGACCGGCTCTACCGGGACCGGGAGCTGGCGCCGCTGGAACTGGCGGTCAACCACTTCCATCCCGACCGCTACTCCTACCGGCTGCAGCTGCGGGGGCGGCTCGGCTCCCCCGCCCCGGGCACCCGGTGACCGGGGCGCCGACGGCCGCGCCCACCGGCCACCATCCGCCCACCGGCCCCTGAGGAGACCAGCCCGCCATGGCAGCACCCGAGATCGCCGACCTCGGCCCGGACGAGCGTGACATCGTGGCCGTCGTCCACGACTGGGTGGAAGACAGCGTCCGCCCGGTCGCGCGCGACCTCGAGCACGCCGACACCTACCCGGCCGAGCTGATCGAGTCGATGAAGCGGTTCGGCGTCTACGGCCTGGTCATCCCCGAGCGGTACGGCGGTGCCGGGGTCTCCACCACCTGCTTCGCGCTGGTCACCGAGGAGCTGGCCCGGGGATGGATGAGCCTGGCCGGGACGATGGGCGGGCACAGCGTGGTCGCCCGCCTGATCACCAGGTTCGGCACGGACGAGCAGAAGGACACGTGGCTGCCGCGGATGGCCACCGGCCAGGTGCGGGCCGCCATGGCGCTGACCGAGCCGGGCGGCGGCTCCGACCTGCAGGCCATCCGGACCAGGGCGGCCCCGGCCGCTGGCGGCTACCGGATCGACGGCGTGAAGACCTGGATCACCAACGCGCGGGCGGCCGGCGTGACCGCGGTGCTGTGCAAGACCGACCCGGACGCAGTGCCCGCCAGCCGCGGCATCAGCATCCTGCTCGCCGGGCACGGGCCCGGCTTCACCGTCTCCCGCGACCTGCCCAAGCTCGGCTACAAGGGCGTCGAGACCTGCGAGCTCGTGTTCGACGGCTACCAGTGCCCCGCGGGCGCGCTGCTGGGCGGGCAGGAGGGCGCCGGGTTCGCCCAGATGATGGACGGGCTCGAACTCGGCCGGATCCAGGTCGCCGCGCGGGCGGTCGGGGTCGCGCGGGCCGCGCTGGAGGACTCGCTCCGGTACGCCCAGCAGCGGGAGACCTTCGGGCAGCCGATCTGGCGCCACCAGGCGGTCGGCCACCGCCTCGCCGACATGGCCACCCAGGTGGAGGCGGCGCGCCTGCTCACCACGCGCGCCGCCGCGGCGCTCGACACCGGCCGGCGCAGCGACCTGGAGGCGGGCATGGCGAAGCTGTTCGCGTCCGAGGCCTGCCTCCAGGTCACCGCCGACGCGATCAGGGTGCACGGGGGCTACGGGTACTCGGCCGAGTTCGACATCGAGCGCTATTACCGCGACGCGCCGCTGATGGTGGTCGGCGAGGGGACCAACGACATCCAGCGCAACGTCATCATCCGGCAGCTGGTCGACCGGTACCGGGCTGGGTAGATCAGGGAGGTGGACCCGCTACAGGACTACCGGCGCAAGCGGAACCGGGGCCGGACCCCCGAGCCGATGCCCGCCACGCCGGATGGCCAGAGGCCGGCCGCTGCCGGGGCCGGGCCCGGTGCCGACGCTGCTCCCGCGCCCGGGGAACCGGCCTCCGCGGGGATCTTCGTGGTGCAGGAGCATCACGCCCGGCGGCTGCACTGGGACTTCCGGCTGGAGCGCGACGGTGTGCTGGTGTCCTGGGCGCTGCCCAAGGGGGTGCCGGACGACCCGGGTGTCAACCACCTCGCGGTGCACACCGAGGACCACCCGCTGGAGTACGCCAGCTTCTCCGGCGAGATCCCGCGCGGCGAGTACGGCGCTGGCGCGGTCACGATCTGGGACCACGGCACCTATCAGACGGTCAAGTGGGACGACCGCGAGGTCAAGGTGTTCCTGCACGGCAGCAGGCTGACCGGCGGGTACGTCCTGTTCCGCACCGGCGATGACAGCTGGATGATCCACCGGGAGCGGCTGCCGCTGCCCGACCGGATCGAGCCGATGCTGGCCCGGCCCGGGGACCTGCCAGCCGACGACGGCAGCTGGGCGTACGAGATGAAGTGGGACGGCCTGCGCGCGCTGGCCTTCATCGGGGGCGGGCGGGCCCGGCTGCTGTCACGAACCGGGCAGGACATCACCAGCGGCTACCCCGAACTCGGTGGCCTGGGAGCGGCCGTGGGCAGGCGGCAGGCCGTCCTGGACGGGGAGATCGTGGCCATGGGCGCGGACAGCTGGCCCGACTTCGAGCGGCTCCAGCAGCGGATGAACGCCAGGCCGGCCGCGGTGGCGCGGCTGGCCGAGAGCGTGCCGGTCACCTACCTCGCCTTCGACCTGCTGCACCTGGACGGGCGGCCGCTGCTCGACGAGCCCTACCGGGCGCGCCGCGCGCTGCTGGAAGAGCTCGCCCTGCAGGGCGCGCGCTGGCAGACGCCGCCCTCGTTCACCGGGGAGGCAGGCGCCGACGTGCAGGCCGTGTCCCGCCAGCACGGCCTGGAGGGCATCGTCGCCAAACGGCTGGCGTCCCGCTACGAGCCTGGCAAGCGGACCGGCAGCTGGCGCAAGGTCAAGAACCTCCGGCGGCAGGAGGTCGTGGTGGGGGGCTGGAAGCCGGGCGAAGGCCAGCGGGCCGGCCAGTTCGGCTCGCTGCTCATCGGTGTGCAGGGCCCGGGCGGGCTGGAGTACGCGGGCCACGTCGGCACCGGGTTCAGCCAGCAGGCCCTGGACATGCTCTGGCAGCGGCTGACACCGCTGCGCCGGGCCGCGCCGCCGTTCGCGGGCGCCGTACCGCCCGAGCATGCCCGCCGCGCGGTCTGGGTGGAGCCGGTGCTGGTGATCGAGGTGAGCTTCACCGGGTGGACCCAGGCCGGGCGCATGCGCGCACCGTCCTACCAGGGGCTGCGCACGGACAAGGACCCGGCAGAGGTCACCCGCGAGCCCTGACTCCATGGTGAAGGCTGGCGGAGGGGGCGTGGCAGGCGCAGGGGCGCGGCGCCCGTCCCATGAGCCCGTCGAGGACCAGCGACAGGACGGTCTCGAAGATGGCGTCGTCGTCGACGCCGGGCAGTTCCTGCCGGACCTGCCAGATATGCGGATGCTCCGCCGGGTCCACCGCCAGGTACGCCCGGGTCCACGCCGCCTGGTCCGCGGCCTGCGAACGGCTGTCCAGCGCGAGGAAGCTGGCCTCGAAGCCCGCCCAGGCGAGCGTGAAATCGGCGAGCGCACGGTAGACAAGGGCGGCCTCCGCCCCCTCGAACCCGGCCGCGAGAACCGCCCCGAGCGTGGTATCCACGATCCTCATCTCCGCTGGCCGCTGCGTGGTGCGGCAGGCGGACAGCGAGGCTGCCGCGGGATGGGCAAGATAGGTGCGCCGCAGCCGCCTCGCGGCATCGGACAGCGTGTCCACCCAGCACGGCTGCGGGGTGATCCCCGCCATGGCCTCCGCGATGAGAGAGTCGGCGATGGCCAGCAGCAGGTCGTCCTTGCTCGCGAAGTGCCGGTAGACCGCGGTCGGGTCCGCGCCGAGCGCACGGCCCAGCTTGGGCAGGCTGAACCCGTCGGTGCCTTCGGCGTCCAGCAGCCGCACGCTCTCCCTGACGATCAGCTCCGGCGACAGGCTGCCGCGCCGCAGGCCCCGCCGCTGTCGCGGGCCTGAGCGCCGGCCGGTGGCGGAGATGCTGGTCATCGTCGCGTCCCTGCCCCCTCAGGTGGCCCTCAGGTGATCCTCAGGCCGGTGGCCGTCGCGGCTGAGTCTAGGGGCGCCGAAGCCTTGTCACAGGCATTGACAACAATTTTGAACCGCTGATCTAATCTCGGGCATCCGCTCGTCAGGGAGGCCCGGGCTGTGCCGGTAACCGAAGAGATCGTCTTCCACAACGGCACCGTCTTTGACGGCCGCACATTCCTCCCGGCAGGCACCTGTGTCCGGTCCGCTGGCGGGCGGATCACCGGGGTCGGCCCGGCTGAGTCGGCAGGCCCGCTCGGCGGCGCGGAGCCCGTCGACCTGGCAGGCGGCACCCTTCTTCCCGGCTTCGTGGACGCGCACGCCCATCCCGTCTTCGCCGGCGATCAGATGCGGCGCTGTGACCTGAGCTCGGCCTCGACGGCGGATGGCTACATCGACCTCATCGCCGCCTACGCCGCCGCTCACCCCGACGAGGAATGGATAGTGGGGGGCGGCTGGTCCATGGACGCCTTCCCGGGCGGGATACCAACGCGGCACGCGCTCGACGCGGTCGTGCCCGACCGGCCCGTGTTCCTGCCCAACCGGGATGGCCACGGCGTATGGGTGAACAGCCGGGCGCTCGCCCTGGCGGGCATCGGCGCCTCGACGCCGGACCCGGCGGATGGCCGGATCGAGCGGGACGCCTCCGGCGAGCCCGTCGGCATGCTGCAGGAGGGCGCGGCCATCCTGGTATCCCACCTGCTGCCCGAGGTCACCGAGGACGACTGGTACACCGCGCTGCTGACCGCCCAGGATTACCTGCTCTCACTCGGCATCACCGGCTGGCAGGACGCGATCATCGGCCGGCACCACGGCGACCCCGACCCCATGACGGCCTACCTGCGGGCGGCGCGGGCAGGCACGCTGCTGGCCAGGGTGGTCGGGGCCCTGTGGTGGGACCGCGGCCGCGGCATGGAACAACTCGGTGAGCTACTTGACCAGCGCAGCGCCGGGCAGGCCGGGAACTTCCACGCCACCAGCGTGAAGATGATGCTGGACGGTGTCGCCGAGAACCACACCGCCGCCATGCTGGAGCCCTACCTGGACGGCGACGGGTGCTCGACCGGCCAGGCCGGCCTCGATTTCATCGATCCCGGCGAGCTCCCCGCCTTCGTCACCGCGCTCGACCGCGAAGGGTTCCAGGTTCACTTCCACGCGCTGGGCGACCGCGCCGTCCGCAACGCCCTGAACGCCGTGGAGGCGGCCCGCCAGGCCAACGGGCGCGGGCCCCGGCATCACCTGGCGCACCTGCAGGTGGTCCACCCCGAGGACGTCCCGCGCTTCGCCCGGGTGTCTGCCACCGCGAACATCCAGCCGCTCTGGGCAACGCACGAGCCGCAGATGGACGAGCTGACCATCCCCTTCCTCGGGGACCGGCGGGCCGGCTGGCAGTACCCATTCCGGTCGCTGGAGGCATCCGGCGCGGCGCTGTGCGCGGGCAGCGACTGGCCGGTGAGCAGCCCCAACCCGCTGTGGGGAGCGCACGTGGCCGTCAACAGGAGCCTGCCCACCCTGGCCGACGGCGCGGGCGGCGACCCGTTCCTGCCCGGGCAGGCCATCGGCCTGACGTCGATCCTGACCGCGTACACGTCGGGCAGCGCCCGGGTCAACGGCCTCGGCACCGTGACCGGGTCGATCGCCGACGGTTACGACGCCGATCTCGCCGTCGTGAACGCAGATCTCGCCCACCTCCCGGCGGGCGAGATCTGCCAGGCGGCGGTCATCCAGACCTGGATCCGTGGCCAGGTCGTTTACCAGCAGCGATAGCAGACCCGCCCGCCACGATGGGGTGGCAGCAAGGAGGACCAATGGGCAGCAGGCGCAGCCGGTGGCTTGTCACCGCCGTGGTAGCAGCGTGCGCACTGACGGCCGCGGCGTGCGGCCGGTCCGCGGGCGGCGCGGGCTCGTCTACAGCGGGCAACATCTCACCCACCAAGGGCCTGGTGGCGGCCACCCCGGCCGGCACCAAGACGGTGCCGTCGGTGGTGTGGGCCGTTTACCGTGACGTCAACTCGCTCGACCCCATCTATGCCTTCGACTACCCGGAGAACACGGCCGACTCGCTGATGTGTGAGTCGCTGCTGCGCCAGGCGCCCGACGGCTCGCTGCAGCCCGGCCTGGCCACCGTCGCCAATCCCAGCCCCACCACCATGGTGTTCACGCTGCGGTCCGGGGTGAAGTTCTGGGACGGCCACCCGGTCACCCCCGCCGACGTGGTCTACAGCCTGGACCGCAACACCGACCCCAAGCTCGGCGGGTTCTACTCGCTGGTGTTCAACCGGGTCAAGTCGATCGCGGCGACCGGGTCCAGCCAGGTGACGATCACCCTCAAGCAGCCCGACTACTGGCTGGAGGGCGAGCTGGCCTCGATGCCGGGAATCATCATCGAGAAGGCCTTCGCCCAGAAGGAGGGCAAGAACTACGGCACGCCGGCGGGCAGCATCATGTGCACCGGCGCGTACATGTTCAAGTCCTGGAACCCGGGCGTGGGCGTGGTCGCGGTCCGCAACCCGCACTACTGGAACACCTCGGTGCACCCGCTCATCGGCCAGATCACCATCAAGGGCGCCCCGGACGTCTCGTCCTTCACCTCGGGCATGCTGACCAACGCGATCCAGGGGTCGTACTCGTTCGCGCTCCCCACCCTCGACCAGCTGAAGAACAGCAGCGCGGTCAAGGTGTACCAGGGCCCAGGCTGGTCCACCGACGCGTTCATCGTCTCCAGCTTCAAGGGCGTGCTGGGCAGCCTCAAGGTGCGCGAAGCGCTGTCGCTGGCGCTGAACCGGCAGGGCATCATCAACTCGGTCTACAAGGGCGCGGCGCTGATGCCGCGCTGGCTGTCGAACCCGGGCACGTTCGGCTACGGCAAGTCGGTGTTCGTCGCCGCCTACAACTCCTCGCCGATGCTGACGCAGAACATCAGCGAGGCGAAGAAGCTCGTCCAGCAGGCCGGGGCCACCGGCAAGACCCTCACGATCGGCACCTCCAGCCAGCTGGCGAACATCTCCGCGGTGACCGGCGCCTACCAGGCGGCGGCGCAGGCGATCGGGCTGAAGGTCGTGCTGAAGTCGGTGTCGGCGCAGAACTACATCAACTTCTTCATCGACCCCAAGGCCCGGGCGGGCATCGACGGTTTCCTGACCGTGAACTACGGCGACTACGCCGACCCGGCGGCGCTGCTGTCCACCCTGGTCCTGCCGGGCGGCTCGCAGAACTACACCAACTTCAACAACCCGAAGATCACCGCGGACCTGGAGACGGCGCGCAGCACGGCGAACCTGGACAAGCGGGCAGCACTGGTGGCAGACGCCGAGAAGCTGACGATGCAGCAGCTGCCGTGGATCCCCGACGTCCAGCCGACCTCGCTGCTGCTGCTGGGCAAGGGCCTGACCGGGGCGGTGGCGTCCTTCGCCTACATGTTCGCCCCCTGGGCCAACAGCCTGGGCGGGAGTGGCTGAGCCGGACCGGCTGAGCCGATGCGCTGGCGCTTCTTCGCGCGCAGGCTGGCCATGCTGGTGGCCAGCCTGCTCGTCGCGAGTTTCGTGATCTTCGCGGCGCTGTACCTGGCGCCAGGCAACCCGGTCACGGCGCTGTCGGGAGGCCGGTCCCTGCCGCCGAGCAGCATCGCCGTGCTTGAGGCGCGCTATCACCTGAACGAGCCCTTCTTCGCCCAGTACTGGTACTGGCTCGACAACGTGCTGCACGGGAACCTGGGGATCTCGATCACGCTGCGGGAGAACGTGTCCACGCTGATCGCGTCCCGGATCTGGACCACCGCCGGGCTGGTCCTGTACGCGTCGCTGATCATCGTCGTGCTGGGGATCGGCCTGGGCATCCTGTCCGGGCTGCGGCCGGGGGCGCTCGACACGAGCACGCTGGTGACGACCGCGGTCTCGGCGGCCATCCCCGCCTTCGTGGCCGCGATCGTGCTCATCCTGGTGTTCGCGGTCAAGCTCGGCTGGTTCCCGGCGCTGGGGAACGGCACCGACCTGCTCAGCAACATCAGGCACTTCACGCTGCCAGCGGTCGCCCTGGCCATCTCCTCACTCGCGATCGTCGCCCGGGTCACCCGGGCGTCGGTCCGGGAGGAGGGCAAGCGCGAGCACGTGCAGACGGCGGTCAGCCGCGGCATCCCCGGCCGCCAGCTGATCCGCCGCCATATCCTGCGCAACGCCGCCATCCCGATCACCACGATCAGCGGCATCACGATCGCCTCGCTGATCGCGGTCGCGGCCGTGGTCGAGGTCGCGTTCAGCCTGAACGGGCTCGGCGCCTACCTGGTCGCGTCCGCCGAGGACAAGGACCTCGCGGTGGTGCAGGGCATCTCGCTGGTGCTGGTGACCGCGTTCGTGGTGATCAACCTGCTGGTCGATGTGCTCTACGCGGTGCTCGACCCGCGGGTCGCGCTGGGAAGCAGGGCACAATGAGACGGCTTCTGCTGATCTCGGGCTGGCCCAGAACGCCGCAGGCGCCGGGCCACAGCACTTGCTGGCGCGCCTCCGGCACGACCCAGCGTCAGCGGTGTCCCGGCGCCGCGGACCTGCCTCTCGAAGCCAGCGAAGCGCCCGCGAGAGAGGCAAAGGAATGAGCGCGGCCGTCCCGGTAGCGGTCCGGTCCACCACGCGCGGCGTCCGGGCCGTGGGCATGCTGCGCGCCACCGGGCCGGCCGGCATCGCGTCCGCGATCGTCATCGCGGTCGCGATCTTCATGGCGGTCTTCGGCACCCTCCTCGCCCCCTACGACCCGATCACGCCGAACCTCTCGCTGGCCTGGGTCGGCCCGGTCGGCGGTCACCTGCTCGGGTATGACTTCGAAGGGCGCGACGTGCTGTCCCGGCTGATCGTGGGGGCGCGGACGTCGATGCTCGGGCCGCTGGCGGTCGTCATCGGCAGCATGACCGCTGGCACGCTGCTCGCGGTCACGGCCGCCTGGCGGGGCGGCGCACTCGACGCCTTCATCTCCTCCGGTCTCGACGTCCTGTTCGCCTTCCCCGGCATCCTGCTCGCGGTCCTCGCGGCGGCGGTGTTCGGCGCGGGCCTGGTGGCCGCGGCGATCGCGCTGTCCATCGCCTACATGCCCTACGTCGCCCGGGTGCTGCGCGGCGCGGCGCTCAAGGAGCGGAGCCAGCCGTACGTCGCCGCGCTGGAGGTGCAGGGAGCCTCTTCCACCTCGATCTGCCTGCGGCACCTGATCCCCAACGTCATGCCGCTCATCGTCGCCCAGGCGACCATCCTGTTCGGGTACGCCATGGTCGACCTCGCCGCCATCTCCTTTCTGGGCCTGGGGGTGCAGCCGCCCGAGCCCAACTGGGGGGTCATGATCTCGGAGAACCAGGACGGCATCCCGCAGGGCTACCCGCTGCCCGCGCTCGCCGCCTGCGTGTGCATCGTGGTCGTCGTGATCGCGTTCAACATCCTGGGCGAGCGGCTGTTCGAGCAGGCCATGGGGGCTCCCCGGTGAGCGATCCCGGGGCCGCCCCAGCCGCGGTCACGCCGGCCGAGGGCACGCCCGCCGCGCCGCTGCTGGACGTCGACGGCCTGACGGTCCGGCTGCCGATCGAGGGCATCCACCGGCCGGTGCTGCGCGACGTGAGCTTCTCGCTGCGCCCGGGTGAGGCGTTCGGCCTGGTGGGAGAGTCAGGCTCGGGCAAGTCGATGACGGCGCGCGCGATCGACCGGCTGCTGCCCCCCGGGGCCGAGGTCACCGGCTCGATCCGGTTCGACGGCCGCGACGTCAGCTCGCTCGCCGGCGCCGCGCTGCGCCAGTACCGCGGCCAGGTGGCGATGATCTTCCAGGATCCGCGGGCGCACACCAACCCGGTCCGGCGGATCGGCGATTTCATGACCGAGGCGCTCCGGACGAACATGTCGGTCCCGGCCAGCCAGGCTCGTGCCCGCGCCGTCGACATGCTCGGCCAGGTCGGCATCGAGGACGGGGAGCGCCGGCTCCGGCAGTACCCGCATCAGCTGTCGGGCGGCATGCTGCAGCGGGTGATGATCGCCGCGGCGCTGCTGACCCAGCCGCGGCTGCTGCTGGCCGACGAGCCGACAACCGCGCTCGACGTCACCACCCAGGCGGAGGTGATGGCGATACTCGACGACCTCCGCCGCGAGTTCGGCCTGACCATGCTCTTCATCACGCACGACCTGGAACTGGCCGCCGCGATCTGCGACCGCACCGCGGTGATGTACGCCGGCCAGATCGTGGAGATCCGCCGCTCGTCGCTGCTGCACGACGATCCGCTGCACCCGTACACGGCCGCGCTCGCGGGGGCGCGGCCGGACATCGGGCAGACGGCGCACCGGCTGCGGGCGATTCCCGGCCGGCCGCTGTCGGCGTTCGAGGCGCCGCAGGACGAGTGCGCGTTCGCGCCGCGCTGCCCGCACGCCCGCGACATCTGCCTGGCCGCGGTGCCGGAGCTGGTGGAGATCGGCGGCGGCCTGTCCCGGTGCGCGCGCACGCAGGAGCTGCGCGGGAAGCTCCAGGTGAGCGCCGATGCCTGAGACCGCGGCGGCTGGAGCCCCGGCGCCGGACACCAACGGGACGGCCGCGCTGGAGGTGGCGGGCCTGCGCAAGGAGTTCGGCCCGCTGGTCGCGGTCGACGACGTCTCGTTCGGCATCCCGGAGGCCGGGTCGCTGGCCATCGTCGGGGAGTCGGGCTCGGGCAAGACCACCATCGCCAGGATGATCGTCGGCCTGGAGCGGCCGACCACCGGGACGATCACGGCCTGCGGCCACGACCGGTCCCGGCCGCCCCGGTCGGCGAGGGACCGGCGCCGGCGCGGCCGCGAGGTGCAGATCGTGTTCCAGGACCCCTACACCAGCCTGGACCCGCGCCAGAGCGCCGAGGCCACCATCGACGAGGTGCTCCGGCTGCACCACGGCTGGCCCGCCGGCCGGCGCCGCGCCCGCATCGCCGAGCTCATCGACCTGGTCGGCCTGGACCAGCGCCAGGCCCGCGCCCTGCCCCGTGCCCTGTCCGGCGGCCAGCGGCAGCGGGTCGCCATCGCGCGGGCGCTCGCGGCCGAGCCGCGCATCCTGATCCTCGACGAATCGGTCGCCGCGCTGGACGTGTCGATCCAGGCCCAGGTGCTGAACCTGCTCGCCGACATCCGCGACTCCACCCGCGTCTCCTTCATCCTGATCAGCCACGACCTGGCGGTGGTGCGCCAGCTCACCGACCAGGCGATCGTGCTGCACCGCGGCAAGGTGGTGGAGCGCGGCCCCACCGCGCGCGTGCTCGACGACCCGCAGGACCCCTACACGCAGCGGCTGCGCGCCAGCGTGCCGAGGCCAGGCTGGAAACCGAGGCGCCGGGCCCTGGCTGGCGCCGGAGAGGAACCCGGAATCCCATGACCGACCTTCACTACCTGCCTGCGACCGAGGCCCTCCGGGCGTTCCGCTCGGGGGAGCTGTCACCGGTCGAGCTGGTCACGGCGGTGATCGACCGCGCCGAGGCGGTCGAGCCGGTGATCAACGCCTTCGCCGAGACCTTCTACGACCAGGCGCTGAAACAGGCCCGCGCCGCGGAAGCCCGTTATGCGGGCAAGGGCGGGACGCCGCGGCCGCTGGAGGGCCTGCCGGTGGCGGTGAAGGAAGAGGCCGAGATTGCCGGCCAGCACAACACACTCGGGTCGCTGCCGCTGCGCGATGTGGTGGCGCAGCAGACCAGCGTCTTCGTGCAGCGGATCATCGACGCAGGCGGCATCGTGCACGCCCGGACCACCACCCCGGAGTTCTCCTGCGCGCCGGTCACCTGGTCCCGGCTCTGGGGCGTCACCCGCAACCCGTGGCACACCGACTACTCCCCGGGCGGGTCGAGCGGCGGGTCGGCGGCCGCGCTCGCCGCCGGCACGGCGGCCCTGGCGACCGGCTCGGACATCGGCGGCTCGATCAGGATCCCGGCATCGTTTTGCGGCGTGGTGGGGTTCAAGCCGCCGTACGGCCGGGTGCCGGAGATGGAGATATTCAACCTCGACCACTACTGCCACGAGGGCCCGCTGGCCCGGACCGTCGCCGACTGCGCGCTGCTGGAGAACGTGATCGCCGGGCCGCACCCGAGCGACGTCGTGTCGATCCGCCCCAAGCTGGAGATACCCGGTGAGCTGGCGCCAGCCGCCGGCCTGCGGATCGCCTTCTGCGCCGACCTGGGCTGCTACGACGTGGACGCGGACGTGGCCGCGAACAGCCGTGCGGCGGCGGACCGGCTGCGCTACGCGGGAGCCCACGTCGAGGACGTCGAGCTGCCGTGGGACCTGGAGGCCATCAAGCGGGCGGCGGACATCCACTTCGGGATGATCTTCGGCCCGTCGATGAAGGAGATCTACGCCAAGCACGCCGACGAGCTGACGTCCTACACGCGGGCCTTCGTCGCCGCCGCGGACCGGGTGTCCAAGGACGACTACGTGCCCGGTCTCCTGCTGGAACGGCAGATCTACGCCCCGCTCGGCGAGCTGCTGGACGAGTTCGACGCGCTCATCTGCCCCACCTTCGCGGTCCCGGCGCTGCCGGCCGAGTACGACCCGGGCCAGCCGGTCGAGGTGAACGGCCGCGCCAGCACGGACTGGCTGGACGTGATGATGACGCTGCCGTTCAACATCGCCAGCCGGTGCCCGGTGATGAGCGTGCCGTCCGGGCTCTCCCGCGACGGCGTGCCCACCGGCCTGTCGATCGTCGGGAAGACCTACGACGACGTCACCGTGTTCCGGATCGCCGCCGCGCACGAGGAGCAGATGCCCTGGATGGACATGCCCAAGCGCCGTCCGGGGCTGTGATGGCGCGGGCGGCCGGCGACGGGCCGGGCGGGCAGGGCCGGCCCGGCGGCGGCCTGATGGCCGGGGCGCCGCCGTTCGCGCCCGGATCACGGGTGACGCTCGGGAACTGGCAGGACCCGCCGTTCAACCGGTGGGCGTTCCAGCATGTGCGTGAGCTGATCCCGACCGCCCGGATACCGCGCGGGGCCGGCCCGGCCTGGCCGCTGCCCCGGGCCGAGCGCGACCTGAGCGGCCTCCGGTTCACCAGCGGGGGCCAGGAGCTGACCGTCGCCGAGCTGCTGGCGCAGAGCTGCACCGACGGGTTCTGCGTCCTGCACCGGGGGCGGATCGTCACCGAGCAGTACTTCAACCAGATGGCGCCGGACACACCACACCTGCTGATGTCGGTGTCCAAGTCGGTGACGGCGGCGGCCGCCGGGGTGCTGGCGGGCCGCGGCCAGCTCGACGTCTCGGCCCCGGTCACAGCGATCGTGCCGGAGCTGGCCGGGACCTCGTTCGACGGCGCCACCGTCCAGCACCTGCTCGACATGCGGGCCGGCACCGCCTTCAACGAGGACTACGCCGATCCCGAGGCCGACGTGCGCACCTACGAGCGGGTGTACCTGTGGCGGCCGCCCGCGGGCGGCCCGGTGCCGGAGGACGCGATCGCCTACTTCGCCACGTTGCGCAACGACGGCCCGCACGGCGGGCCGTTCCGGTACCGCTCGATCCTCACCGACGTGCTGGCGTGGGTGATCGAGCGCGCCGCCGGGGCGCGGCTGCACGAGCTCATCGCGACCGGACTGTGGCAGCCGATGGGGGCCGAGTTCGACGCCGAGATCACCGTCGACGCCCACGGCAACCCGATGGCCGACGGCGGCATCTGCGCCACGCTGCGCGACGCCGCCCGGTTCGGCCAGCTGTACCTGCGCCGCGGCCAGCGGGAGGGCAAGGAGGTGGTCCCCGCGTGGTGGGTCGACGACACGGTCCGCGGCGCCCCGGACGGGGCGGACGCCTTCACCGGCGGCGGCGACTACCTCCCCGGCTACCCGGCCGGCGCCCACTACCGGAACTGCTGGTGGGTGGATGATCCGGGCCTGCCGTTCTACTACGCCTCCGGCATCAACGGGCAGCACGTGTTCGTCCACGGGCCGTCGCAGACGGTCGTGGTGAAGTTCTCCACCTGGCCGACCGCCCTCAGCGTCTGGCGGGAGACGACGGGCGCCGCCGTGCTCGCGATCGCCGCCGAACTCGAGCGCACGCCGTGACGGCGGCCCCGTTCAGCCGGGACCGGCGCCGGGGCGCTGGCCGGCGGTGTCCAGGATGAACGCGAAGACCTCGGCCTCGTACGCGAGCTTGCTGTAACGGCCGCTGGGGCCCACGTGCGCCGCGGCCCCGAGTTCCGCCCGGAACAGCACCCGGCCATCGCCTGCCCCGCCAGCCGCCGCGGCCGGGCTGGTCGCCCGCAGCCGGGCCACCCACTTGGCGGGCTCGTGCACCAGCACCCGGGGGTCGTGCAGGCTGCCCGTGACCAGCAGGTCCGGCCGGGGCCCGGCGGGCACGTTGTCGTAGGGGCTGTAGGACTCCATGTACGCCCGCATCGCCGGCTCGCGCGGGTCGCCCCACTCGTCCCACTCGGCGATGGTCAGCGGGATGGTGGGGTCGGACATGGAGTTGACCACGTCCACGAACGGCACCTCGGCCACCACCGCCCGCCAGCGCTGCGGGGCCATCGAGTAGACCGCGCCCTGCAGCAGGCCTCCCGCGGACAGGCCGCGGGACACGATCGCGCCGCCCGCCGCCCATCCGCCGTCGGCCAGCGCGTCGGCAACCGCGATGAAGTCGGTGAACGTGGTGCGCTTGCGGTCCAGCCGGCCCTGCAGCCACCACCGCCGCCCGCCCTCGCCGCCGCCCCGGATGTGCGCGACCGCGTACACGTAGCCGCGGTCGAGCAGGCTCACCACCGGTGAGCTGAACTCCGGCCATTCGCAGTCCTCGTAGGCCCCGTAGCCGTAGAGCAGGCAGGGCGCGGTGCCGTCCTGCGGCAGCCCCGCCCGGTAGGCGACCGTCACCGGGATCGCGGTGCCGTCCGGGGCGGGCGCGGTGATCCGCTGCGTCCGGTAGCCGGCCGGATCGTAGCCGGGCACCTGCTGCCGTTTGCGCAGCCGCCACCCGCCGCTGGCCAGGTCCACGTCATGCCAGGACGGCGGGTCGATCAGCGACTGGGTGCGCACGGTCACCGCGGCCGCCTGATAGTCCTCGTTGACCGCCAGCGCCAGCGCCACCTCCGGCCCGGCCGCCTCGATCAGCCGCTGCTCACCCGTCTCCCGGTCGATCACCCGCAGCTGGGCGGCCGCGGCCCGCCGCTGCTCCACCACCAGGAACCGGCCGAACACGTCGCACGACACCAGCCGCGTGCCGTCGGCGCCGGCGATCACCTCGGTCCAGCCGTCCTGCCCCGGCGCGCGGGTGACCGGGCCGCGCACGAGCCGGAACTCGACCGCCCCGTCGTTGGTGACCAGGTAGAACTCGCCCCCGTCCGGGCCGTCGGCGTGATCGGCCCGGTATTCCACCCCCGTCCGCCTTTCCTGCAAAACGACGGGCTTCGCCGTGGGGTCCGTCGCCGGGATGACCAGCGTCTCGGCGGTGTCGCGGCTCTCGGTCTCCAGCAGGACGTACGCCCCGCTGCGTGTCGCCCGCACGATGACGTCGAAACGCTCGTCGTCCTCGGTGAACACCAGCACGTCCTGGGCGGGATCCGCGCCGATGTCGTGCCGCCAGACCTGATACGCCCGGTAGGCGGCGTTGGTCACGATGTAGAACAGCGAGCGCGAGTCCGCCGACCAGGCCAGCCCGTAGTAGGTCCGCCCGATCCGCTCCGGCAGCCCTGCCCCGGTCATCAGGTCCTCGCCGCTGGCCAGGTCCCTGATCCGTAGCTGATAGACCTCGTCGCCGTCGAAGTCCACCGAGTAGGCGAGCAGCGTGCCGTCCGGGCTGACCTCCCGCACGCCGAGCGCCACGTAGGCACCGTTGCAGTCCGGGTCGTCCAGCAGCAGGTTCTCATCCAGCAGCACCTCAGCCGGCGGGCTGCCCGCCTGAGCTGGTGGGCTGGCCGTCCCGGCCGCCGGGCCGCCGCCCACGGGCCCGCCACCCGGGCCGTCCACCCGGCGGCAGAACTGCTCGTGCTCGTGGCCGGGCAGCGTCCGGGTGAAGTAGGCGTACTCCCCGCGCCGCCAGCTCACCGACTCGTCGGCCGGTACCTCCCGGGCCGACATCTCCTCCCGCAGCCGGTCCCGGACGGCCGCGGTGTGGGCCGTCTGCTGGTCGTAGTAGGAGCGTTCGGCGGCCAGGTAGGCCCGCATGGCGGGATCGCCGGTGTTCCGCATCCACGCGTAGGGGTCCGCGCCGGGCGCGGCGGGCCGCTGCGGCGCGGCCGGTGGCGGGGGTGACATGGTTACCGATGCTAATCGAGTCCGGTGCCGCCATCTGTGAGACGGCCCTGGGGTGCCAGGATGGAGAGCCGGCGCTGCTGTGACGCGAAGACCGGAGATCGCCGGCGCGGCGGGTGCCCTGGCCGCAGGTGAGGTGACCAATGTTCGGGTCGCTCGACTACATCTACCTGCCCGCGGCCGACGTGGACGGCGAGGCGCGGCGTTATGCCGAAACGCTGGGTGCCGAGCTGGTCTGGAAGGTGCGCGCCATGGGGACCACCGTGGCGTGCCTGCGCGTGGCGGGCCGGCGCGGGTCAGTCAGGCGGGCACGGGCCGGCCGTCGACGGTCAGCTCGACCCGTTCGGTGTAGAAGCACATGAGGCCCGCGATGCCCTCGGCCTGCGGGATCGGCGTCTCGTAGCTCCACACCAGGTTCTTGTGGACCTCGCCGCCGGCCTCGGCCGACCAGTACGATGCCTGGCCCTTGAACGGGCAGGTGGTACGGCGGCCGGTGGGGTGCAGCAGCTCGGTGCGCACGTCCTGCCGGGGCAGGTAGTAGCGGGTTGGCAGCCCTGTCTCGTCGAGCAGGACGGCCCGGTCCGACTCGGCCAGCTTCTCACCGCCGATGCTGATCTCGACGTGCAGCTGGGTTGGCGTGATCGTGATCTGATGTCCGGCAGCCATGCCTGCGGCAACCACCGGCCGGCCACGGTGATTCCGCCGTGGCCGCTCCTTCCCGCGACGTAATCTGCGGGCATGACAGGGCAGCAGGTGGGCCTGGCGGTCCCGGTGGTCTGGAGCGAGGACTGCCTGCGCCACGAGCCTGGCGGCGAGGTCTGGCTGGGCGTGCGTGACGTGGGCACCGAGGTGCCCGCCCGGGCGCTGGTGCTCCGCGATGCGCTCGCGGCGCAGGGCGCGCCCATCGTCGAAGCCCGGCCCCACGGCGATGAGATCCTGCGGGCGGTGCACGACGACGGGCTGCTCAGCCACCTGGCCGGGGTGTGGGCCGCCTGGGAGGAGGCGGGCTACCCAGCGGAGCACGGCCGCGACCGGGTCGTCCCGTATGTCTTCCCCACCCCCGGCATGCTGGGCGGGCTGGAGCCGCGCACACCGCCGGCCGTGCACGGCCGGGCGGGCCTGTACTGCTACGACACGATGACCTTGATCGGCCCCGGCAGCTGGGAGGCGATCCGCGGGGCCGCCGACGCCGCCCTGACTGCCGCCGGCCTGGTCAGTGCGGGGGCCCCGCTGGCCTACGCGCTGTGCCGGCCGCCCGGCCATCACGTCACCCGCGCCGCCTACGGCGGCTCCTGCTATCTCAACAACGCCGCGATCGCCGCCCAGGCGCTGCGGGCCGCGGGCGCGGACCGGGTGGCGGTCATCGACATCGACGCCCACCACGGCAACGGCACCCAGATGATCTTCTATGACCGCGCCGACGTCTTCTACGGGTCCGTGCACGTGGACCCGGGTGCGGGCTGGTTCCCGCACTACGCCGGCTACGCCGGGGAGCGGGGCCGGGGCGGCGGGGCCGGCGCCAACCGCAACCTGCCGCTGGCGCCGGGCACCGGCGACGAGGGCTGGCTGGCCGCGGTCGCGGCCCTGTGCGATGAGGCCGCCGCGCACCGCCCGGACGCGATCGTGGTGTCGCTGGGGCTGGACGCGGCCGAGTCCGATCCGGAGAGCCCGCTGCGGGTCAGCGCGGACGGCTACCGCCAGGCGGCCCGGGCCGCCGCCGCGCTCGGTCCCACGGTCCTGGTCCAGGAAGGCGGCTACGACCTGGCGACGCTCGGCTCGCTGGCGGTAGCGGCCCTCACCGGTGCCGCTCAACCATGAGTACGCGCATGGCGCCTGAGTTCCCCAGATCTCATACCAGGGTGTGCCAGAGATCGCGCTCGGTGTAGAGCTGCTCGACCTCGTCAAGCTCGACGTCGGCGTCCTCCGCGCTGGCAGCGGCGCCGCCGGCAACCCACCAGCCGGCGCCGGGTAGACCGGCGGACAGGTAGGCACGAGTTCCGGGCTGTGGAGCCTGGTGCGCGGGCCGTGGCTGGGCCAGGACTTCGCCGTGCGAGGGCTCCCACAGCCTGATCAAGCCGGCCTCCGCGCCGAGCACGACGGCGTCATACCAGCGCCACACCACCGCCTCGGTGCCGTCCGGCGCGGTCGCGATGGCCACCAGGTGACCAGGTGACACCCGTTCGGTCCGCGGCGACGGAAACAGCGTCGCGTACCGAACGGAGCAAAGCTGCCGGCCCCTGACAATTTCGCAGGCATCCTCCCGGACACGCACAACGATGCCGCAGCGCAGCCGCGCGGGAACGCGGTCCCGGTTCGCCGGATCAGTCATCTGCTCACTGTCCGGTGCTGACTGGGCGGCCGAGGAAGGCGGCCAGCCGCTCGATGGCAGGGGCCCGTTCGGCGACGACCTGGGCCGGGCCGAAGCGGCCGGGGCGGGCTTGCTCGGTCAGCTGGGTCCGGGCGAACGCCAGCGACTGTTCGGCCAGATCATCAGGCAGGTCGGCGGGCTGCTCCGTGGCCTGCGCGAGGTCCCAGCCATGGGCGAGGAGGTCGTAGAGCCGGATCCGCAGCCGATCGGCGCCGGTGGCGGTCCCGAGCGGGCCGTGGTAGGTGCGATCGAGGACTCCTGGCCGCCCAAACGCGGCCTGCAGCGCGGCCGCGGAGGCGCGGTAGGCGCCGGCCAGGTCGTCGTCTACATGATCCGCGGACGGCCTGGGCGGAGGCGGCTGGCCGGCGAGCAGCGCGGCGAAGACCCGGTTCATGCCGATCAGGTGACTGACCACCTGGCGTACCGTCCAGTCCGTGCAGGGGGTCGGCGCTGACCACTGGTCGGCCCGGATGTTGCTGATCAGGCCAGCGACCGCGTCGAGCCCGCGGCCGAGCTGTTCGACCGAGGGCGCGCGCCCGCCGTCACTGCGCTCGGAGGAGATGCTGTCGTTGCGTACGGCCATGGGGCCACCTTCCAGAGGCGGCGCCACCTGCGGCTGGTCTCGGTCAGCCAGCTCCAGGAGGCGCGGAAACCAACATGGACACGGGTGTCGCACCTCCTCTCAGCTCAGCCCGTACAGATTGCCAGAGACCCGGCTGCCGTGTCACTAGCAGGGCAGCAGTAGGCGCGGCCTGCTGGGCTGCGACCGCTGCCAGCGCAGCGTGGGGCGGCCTCAGCCGGTCAGGCGGTCGCGGTGGTGCGGCGCGTCCCAGTCCAGCAGTGGGCCGGCCGGGACGATACGGGACGGGTTGAGGTGCGGGTGGGTGCCGAAGTAGTGGCGCTTGATGTGATCGAAGCTGGTGGTCTCCCCGAACGCGGGCTGCTGGTACAGGTCGCGGGCGTACGGCCACAGGTTCGGGTAGTCCGCGAGCCGGCGCAGATTGGCCTTGAAGTGCGTGACGTAGACCGGGTCGAACCGGGCCAGCGTCACCCACAGCCTGACATCGGCCTCGGTGAGGGTGTCCCCGAACAGGTACCGGCTGCCCGCCAGCCGCCGGTCGAGTTCGTCGAGGATGGCGAAGAGCCGGGCCACCGCCGCGTCGTAGGCCGCCTGCGAGGTGGCGAACCCGCACCGGTACACGCCGTTGTTGACGTCGGTGTACACGCGCTCGACGAGCTCGTCGATCTGCGGCCGCAGCGCCGCCGGGTAGAGGTCGGTGCCCGGGGCGGCCCAGGCCCCGAACTGGGTCTCCAGGTCGATGGTGATGTCGGGGAAGTTGTTGGAGACGATCCGCGAGCTGCGGCGGTCCCACAGCACCGGGACCGAGATGTGCCCGTCGTAACCGGGCTCGGTCGCGTCGTAGGCCTGCCGGAGCAAGGTGAACCCGTTCACCGGGTCGGGGGTGTAGCCCGGGCCTTCGCGGAACGCCCAGCCGCGCCCGTCACGGACCGGGTCCACCACCGACAGCGAGACCACGTCCTCCAGGCCCATCAGCCGCCGCACGATGACGCTGCGGTGCGCCCACGGGCACGCCAGGGAGACATACAGGTGGTACCGGCCGGGCTCGGCGCGGTAGCCGCTGCTGCCATCGGCGGTGACCCGCCCGGTGAAGGGGTAGGCCGGGCGCTGGAAGCTGCCGTCGGTCGCGGCGGGCCTCTTCACCGTGTAGTCGCCGAAACGGGCGAAATCCACCGGGCTGGCAATGGCGGCTGTGGTGCCGGTCATGGACGCTTCCCCTTTCCGCGGCGTGCGGCTGCCCGCTGACCCGCCGCCGCTGGCCGGCGGCGCTGTCGCCAGGCATAGCATTCCTGCCCGCCGCGGCGGCTCATCCCACATCCGGGCCGGCCGGCGCCGGCGTGCGGCTCAGATGAGCAGGCAGGCGGCCTGGTGGGAGGGGCTGGTCGCGGCGGCGGGAAGCCGCAGCTGCGGGTCCTCCAGCTTGCAGCGTTCCTCCGCCACCGGGCAACGGGGATGGAACCGGCAGCCAGCGGGCACGTTCACCGGGTTCGGGGTCTCGCCGGTCAGGATCTGCGGGGTGGACCGCTCGCGGGGGTCGCGCTTGGGCACCACCGACAGCAGCGCCTTGGTGTAGGGGTGCTGCGGGTTGCGCACCACGTCGGCGGCCGGGCCGTGCTCCACGATCCGCCCCAGGTACATCACCGCGATCCGGTCGGCGAAGCGCGCCGCCGTGGACAGGTCGTGGGTGATCATGAGGATTCCCATGTCGTCGCTGCGGCGCAGCGAGTCCAGCAGCGACAGCACCCCGGCCCGCACCGACACATCCAGCATCGACACCGGCTCGTCGGCGAGCAGCAGGTCAGGGCCGAGCACCAGCGCGGCGGCGATCGCGACCCGCTGCCGCTGGCCGCCGGACAGCTCGTGCGGGAACCGGTCGAGGAACAGCCGTGCGGGGGCAAGGCCGGACCGCTCCAGCGCCTCCACGGCCAGCGTCTCCCGCTGGGCCCGTGAGCGGCCTATCCCGTGCACGAGCATTGGCTCTTCCACCGATTCCCGGACCCGGAACCGGGGGTCGAGCGACTCGTACGGGTCCTGGTAGATCATCTGCAGCGTGCGCCGCAGCGGGCGCAACCGCCGTTCGTCCATCCCGGCGATATCGGTGCCGTTCAGCCGGATGGCGCCGCTCGTCGGCTTGACCATGCCGAGGATCGTCTGGGCGGTGGTCGTCTTGCCGCAGCCGGACTCCCCGACCAGGGCCATCATCTCGCCGCGGGCCATCCGGAAGCTGATGCCGTCCACGGCGTGCACCCACGCCTGCGGGGTGCGGGTGAGCCGCTCGGTCAGGGGGCGCCGCACCTGGTAGTAGGTCGTCAGGTCCGCCACGTCGAGCAGCGGGACCTCTGGTGCCGTCGCCCCCGCTACCACGGCCGGGGCCGGGCGCACCTCCTCCCTGCTCTCGCTCATAACGCCCCCACCAGCTCGTTGCGGTGGCAGGCGGCCTGGTGACCGGGCTCCACGAGCCGCAGCTCCGGATGATCATCGGCGCAGCGGGCCAGCGGCACGTCGCAGCGCGGGCGGAACGGGCAGCCAGCGGCCGTGGTGTCCAGCCGGGGCGGCGCGCCGGGGATGGAGATCATCGCGTCCCGTCCGTACAGGTCGGGCGTGGCCGCGAAGAGCAGCCTGGTGTACGGGTGGCGGGGGCTGTGATAGAGCGCTTCGGTCGCGCCGGCCTCCACTATCTCGCCCGCGTACATCACCGCGGCCCGCTCGCACACCTGGGCGACAACCGGCAGGTCGTGGGTGACCAGGATCAGGGCCAGGCCGAGGTCCGCGCACAGCCGGGTGAGCAGCTCCAGGATCTGGGCCTGCACCATGACGTCGAGCGCTGTGGTCGGCTCGTCCGCCAGCAGGATCTTCGGCTCGCAGGCGAGGGCCATCGCGATCGCGGCCCGCTGCCGCATGCCGCCGGAGAACTCGTGCGGGTACCGCTCGCCGGACGCGGCCGGGATGCCCACCATCTCCAGCAGCTCGCCGGCCCGCTTGCGGGCGGCGGCGCCCTGCGCGATGCCGTGGAAGGCCATCGGCTCGGCGATCTGCCAGCCGACCTTCTTCACCGGGTTCAGGGCGTTCATCGCGCCCTGGAACACCATCGCGATGTCCTTCCACCGGTATGCCCGCACCGAGTCCTCGCCGCCGGCCAGGATGTTCTGGCCACCCAGACGGACCTCCCCGGCGACGTACGAGTTCGGCGGCAGCAGCCCCATGAGCGCGAGGATGGTGGTGGTCTTCCCGCATCCTGACTCGCCGACCAGGCCGAACCGCTCCCCCTCGTCCAGCGCGAAGTCCACCCCCTGGACGGCGTGTACCTCCGCGGCGCTGGGCGGCTCGAACCAGACGTGCAGGCCGGATACCTCAAGCAGGCTCATATGGCGCCCGGCCCCCGGCCGACCAGCGGCCGCAGCCGCCATGGGCGGATCGCTAGATGGGCAACCCTGAGCCGGGGGTTGAGCGCGTCCTCGACCGCCTGGCCGAACAGGAAACAGCCCACGATGACGGCGGCGATCGCGAATCCGGCCGGCACGATCGCCCACCAGGCGCCGGAGGAGATCGCGGTCCGCTGGAAGGCGTTCTCCAGGATCGTCCCCCAGGTGACGGCCGTGGGGTCCTCCAGCCCGAGGAAGGCGAGCGCGGTCTCCAGGTAGATCGCGATGGCGATGGTGAGCACGGTGTTGGCGATCAGCAGCGGGCCCACCTGCGGCATGATGTGCCGCCACACGATCCGGAAATTGCCCGAGCCCATACCGCGGGCGCGTTTGACGTAGGCCCGCTCCCGCACGCTCATGACTTGCGCCCGGATGATCCGGGCCGTCGATGTCCATTCCAGGATCCCGATCACCATGATCACGTGGAACAGGCTGGCGCCCCACAGGTCGGCGATCACCATCATGAACACCAGGTCGGGGATGACCAGCAGGTAGTCGGTGACGCGCATCAGGGAGACGTCGATCCACCCACCGAAGTAGCCGGACAGGATCCCCACCCCACCGCCGATGACCATGGCGACCAGCGTCGCCGCGAAGCCGACGATCATGGAGATCCGGCCGCCCACCATGAGCAGGCTCACCATGTCGAAGCCGCCGTCGTCGCAGCCGAGCCAGTGCTGCAGCGAGGGCGGCGCATACACCGCGCAGCTCGGCGTGGTGACGCTGTAGGGCGCGATGTAGGGGGCGATGATCGCCAGCACGACGAAGAAGATGATGATCGCCAGGCCGATCACGGCCGATTTCCGTTCCCGCAGGACGCTCCGGAAGAACCCGGTGCGGCGGGACGGCTGGCCCTTGCCCTCGGCGGAGAGCAGTGGGTCCTGGAGCGGTAGTGTCATTCGCTGATCCTCGGGTCCAGGCGGAAATAGAGCAGGTCAGCGGCGAAGTTCAGGAAGATCACCGATATGGTCAGGATCAGGAAGCCGCCCTGGAGCATCGGGTAGTCGCGCTGGCCGATCGCGTCATACATGGCCAGCCCGATGCCGGGCCAGCTGAAGATCACCTCGATCAGCACCGCCCCGCCGACGATGTACCCGAGGTCGAGCGCGACGAGAGTGACCAGCGGGAGCATCGCGTTGCGGAACGCGTGCCGCCGGACGACCTGCCGCGCCGGCAGGCCCTTGGCCCGCGCCGTGAGCACGTAGTCCTCACCGAAGGTCTCCAGCATCGAGGACCGGACGATGAGCGTGTAGCTTCCGTAGGCGGTCAGCATGAGGGTGGCGGCGGGCAGGATCATGTGCTGGCCGATGTCGGCCAGATGCTGCCAGAACGGCTCGGCCCCGAACAGGAACGGGTTGCTCATGCCACCGGCCGGGAGGGTTCCGGCGAAGATGATGAGCAGCATCAGCCCCAGCCACTGGGTGGGGAACGCGTAGAAGAAGATCGCCGCGTTCGTGCTGGTGTGATCGGCGATGGACCCCCGGCGCCAGGCGGACAGG
Organism: Streptosporangiaceae bacterium; assembly: GCA_035518495.1. Taxonomy (GTDB): domain Bacteria; phylum Actinomycetota; class Actinomycetes; order Streptosporangiales; family Streptosporangiaceae; genus UBA9676. Next base: position 47,900 of record DATIXO010000054.1, read on the forward strand.
ACGCCGGTGATTATCCCGACCACGATCGCGGCCACCGTTCCCACGGTCACCATCGGGATGGTGTTCTTCAGGTCCTGGATCAGCAGCTGAGTCACCGGCTGCTGGTAGGTGAACGAGATGCCCATGTTCCCGTGCAGCAGGTTCTTCAGGTAGATGACGTACTGCTCCCATTTCGGCTTGTCCAGCCCGAACTCCACGGTCAGCGCGTGCTGCAGCTGCGGGCTGGCGTGCGGTACCCGGGACAGGTCGGTGACCGCGGTGCCGGGCAGCACGCGGAACAGGAAGAAGTTGATCGTGATCGCGACGAAGATCGTCACAACGGCGAAGATCCCTCGTTTGATCACATAGTCGGCGCCGCGCACGGTCGGTGGCCCTTTCCTCCGCTCCCCGGCTCACCCGACCTGGTGCACGGACTCGAACGGGATCTTGGACATGGACGTGAACGAGTCGCCCGCCACCAGCGGCAGGTCGGTCCAGTGGGTCGAATGCGCCTCGATCGAGTCCGGGTAGTCCAGCACCAGGTACATCCGCGTGGTCGCGGCCATCTCCTGCATCTGGTAGATGATCTGCTGCCGTTTTGCCAGGTTCATCGCGGCGCTCTGCGCCAGGTACATGCTGTCGTAGGTCTTGTTGCAGTACCCGGTGTCGTTCCAGACGTTCCAGGACCCGCACGTCAGCACGGACAGCATGAAATCAGGGTCGGGCAGGGGGCCCCAGTCCCACATCGAGATCTCGAAGTTCTTGTAGTCGTTGGCCGTGATCGCGTCGTAGGCGGCCGAGTCGTCCAGGGTCTTCTCCGTCAGCGTGACGCCGATCTTCGAGAAGTCCGTCTGGATGATCTGGAAGGACCGCTGGCCATAGGTGTTGGCGATGTCGGACGGGATGATCACGGTGTACGACATCGGATGGCCGTCCGCCATCCGCACCCCGTTCGGGCCCATCTTGTACCCGGCCTGGTTGAGCAGCTGGTTCGCCTTCGCAAGGTCGAACGGCGTGGGCTTGATCGCCGGGTTGTACCAGTGGCCGGTGGCCGGCCCGATGATCGACGACCCGGCCAGGCCGTAGCCGAGCAGGGAGGTCTTGACGATCGCCGGGCGGTCGATGGCGGAGTCGAACGCCTGCCGCAGCAGCGGGTTCAGCAGTTCCTTGTGGCTTGCCTGCTGCGCAGGGTTGGAGTTGATGATGAAGTCGTCGAAGGTGTAGCTCGGGACGGTCGGCACCACGAAGTGGGCGGCCTTGAGCGTGGCCACCGAGGTCGGCGGCACGTCCTCGGCCCCGTCGAGCTGGCCGCTCTTGAGCGCGGTGACCATCGCATCGGTGGTGGCGAAGTACTCCAGCCCGAAGCCGTCGATATGCGGCCTGGGCCCGTAGAAGTTCGGGTTCCGCTTGAACAGGGCGATCTGCTTGGGCGTGTACTTCTCCAGGATGAACGGCCCGCCGGAGACGACCGGCGCGTTGTTGCTGAACCTTGTCAGCGCCTTGCCGTTGCCGGTCGCGTACTTGGCCCAGATGTGCTCGGGGAGGATCGGCGCCTGCTGGACCTGCGAGAGCACGTTCGCCACCGGCCGGTCGTAGGTCAGCACCACGGTGGTGGCGTTCGGCGCGGTCGCGCTCTTCATGTGGGCGACATAACCCGCGGAGTTGGCCGTCGGGCCGTTCTGGAACTTGAGGATGGTGCTGTACGTCCAGGCGACGTCGGCGGCCGTCAGTGGCTTGCCGTCGGACCATTTGGCGTTCGGCTGGGTGTGGAATGTCCAGGTCTTCCCGTCGGGGCTCTCCTGCCAGCTGCGCGCGAAGTCCGGGACGAACTGCTGCTTGGGGTTGTACTGGACCAGTTCCGGATAGATGTACTCGAAGGTCGAGTAGGCATCGGCCTGGAAGGCGACGAACGGGTTGAGCGAGTCAATGGCGGAGGGGGTGCCCAGCCGGAACACTCCCCCCTCCTTGACCTCGCCGCTGCTGGAGTTGCTGCCGCACGCGGCCGCGCCCAGGGCGACGATCATCACGGCGGCCGCGGCGAGCGGCACGCGGCGGGACAGCCACGGGCGGGTCACTCGATGATCACGGCGGAGTTTCACGCACGTTCACCTTCGTTCTTCGACAGCCGACCGCAGCTGGCCGGCAGATCCCTTGGACTGGGCGGCGATCCGTGGGTCAGCCGGAGGCCTGAATGATGGCAACGACCGTACGGGCGGGCACGGCCGGTACCACCTGTGCCGCGCGGGACACCGCCGGGCTCCTGGGTGAGCGGGCTCACGGGATTAATCCCCGGCGACGGGCGCACAGGTGAGGAGCGCTGGGCTTCACTCGATGCCGTCATCTCCTGAATGTCTGTTCAAGTTGCGCAATCCTGACATAGCCCCTTCGCTGCCTGCAAGCCCTGTTCATGCTGGGAGACGGCCGCGGCGGCATGTGCCTGTCTCACCTCCGGGCATCCGTCCCGGACCTGGCCGATGCCGGGCTGGTGCTGGTGGCGCGCACAGGGGCGTCCGGGCCGTGGGCCGCCCAGCCGGCCACGAGCTGGTCGAGGACCGGGGCCAGGTTCCGCAGCTCGTCGAGGTGCGCCGGAGCCAGCTTGCCCAGCCGCGCCTCGCCGTCGGCGGTCAGCCCGACCCGCGTCACCCGGCCGTCCTCGGCGTCGCCCTGGCGCACGACCAGCCCGGCCGCTGCCGCCCGGTCCACCAGCTCGACCGCGCTGTGGTGGCGCAGCAGCAGGTAGCCGGCGAGGTCGCCGACGGTGGGCTGCTGGCTGCCGGGGTGCCCTTTGATCGCCACCAGCAGCTGATGCTGGGCGGGGGTGAGACCCACCGCATGGGCCTGCGTCTGGCTCCAGTGCAGGAAGCGGCGCAGGCTGGTGCGGAACGCCAGCAGGTTCTCGAAGTCGGCACGGGTCAGCTCCTGCACCCCCTTACCGTATGCCGCCTCCCCGCCCGGCAGATATGTCGCGCTACGATTTAAACGTGTCGCCAACCGCCCTGGCTCCCTCTGGCCCCCGTTCCGTGGGGAAGCCAGGGACAACGTGCGCGGAAGGGCGTCACGGCATAACGGGAGGGGTGATGGCGGCACCCGTGCAGGTGCGGCTGCGCCGCGTGTATGAGGCCCCGGATCGAGCGCAGCCAGGCGGCGGTGCTGGCCGAGTGGCTGCGGGGTGCCGATGAGCGGTGACCGGGCCGGCGCCGCCGACCGCGACGCCGAGGAAGACCGGCCGGGCGACCCGGCCTGCCTGCTGCGGCGCGTCTGCCCGGCGTGCGGTGCGGTGGCCGACCACGACCCGCCGACCGTCTGCCCGCAGTGCCACGCGGAGATGCCAGCCGGCTGACCGGGGCAGCTGACCCGGGGCAGGCGCCCCTTCAGGCCCGGGCGTGGGCAGGCGCGAGATAGCGGGTGAACCAGTCGCGGGCCAGGACGGCCGCCCGCTCCAGCGTGCCCGGCTCCTCGAACAGGTGGCCCGCGCCTGCCACGACGGCGAGCTGGTTCTCACACCGCAGGTACTTCTGGGCCTCACGGTTCATCCTCACCACCATGCCGTCCAGGCCCCCGGCGATGAGCAGGGTGGGGGCGCGCACCTCCGCCAGCCGTGGAATCGCCAGGTCCGGGCGGCCGCCACGGGAGACCACGGCGGCCACCTCGCCGCTCGCCCCGGCCGCCGCCCACAGCGCGGCCGCGGCGCCGGTGCTGGCACCGAAGTACCCGATGCGGGCACCGGCCAGGCCCGGCTGCTCGCGCACCCACCGGGTCGCCGCGCCGAGCCGGCCGGCCAGCAGCCGGATGTCGAACACGTTGTCCCGGTCCTGTTCCTCCTCCGGCGTCAGCAGGTCGAACAGCAGCGTGCCGAGCCCGGCCGCGGCCAGGACGCCGGCCACGAACCGGTTGCGCGGGCTGCTGCGGCTGCTCCCGCTGCCATGAGCGAAAAGAACGATGCCCGCCCCAGCGCCGGGCGCGCTGAGATGCCCCGCCAGCCGGGCCGGCCCGGCGGCGATCACAACCTCGCCGTCCTGGGGGGCCGCAGGTGCGGGTGCGGCGCCGGTGCTGACGGGCGCGGTGCCAGCGGGCGCGGTGCCAGCGGGCGCGATGCCAGCGGGCGCGATGCCAGCGGGCGCGATGCCAGCGGGCGGGTGGACGCCCTCCCCGGCCGGGCCCCGCAGCAGCGCGACCACCTCCTGGTCGCTGGTCTGGGTGAAGTCCTGGTACCACTCGCCGATCGCCAGGAAGTGTGCTGGCGTCTCGAGGCAGATCACCTCGTCGGCAGCGGCGGCCAGTGCGGTGCACGCGGACGGCGGCGCGACCGGCGCCGCCAGCACCACCCGGACGGCTCCCTGTGCCCGCGCGACCTGGCAGGCAGCACGGGCGGTCGAGCCGGTCGCGATGCCATCGTCGATGATGACCGCCGTCCGCCCGGCCAGGGGCGCCCGCTGCCGCCCGCCGCGGAAACGGCGGCCCCGCCGGTCGAGCTCGGCCCGCTCGCGTTTTTCCACCGCGGCGATCTCCGCGTCGGTGACGTGCGTGAGCGCGACCACCTCGGCGTTGATGATCCTGACGTCGCCCTCCCCGATCGCGCCCATGCCAAGCTCGGGCTGCACCGGCACGCCGAGCTTGCGGACCAGGATCACATCGAGCGGTGCGCCAAGCGCCCGCGCCACCTCCGCGGCGACCGGCACGCCGCCACGGGGGAGCCCGAGCACCACCACGTCCTCGCCGCGCAGGTGCAGCAGCCGGTCAGCCAGCCGCCTGCCAGCTTCCGGCCGGTCAAGAAACGGCATGGTCGATCGCCTCCATCCTGTCCAGTCTGTACCCAGCGGGCGGGTGTGGCAGAGAGGCGATGGTCCTGGGCTCAGGACAGCAGCGAGCGCAGCAGGGCGCGCGTGCGGGCGGCGTCCTCGCCGCGGCCGTACTCGCCTGCCACGAAGTCGGTGACGCCAGCGCCGGCGAGGGCGCGGATCTGGGCGGCGACGATGTCCTCATCACCCACGATCGCCACGTCACCCGGCCCGGTGGCGCCTTCGCGGTCGAGCATGGCGCGGTAGGACGGCAGCTCGCCGTAGATCGCGAAGACCCGGGCGGCCCGCTCCCGCGCGCCGTCCGGGTCGCTGGTCACGCACACCGGCAGGATGCAGACAACCCTCGGGGCCGGGCGCCCTGCGGCGGCAGCGGCCTCGGTGATCACCGGGACGACGTGGCCCGCCGTGGTGGCGGGCCCGGTCATCCACAGGATCGTCCCGTCGGCCTGCTGGCCGGCCAGGCGGAGCATCTGGGTGCCGAGCGCCGCGAGCAGCACCGGCACCCGGCCCTCCCCCGGTGTGGTCAGGCCGATGTTGGCGCGGACCGTCTCGCCGGTGAACGAGGCCGGGCGCCGCTCCAGCAGCGGCAGCAGCACGGCCAGGTATTCCCGCATGTGCCGGACCGGCCGTGCGAAGTCGTAGCCGTACATGTCCTCGATCACGATCTTGTGCGACAGGCCGATACCCAGGACGAGCCGGCCTCCGCAGGCCGCTGACGCGGTGAGCGCCTGCTGGGCCAGGACGGCAGGATGGCGCGGGTAGGTGGGGACCACGGCCGTCCCCAGCTCGATCCGGCCCACCTGGTTCCCGGTGACGGCCAGCGCGGTCAGCGCGTCCAGCCCGAAGATGTTGCTCATCCAGGCCGACGCGAACCCGTCGTCAGCCGCCTGCTGCGCCTGCTCCCGCAGGCCGCTCATGGGGTCGGGGCCCGACGGCTCCCGCAGTGAAACGCCGATCCGCATCGTGCCTGCCTCCCCGCGCCGGGACCCTGGTCGGCTCCATTGTGCCCCGTGGGCGTGCTGCCCGGCGGCGGCTGGCGGGGGTGCGGGGAGTGCCGGTCCCAGGCCGTCGTTGGGCCACCGCCGCGAGGCCGGCCGCGCGCAGCTCGTTCTGCGGGTGCGGGCGCCAGCTGTAATCCCGCGCGGCGCCGGTAATGGTACATACGCCCGCCATCGCCATCGGTGAATCCGCTGGGCCACAGGCCCAGCGATAGCGCGAGGTCGGTCACGATAGCCATGACGAGGCCGCTCGGCTGAGCCGGAACGGGGTTGCCGCCGAGGATGAGATCACCGGGAACCCACAGATCGACGTCTTCACCGTCGGCGGCCGCCGAACGTAGCTGGTCGCACAGGTCCTCGACAGATCGAGCGGCCGTCATGGCCATATCCAAGCACCGATCGTCAGGCAGCGGGTGCTGCGGCAGGACGCGGGAGCGGCCACAGAGACGACCGCGGCAGTATGCCCTGAGCTGGGAGAGCGGGCGGCCATAGCCTCGCCGGGCGGCGCCGCCGTGTCGTCGCTGGCACGGTTTCAGCTCGGAGCAGCCGAGGTCGCCTGGCGGTAGATGCCGGCGTAGGCGGCGCGCATGGCCTTCTTGTCGAGCTTGCCCACGCTGGTGCGGGGCAGGGCTTGCGCCTCCACCACAAGATCCGAGTCCAGCCAGGTCATCGGCGTGATGGTCCGCCAGCTCGGGCACCTGTTCCTGCAGCCGATGATCGACGCCATGTGGCGCCAGCTCGCCGAACCCGGCGCGACCGGCGCGGACAAGCCCGTCCTCGAGGTCCGGGCCCGCAGCTCACCGCGGGCAGCTGACGCCGTGACATGACCTAGGCATCGGCGGCCGGCCTCAGCCCGGCGGCACATCCTCAGGCTGGAGACGCGGTGTGCTCGGCTGCGTGGTCGATGTAGCGAATGCGGGCCAGCTTGCCAGCGATCCACCAGGTGTATTCACGTCGCGTGAACTCTGGGCTATGACGCACGCGCCGGGTTCCGCCATACCACCGGACGTCACAGTCGTCGCAGCAGAAGTGCGCCGTTACGGCCGGGTCAGCCCTGCCAGCCTGCCCGCACATCCAGCACTGCCAGCCGCCGGGACGCAGGCCAACCGTGCAGGCGGGCGGCACCGGCTGCGGTGAACGGACCGGTTCTCCCGCCAACAGCGCCAATCCAGTTCCCCGGTCCCCGGTGTGCCGTTCGTGCGCTCGCTGACCGCGACCTGATCGGCAGCCAGCAGCCTGCGCCGAGACATCGGTCAGCAGCATCTCGCCCTCCCCCGCCGGGCGCACCGGCCCTTTAGCACAAGGCGGCGCTGTGCCATCCGGCTGCAGGGCGTGTGGAGACGACGTGGAGATTGACCCCGCCCAGGCGTGACCGTGGGTCTGGCCGATCTGCTCGCCGGTGGGCACGATAGGGGTGTGCCGTCTGCCCCTGGCGCACCAGCTGGCCACCCGGCATCGGCGTGGGGAGCGGCAGCGCCCGCGGGAATGACCTGGGGGCCGTCGTGGTTCCATACCCGGCAGGGTATGCGAGCGGATACCCGGACGGCTTAGGAGGCACCTGTGGCAACGGTCGAACTGACCAGCGAGAACTTTGAGTCCGTGATCGGCGGCGCCGATCTTGCGCTGGTCGACTTCTGGGCGGCATGGTGCGGGCCCTGCCGGATGTTCGGCCCGGTCTTCGAGCAGGCGTCGGAAGAGTACCCGGACGCGGTGTTCGGCAAGGTGGACACCGAGGCGCAGCAGGCGCTGGCCGCCTCGTTCGGCATCTCCTCCATCCCCACGCTGATGATCATCCGCGACAACATCGTGCTGTACGCGCAGCCGGGCGCGCTGCCCGCGGCCGCGCTCAACGAGCTCATCACCAAGGCCCGCGAGCTGGACATGGACGAGGTCCGGGCCAGCATCGCCGAGCGCGAAGGCGCCCCTCAGGCCGGCAGCGCCTGACGGCGGGCCGCCCACGGCCTGGGCTGGACGCTCCCACCGGGCTGACCTGCCTGCCCTGGATACCCTGGAGGGTATAATTCAGGGGAGTCGGAGGAGACGTGATGAAGGTCGATGATGAGTCCGTCGGGGCGGTGCTCAACCGTCTGCGACGGGCCCAGGGCCAGCTCGCCGGGGTCATCGCCATGGTGGAGGACGGGCGCGACTGCACCGAGGTGGTCACCCAGCTGGCCGCGGTGTCGCGCGCGCTCGACAAGGCGGGTTTCAAGATCGTTGCCAGCGGCATGCGGCAATGCCTCGCGGCCGGCGTCGATGCCCCGCTGGCCCAGGAGCAGCTGGAGCGGCTGTTCCTCTCCCTGGCCTGACGCGGACCCCGCCGCCGGATGCCACGCCCGCCCGCGCCGCACGGTCCGCGCCGAGCAGCCCGCGCTGCTAGCCGGTGGCCGCCGTCTGGCGTTTGCGGCGCAGGCGCTCAGCCAGTGGGCTTGCCACCCGGGAAACCCGCTGCCGGAGCCCGGCAAGCAGGCGCTCTGCCCAGGCGTACTCGGTCGCCAGCACGGTGAGCCCGAGCAGGATGACAGCCAGGCCCGGGCCGGGAAGCACGAGCATGGCCGCCCCGCCAGCCAGCAGGCCGGCGCCAGCCACGGTGATCCCGCCTTTGCGGGCCCACCGCAGCGAGGCGGCTGCGCCCGCCCCCGGCGAACCGCCAGCCTGCCGGGCTATCGCGGGTGAGCGGATCGGAAGGGAAGGCCGTGCGGTCATCTCCGGTGCTCCTTCCGTCGCGGTGGCTGGCGCTAGCGGCATCACAGGGTGTGCGTTAATCACAGTCTGGCTGCGGGCAGCAGGCAAGGGCAGGGCGAGGGCAGGCCATCTTAACCCAGCCTGATTGCTGACTCCCGGCAAGAAGAGCCCGGATTCCTCGCGACTCAGCCGACTGCTCCGCGGCTCAGCCGGGCGCGCCGCGCTTCAGCTGGACGCCCGCGGTCAGCCGGGCGCCCGCGGTCAGCTGGCCACCAGCGGGGTCGCGGGCCAGTCCAGCAGCCGGGCGCCGATCACCGCCACCTGCAGGATGAGCGCGTCAGCGGCCCGGCCCGGGTCGCGCCCGGTCAGGTCCCTCACCCGGGCCAGCCGGTAGGTGACCGCGCGGACCGACAGATGCAGATCTCTGGCTGCCGCGGCGGCGACGCCGCCGTGGGAGAAGTACGCCGCCAGGGTCGCCAGCAGCGGCGCGGCGCCGCCGCGGGCGGCTCCCAACGGCATCAGCACGGTCCCGACCAGATCGGTGATGGCCGCCCGGTCCCGGAGCAGGACCTGGTAGATGAGCAGGTCCGCGGCGCTGGCCACGGGCTCCAGGAGGCCGAGCCGCTGGGCCACTTCGAGCGCTTCCGCCGCTTCCTCATAGGAACGCACCACGCCGCTCGGCCCTGAATAGGGCCGCCCCACCACGATCCGCCACGGTGGTGGGCGCCCGGCGGCCCCGCCCGGCCGGGCCGGCCCGGCGCCTGCCCCCTGCGGTGCCTGCGTCAGCAGGCGCACGAGCGCGCCCGCGACCCGGTCCGCCTCACCCCCCTCGGCCGCTCCGGTGATGGCCACCACCTGCCCGCCCCTGGTCCCGGTCAGGGACGGCGAGGGCGCGGCCGCGCTGGCGACCACCGCCTCGATCTCCACCGCGCCCGGGTTGACCTCCATGCCGCCGCCGGGCCCGGCCTCCACCGCGGCCGGGCCGGCCGCCGCCCCGCCTGGCGCGGGCCCGGCTACCACAACCTGATGCGGTCCGGCCAGGCGGAGCCCGAGCTGGTCGCCCCGCACGATCAGGTCACCCGCCCGGCCCCGCCCGGAGAGCAGGTCGTCGAAGAACTCCCGCCGCTCCGCCTCCTCCCGGCGTGCCACGGTCAGGCGCGCGCTCTCGAAGCCTTCGGCGGCGGCGGCGACCGCGTCGTCGGCCGCCCGCAGGACGGCCAGGCCGGCCGCGCGGACCGCGGCCAGCGAGGTGCCAGCGGGCAGTTCACGCCACAGCCGCCAGGTCGCGGACAGGTACAGGTCGACCAGCCCGCGCAGCGCGACCCCGGACAGCGCCGCCTGCTCCCCCGACCTCCCGTACCCCGCCAGCTCGGCGGCGGTCAGGCGGCGGCCACTGGCTGCGGCCTCTACCGCGGCCAGAAGATAGTCCCCGAGCAGCCCGACCGGCACCCCGCCGGCCTCCCGGCTCGCGGCGCTCGCGATCGCCGCCAGATCAGGCCCAGCGGGCTGCGGGTTCACGCGAAGCCCCCTTCCGCCGCGGTGCCGCCGCGGCGTGCGCCGCGTCCTCATACCCGGCCGCTGATTGCCGGGTTCCGGCAACTAATGCTGCCTCATCTTAGCCAGTAGCGCGCGATGACCGGGCAGGACCGGCAAGCGATAGTGAATGGATAGCCGGCCGGGCCAGGCCGGCTCCATAAGGAGACCGCGTGAGCATCACCCGCGTGCCCGACGGCGCCCGGAGCGGCCCGGGAGCTGGTCCCGGCCCGGGAACCGGCCCAGGCAGGCCCCGGGGCGGCTTCCGTGTGGCGGGCCTGGCTGTCCGGCTGACGCCGGGCGCCCAGCTGCTGGCCATGCTGACGGTGCTGGCCAGCGCCCTGATCCTGCCCGACTTCGCGCCGGGACGGCCGGCTGCCGCTTACCTGGCCGCTACCGCCGTGCTCGTGACCGGCTTCCTGGCGAGCCTCATCGTGCACGAGCTCGCCCACGCGGTGGTTGCCAGGGGCTACGGGGCCCAGGCGCAAGAGATCAGGATCGGGTTCTTCGGCGGCACGGCACACGGCCGGCACGAGTTCGCCACACCACGGGGGCTGTGGCGCGCCGCGGCGGCCGGCCCCGCGTCCAGCCTCGTCCTGGCGGCCGCCAGCGCCGGGATCACGCTCGGCCTCGCCGGACTGGATGCGGGCCGGCTGCCGGTCGCGGTTTTCGCCGCCCTCGCCTGGATCAACACGGTTGTCGCGGTCGCCAGCCTGCTGCCCGGGGCCGGGCTGGACGGCGGGCGGCTGGTGCAGGCGCTGGCATGGGCCCGGTCGGGAGACCGGGCACGCGCCGCCATCACGGCCGGCCGGGCCGGCCAGTTCGCCGGGGCGCTGCTGATCGCGGGCGGCGTGGCCGCGATCGCGCTCGGGTACCTCGCCGGGATCTGGCTGGGGCTGGTCGGGCTGGCGATGCTCGGCTCATCCCGGGCACAGGCCCGTGAGGTGCTGGCCATCACGGCCCTGGCCGGCCTGCGGGTGCGTGACGTGCTCCACCGGCCCGGCCCTGCCGCGGCCGTCCCCGGCTGGCACACGGTGCAGTCGTTCCTCGACGGCGGGACCGCCACCGGCGACGCAGCGGCCAGCGGAACGCCAGGGCTGGGCGCCAGCGGCGCCGCGGCCTTCCCGCTGCGGGACTTCGAGGGGCGCGCGGCGGGTCTGCTCACGCTCAGCCAGCTGGCGCTGGTGCCAGCGGACCGCCGTGACCAGCTACGGCTCACCGACGTAGCCACCCCGGCCGCCCAGGTGGTCACCACCACCCTGGACGAGCCGATGGGGCAGCTGCTCGCGCGGCTGTCCATCCGTCCCGCCACCCCGGCCGCGCTGCACACGGCCGGGCATGCGCTGGTCATCACCGGCGACGGCGCCCCCGCCGGGGTGCTGACACCGGACGACTTCAGGCGGGCCGGTCAGCTCGCCCGGCTCGCGGATGGGCGGCAGGCGCCCTGATGCCATGAGCGTTCTCAACGTTCCCGCCTGGGCCTGGGCCGCGACCGCTGCGGCCCTTGCCGTTCTTCTGGGCACGGACCTTTTCGTCAGCGCCCGCCGCCGCCGCCCGGAGCGGCTTGGTGAGGCGGCGCTGTGGTCGGCGGCGGCGATCGCGCTGGCCGTGGCGTTTGGCGCGCTGATCGCCCTCACCGGCAGCGGGACAGCGGCGGGCCAGTTCTTCGCCGGCTGGCTGACCGAGTACAGCCTGTCGCTGGACAACCTGCTGGTGTTCGTGCTGCTGATCAGCAGTTCCGGGGTGGCACGCCAGTACCACGGCCGCGTCCTGCTGCTCGGGATCATGCTCGCCCTGGTGCTGCGCGGCCTGCTCATCGGGCTCGGCGGCGCGGCGCTGCACCGGTTCGCCTGGGTCGAATACCTCTTCGGGGCGCTGCTCATCTACGCCGCCGTGCGGCTGGTGTTCCACCGCGATGACCCCGCGAGGGGCCCGGGCAGCACCCCGATGCGGATCGCGCGCCGCATCGTGCCGGTCGCGGTCCAGGGCGAAGGACCGCGGCTGACGACCCGGGTGCAGGGACGCCGCCATGCCACGCCGCTGCTCATCCTGGTCATCGCGATCGGGATGACCGACGTGCTGTTCGCCATCGACTCGATCCCGGCGATCTTTGGCCTCACCCGCGACCCGTTCCTGGTCTTCTCCGCCAACCTGTTCGCGCTGCTCGGGCTGCGGCACCTGTATTTCCTCATCAGCGGCCTGCTGAGCAGGCTGGTCTACCTGTCCGCCGGCCTGGCCGTCATCCTCGCCTTCATCGGGGTCAAGCTGGTCAGCGAGGCGCTGCTGGCGTACGGCGTCGATCACCTCGGGCCGGTGCCGGTGCCGCAGGTGAGCGCCGGGGTGTCGCTGGCGGTCATCGCCGGGGTGCTGCTCATCACCACGCTGGCCAGCCTGGCAAGCGGCCAGCGCCAGCCAGGCACCGGCGATGCGGACGGGCACGCGGGCGAGGCTGGCGAGGCCGGCCACGAGCGGCGGGCGGACCGCGCCGGGACGCCCCCGCATCCCGGCCACGCCGGCCAGCCGGAGCAGGCCAGGCAGCCGGGGCAGGCCAGGCAGCCGGAGCAGGCCAGGCAGCCGCGCCGGGCGGCCCGCGCCCGGCCCGCGGACGGCTGCCGCTTATCCGGCGGCCGGCCCGCGGGCGGCGGCGAGGGCGTCGCGGACATGCAGCAGCACGTTCCCGGTAGCCACCCTGACCGTGTCGCCGGTGGCCCGCTCGGTGACCTCCACCACGCCATCGGCCAGGCCGCGCTTGCCCACGGTGACCCGCAGCGGGATGCCGGTCAGCTCGGCGTCGCGGAACTTCACCCCGGCCCGCTCGGACCTGTCGTCGATGATGACTTCGATCCCGGCGGCAGCAAGCTCCTCATAAAGCGACTCCCCCACCGCGGCTGACTCGGCGTCCTCGGACTGGGCGACGGTCACCACGACGCTGAACGGGGCAACGGAAACCGGCCAGACGATGCCGCGGTCGTCGTGGTGGCACTCCACGATGGTGGCCATGGCCCGCTCCACGCCGATCCCGTAGCAGCCCATGACCGGGTGCACGCGCTGGCCGTCGGCGTCCAGCACCGTGACGCCGAAGGCCTTGGTGAACTTGTGGCCGAGCTTGAAAATGTGCCCCGCCTCGATCGCGGGCAGCAGTTCCAGTGGCTGGCCACACCGCGGGCACGGCTCCCCCGCCGCCACCTCGCGCAGGTCAGCCCACGTGCCGACGCTGATGTCACGCCCGACGTCCACCCCGCGCAGGTGGGCATCGTCGATGTTGGCCCCGGTGACCATGTCACGGCGGCCGCGCAGGGCCTCGTCCGCGATCACCGGCAGGTGTGTCACGCCCACCGCGCCCAGGCTGCCGGGCAGCGCCCCCAGCGCATCGCGGATCTCCTCGGGCTGCGCCGGGCGCAGCGCCGCCGCCGCCGTGGCGTCGGCCAGCTTCTGCTCGTTGAGCACGTGGTCGCCGCGCATGAGCACCAGCGTGAGCTTCCCGTCGAGCAGGTAGACCAGGGTCTTGATCTGCCGGCCGGCGGGCGCGTCGTACCCGGTTGCCAGGTCCTCGATGGTCCGCACGCCGGGAGTGCCGAACCGCTCCGGTACGGGTAGCCCAGGCCCGTCGGCGACCTCGGCCAGGGCAGAGGTCGCCTTCTCCACGTTGGCCGCGTAGTCGCACCCCGGGCAGTGGGCGACCAGATCCTCGCCCGCCTCCGACGGGCACATGAACTCGGTGGAGTCGCTGCCGCCCATGGCACCGCTGGACGCCTCCACCGGGATCACGGATATGCCGAGCCGGCCGAAGATCCGCAGGTAAGCCGCGCGGTGCCGGTCGAAGGACATGTCCAGCCCGGCCGCGTCAAGGTCGAAGCTGTAGGAGTCCTTCATGGTGAACTCCCGGACCCGCAGCAGGCCGGCCCTGGGCCGTGGCTCGTCCCGGAACTTGGTCTGGAACTGGTACCAGGCCAGCGGAAGCTGCTTGTGGGAGTTCAGCTCCTGCGCGAGGACGGTGAAGGCCTCCTCGTGGGTCACCGCCAGGACATTGACCGTGCCCTTGTGGTCGGTGACCCGGAACACCACGTCGGCCATGGTGTCCCAGCGGCCGCTGCGCTGCCAGATCTCCGCCGGATGCATGACGGGCAGCAGCATTTCCTGCGCCCCGATCCGGTCCATCTCCTGCCGGATGATCCCGATGACCTTGGCCCGCACGCGCACCGCGAGCGGCAGCAGGCTGTAGTGCCCCGCCGTCAGCTGCCGGATGTAACCCGCACGGAGCAGCAGCCGATGGCTCGGCGCCCCGGCGTCCGCCGGGTCCTCCCGCAGGGTCGGGATGTGCATCTGTGACCAGCGCATGGGTACGGGCTTTCTCCTCGTCGGCAGTTGCCGCCTCGCTGCGGGCGGCGGGTTGGAGACACCGAGCTTAGCTGCGGTTACCCGGTGCGCGCCCGGCTGCCCGGTTCGAGCGGCGGCGCACCGACCGGGCAGCAGGTCAGGCACTCCGGCTCCGCCACCGGCTGCTCGCCCACCGGGCGCAGCACCGCATTGTCGATCGTCGCGGCGGAGAGCGCGGCCGCGGCCACCAGCAGGCCCGCGCACACCACCATGGCCGCCCGGAAGCCGTGCTCCAGCGAGACGGGCTCACGGAATCCGGCGGTGGTCAGCCCCACCGCGAGCGGCAGCCCGGCGACGGCCAGCAGGCTCGCCGCCCGCGCCACCGCGTTGTTGACGCCGCTGGCCACCCCGGCGTGGCGGACGTCCGCGCTCGCGAGGACGGTGGCGGTCAGCGGCGCGACCGTCACCGACATGCCCAGCCCGAACAGCACCACGGCCGGGAGCACGTCGGCGAGGTAGGAGGCACCCGGCCCGATCCGGGTCGCCAGCAGCAGGCCGGTGGCGGTGACGAGCGGGCCGGCGGTCATCATCGGCCGCGGGCCGATCCGCTGTGCGAGCGCACCGGCCCGCGAGGACAGCGCCAGCATCAGCAGCGTGGAGGGCAGCAGCGACACGCCCGCCTCCAGCGGGGTGAACCCCACCACCACCTGGAGGTTGAGGACGAGCAGGAAGAGGAAGCCGCCGAGCGCGCCGTAGACGCAGAACGTCACCACGTTGACGGCGGTGAACTGGCGGGAGGCGAAGACGTCCAGCGGCAGCATGGGCGCGGTCCGTGACCCCGGGCGGCCACGGTAGCGCTCCAGGAGCACGAAGGCGGCCCCCGCGGCAACGCCCGCCGTCCCGGTCACGGCGGCGCGGGCCGCACCGTGGGCGGGGGCCTCGATGAGCGCGTCGGTGACGCCGGCCAGGGCGAGCGCCGCGAGCGCCGCGCCGGCCACGTCGAACCGGCCGCTGGCCGTGGGATCCCTGGTCTCCGGCACGTGCCGGGCCGTGACCGCCACCACGGCCGCCGCCAGCGGGAGGTTCAGCAGGAAGATCAACCGCCAGCCGATGGCGCCGACGATCCAGCCGCCCAGGAACGGGCCGGCGGCGGCGGCGACCCCGCCCAGGCCCGACCACGCGCCGATGGCCCGCGGCCGGTCCTCCGCCAGGAAGGTGGCCTGGATGATGGCGAGCGACCCGGGCGTGAGCAGCGCGCCGCCGATCCCCTGCAGCGCGCGGGCGGCGATGAGCACCCCGATGTCCGGGGACAGCCCGCACAGGGCGGAGGCGAGCGCGAACCAGACCACCCCGATGAGGAAGACCCGCCGCCGCCCGAGCCGGTCCCCGAGCGAGCCGCCGAGCAGGATCAGCCCGGCCAGCGTCAGGGTGTAGGCGGTGACGGTCCACTGCAGGCCCGCCAGTGAGGTGCCCAGTTCCCTGCCGATGGTCGGCAGGGCCACGTTGACGACCGTGCCGTCGAGCATCGCCATGCTCGACCCGAGCACCGCGGCGGCCAGCACCCAGCGACCTCTCGGCTCGGCCAGCCGGATGCTGCCTGCCGCCTCTGAGGTCCCCGCCGCCATCGTCTGATCTTCTCACCGGCACCGCGTACGCGGCGAGCCCGGACGTTCCGCGTGCCGGCAGGCGGTCACCCGCACGGGTCGGCGGCCCCAGCTGGCCGGGAGAAGTGCCGGGGCCGCCCCCCTTGCGGCGCCGCTGGCCGGGCTAGGTGCTGGGCCCGCTGGCGGGCTGGATGTTCTGGTTGACGTGGAAGATGTTGTCCGGGTCATAGCGCCGCTTGACCTGGGCGAGCCGGTCGTAGTTTCCGCGGTACGAGGCCTTCACCAGCTCCTGGCCCTCGGGCATCAGGAAGTTGACGTAGCCGCCACCGGCCGAGGTCGGGTGCAGCTCCTGGTAGTAGTCCCTGGCCCATTGCGTGATGAGGCCGGCGTTGGCGGGATCCGGGTCGACGCCCACGATGACCCCGGCCCAGCCGCCGTCGCGGTAGGCGAAGGCCGTCGCATCCCCTGGCACCCGGCTCACGGCACCGTCGATCGGGTACATGTGCATGGTGGAGTGGCCGGTCGGCAGCTGTGCACCGTACTTGACGTGCACATCGATCGCCGTGTCGGAGATCTCGTTGAAGAAGTCCGCCTTCCAGTACCACTGCAGCCCGGCCGGGTAGAGGGCGTCGAACGCGCTCTGGAACACGGTGAACGGCATGGGCTGCAGGCCGACCACCAGCGGCGAGCCGTACGCCTTGACCGGCGCGAGTATCTCGTCGGCCTTGTCATGCGGCCCGGTGTAGCACCAGACGATGGCGCAGGACTTGTGGCCCCACAGCTCCTCGGGGAAGGGTGGCGCGGGCGGGATGGTGATCAGCCCGATCCAGCCGCTCAGCTCCTCCGGCAGCGACGGGTGCAGCTCCCGGTACCAGCGCATCACGTCGGCGGTGTCGGCGAAGTCGTACAGCACCGGGCCGGCGATGACCGTCCCGTGCTCGCCGATGTCATGGCAGCGGAACGTGAACGAGGTGACGATGCCGAAGTTCCCGCCGCCGCCGCGCAGCGCCCAGAACAGGTCGCTGTGGGAGTTCTCGCTGGCCGTCACGAACGTGCCGTCCGCGAGTACCACGTCCGCGGACAGCAGGTTGTCGACGGTCAGGCCGAAGCGGCGGGCCAGATACCCGATACCGCCGCCGAGGGTCAGGCCGGCCACCCCGGTGGATGCGATGAACCCGGAGGGGGTGGCCATGCCGAACGCCACGGTCGCGTGGTCGATGTCCCCCCAGGTGCACCCGGGGTCGGCGCGGACGGTGTGACCTTCGGGGTCGACGGTGGTGCTGCGCATCTGCGAGAGGTCGATGACCAGGGCGTCGTCCGACACCCCGAGGCCGCCCGCGTTGTGGCCGCCGCCCCGGACGGCGATCTCGACGCCGTGCTCGCGGGCGAACCGTACGCAGGCGATGACATCGGCGGTGTCGCGGCAGCGCACGATGGCCGCCGGGTGCTTGTCGATCATGGCGTTGTAGACGGCGCGGGCCTGGTCGTACCCGGGATCTCCCGGCATGATCAGGCTGCCGCGTACGGCGGCGGCCAGCTCCTCGAACGGGGCGGTCGCAACGGCCGCTGACGTAGTCATGGTGCCCCCTTGGGTGCGTTGTCTGGTATTGCGTGCACACCGAAGGTAGGAGCAGCTGCGTTCGCGGAGCGTTCGGGCGCCCGCGCCGCGTCAGGGGGCCGGGAGAACGCCTGGAGCGGAAAGGCGAACGCCCCGCCCCCGGAGGTCACGCTCGCAGCGCCGGAGCAGCGCGGCACTGCCGTGCGCCGACGCCAGCTTGGCCGCGGAGCGCAGGCGCGCGACAGCGGCCTGCCCGTCGTCATGCCTGGCACGCATCCGCATCACCTCGGGCAGCCACCACACGTCGTCGTGAGCGTGTGCGGCCGCGATGGCCGCGTCGAGGGTCGCCCGGGCGGTGCCGGGGCTCTCGTTCCGCACCGCCACGTCGGCGAGCAGGGACAGCCAGTACGGCATGCGCGCGAACGCGCCCTCCGACCTGAGGTTGTCGATGCCCTGCTGGGCGAGGCCGGCGCCCGGCCCGTCCGCGGCGGACCAGCCTGCCAGGATCAGCGCCCATTCCCGGTAGTAGGCGAAGTCGTACCGGTCGCACAACTCACGCAGCTCCTCCACCGTGGTCTTCAGCGCGGGCAGGTCGTGGCGCATCTGGTGGGTGATGCTGCCGTAGGCCAGGGCCACCGCGAGGCTGTACGGGTGACCTATCGCCCGGGCCAGCCCGATGGCCTCACGGCAGGAGGCCAGCGCGTCGCCGTCGTGGCCGAGGAGCCAGTGGGCATGCGCCGCCCACGCCGTGGCGTGCACGTCCGGCCGGGTGCCGATGCTCAGCGATGGGGCGCCGCTCGTCAGCCTGGCGGCACGTTCCAGGTGGTGCAGTCCCTTGGCCGGCATGCCGAGGCTGACGGACGAGCCGCCGACCGCGAAATGAGCCTGGCCACCCAGCTCGGATTCGGGGTCGGTGAGGCTCAGGGCGCGGGTGGCCGTGCGGTGGCTGTCGGCGGTGCGCCCCTGCACGAACTCGGTCCCCCACAGCGCAGCCATGCCAGCGACCATCGAGTCCTTGCGCCGCAGTGACTCGGCGAGGGTGATCGAGCGTTCCAGCGTCCGCTGCAGATCCCGGGACGAGTAGCCGTACCTGGCGTTCAGCGGTGCCGCCGTCGCCTCCAGCACCGCCAGCTCCCGGGAGTCCCGGTCCCGCCCCGCGGGCATGGCGGCGATGATGGACAGCGCCTTGCCGTGCAGCCGGATCGCCTCGGCATGGGCGAACATGCCCGCCGCGACGTCGGCTGCCCGCCGGTAGTAGGCCAGCGCCCGCTCCGGCCGCCCGGCCCGGGCGTACTGGTCGGCGAGCTGGGCCGCGACCGGGTCGGTGTCCCCGGCGTGCAGCAGCTCCAGGCCCTGGGCGATGCGCCGGTGCAGCAGCCAGCGTTTCGGCGGGCTGACCTCCGCGTATGCCGTCTCGCGCAACAGGTCGTGAGAGAAGTCGTAGCCGTCACCGAACTCCCGCATGATCCGCCGCCGCCACAGCTCGTCGACCGCCTCCACGACCACGTCGGCGTCAAGGTCGCTCGCCTCGGTGAGCAGGTCGAGGGTGAAGTTCGTGCCTGCCGCCGCCGCGAGGCCGGCCACCTCCCGGGCCGCCGGGGCCGCCTGCTCCAGGCGCTTGCGCAGCACGGCCGAGAGGTCACCGGCCGGTGGCGGCGTGCCGCCGGGGCCGGCGGTCCCGCGTACCGCCTCGATGACATACAGCGGGAAGCCTCCTGTGGCCGCGTGCAGCAGATCCGCGTCGGCCTGCGGCAGGGGCTGCCCGGAGATCGCCTCGGCGAGCTGTGCCGTGTCGGCCGCCTCCAGGGGGCTGAGGGAGAGCTCGGTCAGCAGCCCGGTGGCCCGCATGCGGGCGATCCAGTCCGCGAACTCATGCTCGTCGTCGGGGCCGTCACTGCGCAGTGTCGCGGCCACCAGCAGCTGGTCGTCGCCGGCCAGCCCCAGGCAGAAGGTGATGAAGGCCAGCGTCTCCTCGTCGCACCACTGCATGTTGTCCAGCACCAGCAGCAGCGGCGGCCGGACGGCGATCAGCGCCCGCGCGAGGCCCTCGAAGAAGCGGTGGCGCTGCCAGGCGTCCGCCATCGCCCTCGAGCTGGCCGCCCGCCCGCCTGTCGCCGCCGGTACCAGCCTGCTGACCTCGGCGCGCCAGGCGGGATCGAGAGCGTCCACCGCCGACTGGACCGCGGGATGCCGCAGCCACTCCGCCACCGGGGCCAGCGCCAGCCGCCCCGGTGTCCCGAAGCACTGGGCGCTCGCGACGACCGCGCCCTGCAGCCGCGCCAGCTCGGCGACCTCGGCCACCAGGCGGGTCTTCCCGACACCGGCGCCGCCACGGACCAGCGCGATGCCGCAGCGGCCGGCCACGGCCGCCCCCCATACGTCCTGCAGCAGGCCGAGCTCGGCAGCGCGACCGAAGAGCCGTGCCGCCGCCATCCCCGGGCGGGCGGCCGCGGGACCGGTGCCGGCCGGGGGCCCGGCGCCGGCCGGGGACCGCGCCGCCGGGCGTGCGTGCGCCATCAGCCGCTCGAACACCGTGCGCGTCGCGGCGTCCGGGGCGACGCCGAGCTCGCGCTCGAGCACCGAGGCGCAGTGGTGATAGGTGCTGATGGCGCCGGCCCGGTCGCCCAGGTCGGCCTGCAGCCCCATCAGGGTGCGGTAGCCGGCCTCCTCCAGCGGCCGCAGCTGGACCCGGCGCCGGGCGGCTTCCACCGCCCCGGCCAGGTCATCCGTGCGCGCCCGGGAGGCGGTGAGCAGATCGCACATCTCCACGCACTGGCGCTCGAGCTCTGACCTGGCATCGAGCAGCCAGTCGTCGTACACGCCGGGCAGCAGGTCACCCCGGTACTGGCCGATCGCCACGGTGGCGTGCGCCAGCACCCCGCCGTCATCGCCGGCCGCCGCCGCCGCCAGCGCGGCCTTGCGCTCGGTGTCGAAAACGCGCACGTCGACGCGGCAGGTCGGCGTGTCGCGCCAGCACAGATCCCGCGCCGTCACGACCAGCGACGGCTCGTCCCCCAGCACCTGGCGCAGCTGATGCAGCTCGCGGCGCAGGTTGGTCAGCGCCTGCGCGTCGGTGGACTCGGGCCAGAACATGCCGGCGATCCGCTGCCGGGGCTGGGGTGACCCGGCATGCACGGCCAGGAACGCGACCAGGGCAACAGAGCGCGACGAGCGCGTCCGGACACCGGCCCCGCCGGCCCCGCCGCCGCCGGTCCCCTCGCCCCCGTCCCCGGCGATCGCCTGCTCCCCCAGGAGCGACACATGCAGCATGTCCACACGTCCTCCTGGCCCAAGGTTAATCTTCCGGCCAGCTTTCCCCCAGAAGCGGCGAAACCCGCACCGGCCTCCCCGCGGTGGCGGGGCAGGAACCCGGGCGGCCGGCGCCGCCCCGGCTGGCCGGGCCGGGCGGGGGCGTGGGAGCCTGGACCGGACATGCCGGGCGACCGGCCAGTGAGGGGAGACTCGATGGAGCCGATGCCGGAAGACTGGGAGCGGGCCGTCGCCGTGGTCGCCCATCCGGACGATCTGGAGTACGGCGCCGCCGCCGCGGTCGCCCGGTGGACCGGGCAGGGCAAGCAGGTCGCCTACGTGCTCGCCACCAGGGGTGAGGCCGGCATCGAGGGGATGGCTCCCGAGGTGGTCGGCCCGCTGCGGGTGGAGGAGGAGCGGCGCAGCGCCGCCCTGGTCGGCGTGAGCGAGGTCGACTTCCTCGGTCACCCCGACGGGCTGGTGGAATACGGCATCCCGCTGCGCCGTGACCTGGCGGCCGCCCTGCGGCGCCACCGGCCCGACGTGGTCGTCACGATGAGCTTCGACCTCACCTGGGGCGAGGAGGGGCCGGTCAACCACTCCGACCACCGGGCGGTCGGCCTGGCCACGCTGGACGCCTGCCGGGACGCGGCCAACTCCTGGCTGTTCCCGGACGCGGGCCCGTCCTGGAACGGGATCAAGGCGATCTATGTGGCCGCCAGCGGCAGCCCCACCCATTTCGTGGACACCACCGCCACGATCGAGGCGGGTATCGCGTCGCTGCGCGAGCACAAGGCCTACCTCGACGGCCTCGGCCGTGACTTCGACCCCGACGAGTTCCTGCGCAACATGGGCGGGTTCGTCGGCCTCGCCGCCGGCTGCGAGTACGCGGTGGGGCTGCGGCGCTACCCCGTCTGACCGGGCGCCGCCGTATCCGCAGGCAGAACGCTAGCGGTAGGCGAGCACGATCCAGACCGGGCCGCGCGCGAAGGTCATCTGCTGGCCGGTGGCGGTGGTGAACACGGTGCCGCCGTCGGCGGTGGGCCGCGACCAGTGCCCGGACCAGGCCTTGCCGTCGCGCAGCACCAGCGCGGTGCCGGACCCGGTGCTTTCCGCGTAGGGCGGGGGGTGGCCGTACTCCAGGAACCGGGAGGTACGCACCGTGGTGTGCTGGATCACCACGGTGGCGGCGGACAGCCGGGCGCCGTCCGAGCTGACCGCCGGGGTCCCGTCCATCGACACCAGCCAGCGCCCCCTGGCCGCCGACCAGGTGAAGCGGAACGAGGCCGCCGGGTAGGAGACGGAGGCTGACCGGGTGACCCGCCCGCCCGCCGGCGGCGGGCCGAACCGGAACCCGATACCGTGCGCCATGCTCGCGGCGTGTGCCTGCGCCAGCAGCTGCCGCGTGTGGGCGAACAGGTTGTAGGGGGCGGTCCGGCTGAGGTCGCGGTAGTACCCGCGGGCGGTGCCCGCGTACAGGTTCACGATCCGCGCGGTCCGGCGGATGTAGCGGATCAGCCTGGGCGTGGCGCCCGAGTAGGCGAACGCCGGCCGCCCGAACTGCCGCAGCAGCTCCAGGTCGTCCTCGCGCGCGCTGCGCACCGGCCCGATGACGGGCGGGTAGTCGGAGGAGAAGATCGCCAGGAACCGGCTCAGCCCGCCTTCGACCGGGAGCACGTAGACGATGTCGGCGTGGGTGAGCCCGGTCTGCGGCCGGGCATACACGATGTTGTCGATCTTCACGGCGAGCACCCGGCCGAGCGAGCTCACCGGCTCGCCGGTGAACGGCGACCGCAGCTGCTGGGGGGTGTGCGAGGGTGCCGCCGACGCCTTTTCCGACGGCTGGCTGCCGCGCGGCGCGAGCAGGGCAACGGCCGCCAGGCCGGCCAGCACCACCACCGTCGCCACCGTGATGACGATCTTGCGCCGGCTCCACACCACGAGAACCACCCCACCCGCGCGGGCGTCCCGCGTCTGGGTAACGCCGGCCCGCCCTCTCACTCCAGTCTGCCTGGTGACACACGCGAACACCCGTGACAAAGAGCCAGCCGCGCCCGCTGCCGGTCACCGCCCCAGGGCCGGTGGCCGCGCGGGCCCGGGACTAGGGGTAGGCGAGCACGATCCAGACCGGGCCCGGGGCGAAGGCGGCGGGCCGGCCGGCCGCGGTGGTGAAGGTGGTCCCGCCGTCCGCGGACGGCCGTGACCAGTGCGCCGTCCACGCCCGGCCGGAGCGCAGCACCACGGCTCTGCCGGACCCGGTGCTCTCCGCGTAGGGCGGCCGGTGGCCGTACTCCAGGAACCGGGAGGTGCGCACCGTGGTGTGCTGGATCACCACGGTGGCGGCGGACAGCCGCCTCCCGCTGGCGGTGACCGCCGGGGTCCCGTCCATCGACACCAGCCAGCGCCCTGTGGCCGCCGACCAGGTGAAGCGGAACAAGGCCGCCGGGTAGGCCACCGCGAACGACCGGGTGGCCCGCCCGCCCGGCGGCGGCGGCCCGAACCGGAACCCGATATCGTGCGCCGTGCTCGCGGCGTGCGCCTGCGCCATCAGCTTCTTCACGTGCACGTACAGATTGTTGGGGGCAGCCCGGCCGCTGGCGCGGTAGTACCCGCTGGTGCGCCCGGCGTACAGGTTCACGATCCGCGCGGTCCCGCTGATGGAGCGCAGCAGCCTGGGCGTGGCGCCCGAGTAGGCGAACGCCGGCCGCCCGAACTGCCGCAGCAGCTCCAGGTCGTCCTCCCGCGCGCTGCGCACCGGCCCGGTCACCCGGGGAAGATGGGAGGAGAAGATCGCCAGCAGCCGGCTCAGCCCGCCCTCGACCGGCAGCACGTACACGATGTCGGCGCGGGCAAGCCCGGTCCACGGCCGCGACGCCGCGTTGCTGTCGATCTTCACGGCGAGCACCGGGCTCAGCGAGGGCACCGGCTCGCCGGTGAACGGCGACCGCAGCTGGGTCGGGGAAGAGGGCGACGGCGAGGGAGCGATGGTCGCCGCCACCTGCGCGGGCGCGCCGCCCCCGCGTACTAAGAGCGCGCCAACCACCAGGTCGGTGACGACGATGGCCACGGCCACCGTGTAGGTGATCCGCTGCCGGGTCCACGCCATGACCTCACCCCCCCGTGCCCGGCAGCCGCCTGCCGCGCCGTCAGCCCACCGGCCAGGTGTGCACCGGATCGCCCGCGTGCATGAGGGCCAGGTAGCGCTGGGTCATCTCCTGCAGCGCGCCGGACCGGTCCAGCCCGTAGTGGCCCTGCAGCCGGTGCACCGTCTCGGTCTGCCAGGTGGCTCCGGTCCGGCCCGTCAGGCAGCGCCCCTCGATCACCGCCAGCATGCGCTCGGCATGGGCGTCGTCGACCTGCCATCGCCGCAGGCCCTCCCTGGCCAGCGGCAGCAGGCGGCGCAGCGTCAGCTCGGCCACCGGCACCTCACCCAGCCCGGGCCAGTAGATGCTGGCGTCGATCCCGCGCCGGGCGGCCTCCATCAGGTTGTCGCGCGCGGCGGCGAACGACATCTGGGTCCAGATCGGCCGCTCCGCCTCGGCGATCATGTGGACGAGGCCGTAGTAGAACGCGACGTTGGCGATGATGTCGATGACCGTCGGGCCCGCCGGGAGCACCCGGTTCTCCACCCGCAGGTGGGGCTCGCCGTCGTCCACCGCGTAGACGGGCCGGTTCCAGCGGTAGACGGTCCCGTTGTGCAGGGAAAGCTCGGCCAGCTCGGGGGTGGAGCCGTTCGCCAGGTCCGCCACCGGGTCGTCGCCGGACATCAGCGGCAGCAGCGCGGGGAAGTAGCGCAGGTTCTCCTCGAACAGGTCGAACACCGAGGTGATCCACCGTTCACCGAACCAGACCCTCGGCCGCACTCCCTGCACCTGGAGTTCCTCCGGCCTGGTGTCGATGGCCTGCTGGAACAGCGGGATCCGGGTCTCGCGCCACAGTTCCTTGCCGAACAGGAACGGCGAGTTGGCCCCGAGGGCCACCTGGATCCCGGCCAGGGCCTGGGCGGCGTTCCAGTAGTTGCCGAACGACTCCGGGCTGACCTGCAGGTGCAGCTGGACGCTGGTGCAGGCGGCCTCGGCCATGATGGTGTCGAGGTAGGTGATCAGGCGCTCGGGCCCCTCGATCGCGATCTCCATCTCATCGCCGCGTGCCGCGCACATCTGCTCGTTGAGCAGCTGGAAGCGCGGGTTGGGCGCCATCGCCGCCGCGGTGGTGTCGCTCTCGCGCAGCGTGGGCAGGATGCCGATCATCGCCAGCTGGACGCCGGCGTCCCGTGCCCGCGCGTCGCCGTAGGCCAGGGTGTCCGCGAGCGTGCGTTCCAGGCCGGCCAGCGCGTCGTCGGCCAGCGGGCGGGGCGCCAGGCTGACCTCCAGGTTGAACCCCCCCAGCTCGGGCGCCCAGTCCGGGTGGCCGATCGCGGCGAGCACCTGGCCGGCCCGCACACACGCGTGGCCCGCCGCATCCACCAGGTAGAACTCGACCTCGATCCCGACCTGCTGCGGTGCTTCCTTGAACCGCGCGTCCTGCAGCATCCTGGCCAGGACGTCCAGGCAGCTGCGGACCTTGTCCCGGTAGCGCCGCCGGTCGGTCTGGCTGACGACGATGGCGGGAACATCCCTGCCCATGCGGCCCTCCGCCTCGTGACCATGGGAGATAGCCTCAACCACAGCCTTACATGCCGCCCGCCTCATGAACAGACAGGACATTCGATACATAACGGATAAACCGTTCAAACGCCCGTGTGCTGCCGCGAGTCCTGCGGGCTGGCCGGACCGGCCGGCTGCGCGAGGCGGGGGCCTGCCGGGGACAGGCGTGCGCCGGGCCGGTCCTCCGGTGCTGGCTACATGTTCTTCATCCGCCGGAATCGCGCGATGTCGTCCCGGCCCGCGAGCAGCAGCACCACCGCGCCCACCAGCGTCACCCCGAGTGCGAGCTTCCACCACTTCATGGCCGATCGCCCTTTCTTCACCTTCCCGGACGCGCAGTTTCATTCCCCGTCCCCGGAGCGTCACTCCCGCACGGGCCGGGCCAGGGTCAGTCACCGTTCCTGGCACGCGGCGGCCATCCGGCGGACCGCCTCGGTGATCAGCGCCGGCGAGGTGCCGATGTTCAGCCGCACGAACCCGCGGCCCTGGCTGCCGAAGTCGGGGCCGCTGCCGACCGCGACCCGCCCCCGGTCCAGGAACACCGCCGCCGGGTCGTCGCCGAGCCCCAGTGCCCGGCAGTCCAGCCAGGCCAGGAAGCTCGCCTGGGGCGGGCAGTACCCGGCCGCCGGCAGGTGCCCGCGCAGCAGGCGGGCCAGCAGCGCCCGGTTCTCGTCCAGCTGGCGCAGGGCCGCGTCCAGCCACGGCAGCCCGCCGGTGAAGGCGGCCATCGACGCGAGCACGCCGAGGTGGGCGGGGCTCAATGCCCCCGCGCGCTGCTCCAGCACCGCCGACCCCGCCGGTGAGCCGGCGATGGCGATGCCGCACTTGAGGCCGGGGATGTTCCAGCCCTTCGAGGCGGAGGTGAAGATGAACGCCTGCCCGGCCATCTCGTGGTCCAGGGAGCCGAACGGCACGAAGCGGGCGGGCGGCAGCACCAGCGGGGCGTGGATCTCATCCACCAGCAGGATGGCGCCGTGGCGCTGGCACAGGCTGGCGACCATCTCCAGCTGCTCAGCGGACCACACGTTGCCGGTCGGGTTGTGCGGGCTGCACAGCAGGTAGGCGGCGGCGCCCGGCTGGCTCAGCGCCGCCTCGATCGCCGCCGGGTCCAGGTCGTACCGGCCGGTCTCGTCGCGGGCCAGCGGCGCATCGATGACCCGCCGGCCGTACAAGCTGAACCGGAACCGGAACGGCGGGTAGACCGGCGGGTTGATGACGATCCCCGCGCCCGGCGGGGTGATGGCCCCGATCACCTCCGCGAGCCCGGTCTTCACGTCCGGGACCGGGTACACCCGGCCCGGGTCCACGTCCCAGCCGAGCCGTCCCGCGGCGAACGCCGCGTACGCCTCGCCCAGCTCCCCCCGGTGCGGGTAACCGCAGTCGCCGATGGCGAGCGCGCCGGAGACCGCGCGCGTGATCGGCGGGGCGAGGTCGAAATCCATCTCGGCCACGAAAGCCGGCAGCACGTCGGCGGGATAGGCACGCCATTTCACGCTTGTGCGCCGCCTGAGCAGCGGCAGCGAGCACGTGCCGAGCAGGGCGTCCACCCGACGGATGGTATCCGGCTGACCCCGCCGGGCATGATGCCCGGCGGGCCCGGCGCTGGCCAGCGGTTATGCTGCAGGTGAGGCAGCACACCGGCGGGGGGAGAGCGGCCGGATGACGGACAGGCCGCCGCGTGGCACCAATCCTGGTAAGCCACCGCGGATCGACACCGGCACCGCACATTCAGCGCGGATCTACAACTACTGGCTGGGCGGCAAGGACAACTACCCGGCCGACCGGGAAGCGGCGCAGGCAGCGATGGCCGCTAACCCCGGGATCGTCGCCGATGTCCGGGCCAACCGGGCGTTCCTCGCCCGGGCGGTGCGTCACCTGGTGGCGGAGGCGGGCATCCGGCAGTTCCTGGACATCGGCACCGGGCTGCCGACCGCGGACAACACCCACGAGGTGGCGCAGGCGGTCGCCCCGGAGTCGCGCGTGGTCTACGTGGACAACGACCCGATCGTGCTGGCCCACGCCCGTGCCCTGCTCAGCAGCACCCCCGAGGGCGCCACGGCCTACCTGGACGCGGATCTGCGCCAGCCCGAGGCCATACTCAAGTCCGCTGGCCGCACCGTGGACCTGGGCCAGCCGGTCGCCCTGATGATGCTGATCGTCCTGCACCTGATCCCGGACACCGAGCATCCGGGGAAGATCGTGGCGAGGCTGGTGAGCGCGCTCCCGGCGGGCAGCTACCTGGTGATCACCCACCCGGCCAGCGACATCCGGCCGGCCGCGATGGCCGAGATGACCCGGCGGATGAACGAGCGCATGCGGGGCACCACCGCGACCATGCGCAGCCGCGACGAGATCGCCGGTTTCTTCGACGGCCTGGAGCTGATCGAGCCGGGCGTGGTCCAGCCGCAGCGGTGGCGGCCCGGTCCCGGGACGGAGACGCCCGCTGAGGTTACGGCGTGGTGCGGAGTCGCCCTAAAATCGTGACGTGCACGAGAAGGGGCGTCCGATGACAGAGACCTGGTTCAGCGGGATCTTCCCGAGCCGGGAGCAGCCAGCCGAGATCGACACCACGGTGGCCCACCCAGCCCGCGTCTATGACTACTGGCTGGGCGGCAAGGACAACTTCGCCGCCGACCGGGAGGCGGCCGAGCGGGTGCTGGCGGTCGCGCCCGGGCTCCGTTTCCGGGTGAAGGCGAACCGTGCCTTCCTCGCCCGGTCCGTGCGCTTCCTGGCGACCGAATGCGGGGTCCGGCAGTTCCTCGACATCGGCACCGGGATCCCCACCGGGAACAACACCCACGAGGTCGCGCAGGCGGCCGCGCCCGCCTCGCGCATCGTCTATGTGGACAACGACCCGATCGTGCTCGCCCACGCCCGTGCCCTGCTCACCAGCACCCCCGAGGGCACCACAGCCTATCTCGAAGCCGATCTCCGCGAGCCGGACACCATCCTGGCGGCCGCCCGCCAGGCCCTGGACTTCCGCCAGCCGATCGCGCTCATGCTGCTGGGGATCCTGCACCTGATCCAGGACGCCGAAGAGCCGTACCAGATCGTGTCCCACCTCATGGATGCCCTGCCGTCCGGCAGCTACCTGGTCATCTCGCACCCGGCCAGCGACATCCACGCCAACCAGCACGAGGTGCAGAAGCGCTACAACGAGCGGGTGGCGACCCCCCAGACGCTGCGCAGCCACGCGCAGGTCTGCCGCTTCTTCGACGGCCTGCAGCTGGTCCCGCCGGGAGTGGTGTACGTGCACACCTGGCGGGCCGATCCCGACGACGAGCCGCCGACCGAGATGGTCTCCGCGCACGGCGGCATGGCACGCAAGCCCTGAGCCGCCACCCGGGCCTGCCCGCGGGTGCCGCGCACCCCGGGAGCCCTGTTCAGCGGATGTCCCCGCTCAGGTAGCGCTCCAGGGCCGGGCCGATCGCGGCGGCCAGCTCATCGGTTCCCGCCCGGGCGAGCGGGTCGAGTTCGAGCACATACCTGGTGAGGGCGAGGCCCAGCACCTGGCTGGCCACAAGGGCGGCGCGGAACTGCCCGTCGGCGCCCGCGGAGCCGGGTTCGGCCACCTCGGCGATCCGGCCGAGGATCGTCTCGGTCGCGAACTCCCGCAGCATGCCGGCCGCCTGCTCGCTGGTCATCGCCGAGCGGAGCAGCCCGAGAAAGGTGGCACGCATCTCCGCCACGTCCCAGGCCCCGAGCACGGTGCGCAGCATGTGCTCGCCCAGGCTCTGGCCTGGCTCCCGCGCACCGGCCGCGAGCGCGGCGGCCACCAGCTCGCTGGGCAGGATGGGCAGCCGCATCGCCGCCGCGAACAGGCGCTCCTTGCTGCCGAAGAAGTGATGCACCAGGGCGGCGTCCACCCCGGCGTCGGCCGCGATGCCCCGGATCGTCGCGCCGTCGTACCCGTAGTCGCCGAACCGGCTGCGCGCTGCGGCCAGGATCGCCTCCCTGGTGCCGCTGTCGCCGCCCCGGCGGCCGCTCCGGCGGCCGCGCCCGGCGCGGCGCGGGGGCGCGGACGGCCCGGTCACGCCGGTGACCTCGTCCGGCTGGAGGTGAGGGTGAGCTCGAAGAACCGCTCCTCCAGGGTGGCCGGGGCGCCGGTGACGCCGGCCTGGACCGGCCCGAGCGCGCGGCGCACGTCGGCGGGATCGGCGCCGGGCACCCGCAGGGTCCGCCCGACCAGGGCGGCCGGCAGGCCGGCGGCCTCCAGGGCATCAAAGGCCTGCGCCCACGACCCGGTCTCCACCACGCTCACCCGGGCGTCGCCGATGATCTGGCCCGCCGTCCCCTCGGCGACCACCCGGCCGTCCGCCATCACCATCAGCCGGTCGCATTCCCCCGCCTCGTCCATGTAGTGGGTCGTGACCAGCACCCCGGTCCCGGCGGTGGCGGCGATGGCCACCGTCTCCCAGAGCCGGGCGCGGGCCAGCGGGTCCACCCCGGAGGTCGGCTCGTCGAGGATCAGCAGATCGGGCTGGTGGGCCAGCGCCTGCGCGAACGCCACGCTCCGCTGCACCCCCAGCGGCAGCGAGCCCACCACCGCCCGGCGGTAGGGGCGCAGCGATTCCGGCAGCGCCGGCGCCATGACCTGGCGGCCACCCTGACCCGGCTGGGTGCCGAAGACCGCCGCCGAGAACGCCAGGTTCTCGGCCGGGGTGAGGTCGTCGTACAGCCCGAGGGTCTGCGGCACGTACCCGATGCGCTGGCGGGTCTGGCGCGACGGCGGCTCCCCGAAGAGCAGCACCTGCCCGCCGGAGGTCGCCAGCAGCCCGAGCAGCATCCTGATCAGGGTGGTCTTGCCGGCGCCGTTCGCACCGAGCAGGCCGACCACCTCACCGCGGCCGAGCCGCAGGTCGACCCCGTCCACGGCGGTGAAGCTCCCGAACCGCCTGCTCACCCCCACGCACCGCGCGAGCGCCTCCGTCATCGCGGGCCACCCCCCTCCGGCTGGCCGTTCCCGGCCCCGGCGGCAGTCAGCTCGCGGGCGAGGATCGCGACGGTGACCGCGTCCTGCAGGTCCGGTGTCACCGCACTGCCCGCCGGGCCAGCGCCGCCCGCCAGGCCAGCGCCACCCACCAGGCCAGCACGGGCCGCCGCGCCGGGCGGGTCCCAGATCCGCCAGCGGCCGCCGCGCCGCCAGGCCCGCCGCCCGGCCTCGCCCTCCGGCCGGGTGTCGCTCACCCGCAGCGTGCCGGGCATCGCCGCCACGATCTCGTCCGGGGTGCCGGCGCCGAGCTCCCGGCCCGCGTCCAGCGCGAGCACGGCGACGGCGCGTTCCGCCTCGTCCAGGTAGCTGGTCGCCAGCACCACCGCCGCGCCGCCCGCGGCGGCCCGGGTGATCAGCCACCACAGGTCGGCCCGGCTGACCGGGTCGACACCGGTGGTCGGCTCGTCCAGCACCAGCAGGTCGGGCCGGTGCAGCATCGCGGCGATGACACCGAGCTTCTGCCGCATCCCGCCGGACAGCTGCCCCGCCAGCCGGGCGCGGGCGCCGGCCAGGCCCGCCCGCTCCAGCAGCTCGGCGCTGCGCTCCCGGGCGGTCGCGGCCGTCAGCCGGTAGGCGGTGGCGCGGAAGGCCAGGTTCTCATCCACCGACAGATCCGGGTAGGTGCCCGAGCCCGCGGACAGGTACCCGATCCGCATCGGCGGGGGCAGCCGGACCTGGCCGCTGCTGGGCGCGAGTGCCCCGGCCAGGCAGCGCAGCAGCGTGGTCCGGCCCGCCCCGTCGCCGCCCACCACCGCGCTGACCTGGCCGGGCACCGCGCGGAACGTGACCTGATCGAGCGCCATTGTGTCCCCGAACCGGACGCACACCTGCTCGGTCCCCCACCACTGCGGCGCGGTGGCAGTGGGGCGCCCCGCCCCGCCGCGGGGTGCGGGCGCGGTCACCCGGCGCTCCCCGTGTCCCCCGGCCCGGGCTGGCGGTCTGGGCCGGCCGCCCCCGCTGGGCCGGCCTGGCTGGCGGCCGCCGTCACGGCGTCCGCGCCTGTGCCGGCCTCCTGGCCCGCCCCCGCGCCGGCCGGCTGCGGCGCGGCGGGCACGCGGCCGGCGGCGCGGCGGGGCGCGGCGGGTGCGAGGAAGGAACGGAATCGCAGGCTGGCCAGCGTGAAGACGACCAGCCCGAGCAGGGCGAGGAAGACGAAGGGCTGCCAGAGCGGGCCGATCGGCTCGGCCCGCAGCATCACGCCCCGGGAGATCTCGTTGAAGTAGGTCAGCGGGAGGATGTAGGAGATCCAGCGCACGCCGACCGCGATCGAGGTCAGCGGGAAGATCAGCCCGGACAGCAGCACCTGCGGCAGCATCACCATGACCGACAGCTGGATGGCCTGGCCCTGGTTCTCCGAGACGCTGGAGATCAGCACCCCCAGGCCCAGGGTCACGAACAGGAACAGCAGCGCCCCGAGCCCGAACACCGCGTAGGAGCCACGGAACGGGACGCCGAAGACGGCGACGCCGATCGCCAGCACGATCGCGAGGTCGACGCAGGCCACCACGAAGTAGGGGACGATCTTGCCGAGGAAGACGTCCCGGGGGCGGAGCGGCATCACGGCCAGCTGCTCCAGCGTGCCGGTCTGCCGCTCGCGGACCACCCCGAGGCTGGTGATGATCGTCCCGATGAAGACCAGGATCACCCCGCACAGGCCGGGGATCATGATGTCCGCCGTGGTCAGCCCCGGGTTGTAGAGGACGGTCACCGTGGGCTGCTGCACCGGGGCGGAGGCGCCCTGGGCGGCTGCCCTGGCCGCCTTGGCGGTCAGCGCGGCCAGCGCGGTGCGGGCGGTGAACAGCTGGCTGCCGTCGATCAGCACCTCGGCCGGCCCGCTGCCCGCGATCACCGCCATGGCCGCTCCGTCGTTGTTGTCACGGAGCTGCTGCTCGGCCCATTCCCTGCCCTCATCCGGCGCGCTCGCCACCACCACGAACGGCTTGCCCAGCCCGTTCGCCACCGCCGCCCCCCGCGGGCCCGCCGCCACGGTGGGCACCGTCTTCACATCGAAGCTGGCCGCATACCCGAACACGATCAGCAGGATGACCGGCATCACGATCATCATCGCCAGCGTGCGCCGGTCCCGCCGCAGCTGCCGGAACTCCTTGACGATCATTGCCCACATGGCAACTCCCGACGCCGGGCCGCGAGCGCGGGGGTCAGGGCGCTTCCCGCGCCGCGCGGCAGGATATCAACGCGCGTTGAATTCTACGTGCGTTGAATTCTCCGGGTCAACGTCCTGGCGGCCACCATGAGGGCTGGTGCCGGGCATCCCGCGGGAGAGGGCCACCGGCCGGCCGCGTCATCCCTTCGCTGGCGCGGGGACGGCCCGCAGGCCGCCGTCGATGAAGCGGGTCATCCAGTCGAAGGTTTCTTCGGGGTCCCCGCTCCACTGGAAGCCGTGAGCCGCCTGCAGTACGGCGAATCCGTGCAGCGTGCAGCGGATGGTGCGGATGGCGTGGACTATCTGGCCGTCGCCGACGCCGTACCCGCGCAGCACGGCGGCGATGGATTTGATGAGGCGGGTATTGGCCGCCAGCAGCGGGTCATCGGGGCCGGTGAACTCGGCGCCGATCGTGGCGGTGTAGCGGCCGGGGTGGGCGGTGACGTAGGCCCGGGTCGCGCTGAGCAGGCCGGTGAGCGCGTCCAGTCCGGCCCGTCCCTGCAGGGCCTCGCCGACCGCGTTGCCCAGTTCCGTCACTGCCAGCGTGGCGATGCGGTGCTGCAGGTCGGCCAGGCTGTCGACGTGCTTGTACAGGGAAGGGGCGCGGACGCCGAGCCGCTCGGCGAGCAGTCCCATCGTCAGCTCGTGGTACCCGCTCTCGTCGGCGAGCTCGGCGGCCGCGGCGACGACGTCGTCGCGGGTCAGCCCCGCTCTAGGCACCGGCGTGCTCCTTGAGGAAGGGGATCACCAGCCCGGCAACCTCGTCGGGCGACTGCGCGTGGGGGTAGTGCCCGGCGCCGTCGACCATCGCGACCGTGCCCAGCCCGGCCGGCATGGCGGCCACGATGGCGTCGCCCTCGGCCCCGGGGTCGGCGAAGTCGGGGTCGAGCGTGCCCATGATGACCAGGGCCGGGCGGGTGATGCTGGGTAGCTGCGCGCCGGCGTCGGCGGGCGTGGACTTGCCCGTCTTCATGAACTCCGCCATCCGGCCGGGCTCACGCAGCCTGGCGGCCAGCGCGGCCATGTAGCCGGCGTAGTCGGCGGGCTTGGCCGGGTAGGCCACGTCGAGGTAGCGCATCCACAGGCCCAGGCTGCGGAGCAGCTGCGTGCCCGTCAGCAGGGTGACGCCCCGGCGGTAACGCCGGATCCGCAGCAGGCCGCCCAGGCTGAGCCGCTGTGTCCTGGTGAACGGGTTGATCTCGACGATGCCGCTGACCAGTTCGGGCTGCTTGGCCGCGGCGATGGTCGCCGCGCCACCCGATATGGAGTGCCCGGTGATGACCGCTGGCCCGCCCAGGTGGGCGATCAGCGCGAGCAGGTCGCCGGCGATGTCGGTGCGGGTGATGGATGCCCAGCCCATGCTGGACTCCCCGTGCCCGCGCAGATCCGCGTTGGCCACCCGGTAGCCGGCCTGCGCCAGCATCGGGACCAGGAACCGGTATGCCTGCCGGTGGTCGCCGATGCCGTGTGACAGCACCACCAGCGGGCCCTGGCCGGTCACGTCGTACGCGATCCGGCCACCATCGACATCCAGGAACTCGGTCATGTCACCCTCCGTTAGCTATCATCATTAGCTTTAAGCTAATTCCATTAGCCAACCTTGTCAACCCTGTTCCCTGCCTGCACCGGCTACCGCGCCGGTGCCTGTGAGGGTGGGATCATGCGGCCCGATCAGCGGACGGCGCCGGTGACCAGCCAGGCTGTGCCGCGGGCACGCCAGGTGAGGGTGGCGAACCTGGCCGCCAGCCAGAGGCTGTAGGCGAGCCAGAGCGCGACCAGGCCGCCGCCGGTGACGTGTACGGCCAGCGCGGCGGCCGCGTTCTGGGCGATCACGGTGCCCCAGGCCGAGCCGGCCAGCCCCCAGCGCAGGCCGAGCACCAGGATGGCGTTGAGCACGATGTTCACGAGGCTGGCGCAGACGGCCACCGCGAGCGGCGTGCGGGTGTTCTGGAGCCCGCGCAGCACGCCCGTGCCGGCCAGCACCGCCAGCATGGCGGGCGCACCCAGCAGGCTGATCCGCAGGTAGGTGACCGCGCCCCCGGTCACGCCGGGGGACGCGCCGAAGGCGTGGATGATCGCCGGGGCGAGCGGCCAGCCCGCCGCGAGCACCACCGCGCCGATCGCGCCGGCCAGCCACAGCCCGTCGATCCCCTGCCGGATCGCGGCCGGCCGGTTGCCGGCCCCCAGCTGCCGCGCCACCGCCGCGGTGGTCCCGTAGGCCAGGAAGATCGAGATGCTGACCAGCGTGGTGAGCGCCTGGCTGGCCACCCCCAGGCCGCCCAGGGCGGTGGTGCCGATCCGCCCCACGATGGCCGAGTCGGCGAGCAGGAACAGCGGCTCGGCGACCAGGGCGCCGAACGCCGGCACCGCGAGCCGCAGGATCTCCGCGTCGTGCGGGCTGCGGCTGAGCCTCGGCCACCGCCGGCGCGGGCGGCCGGCCTGCCCCGGGACCCGCCCGGCACCGGAGACGCCCGGCGGGGCGGCGGCGCTCATGCCCGGATTGTAGGTGGCCGCCGGGATCTGGTCGGATGGAGGCATGCCCGACGTGACGCGGCACCGGGGCCGGTGGACGATGACCGACCGCATCGCGTCGGCGTGGCACTACCTGCCGGTCGAGGTGCCGGCCGGGGCGTGCGGGCTGCGGGTGGAGCTGGAGTACGACCGGTCGGCCGCGGTGCTGGACCTGGGCTGCACCGGCCCCGCCGGGTTCCGCGGCTGGTCGGGCGGTGCGCGGCGGTCGTTCGTGATCACCCCCGATGCGGCGACCCCCGGCTATCTCGGCGGCGAGCTGGAACCGGGCACCTGGCAGGTGATCATCGGCATCCACCAGCTGCCCCCGGAGGGGGTGGAGTACCGGCTGGAGGCGGAGGTGAGCAGCAGGGCCGGCCGGCTCCTGCCGGAGCCGGCGCCCGCTCCCCCGCCGCCAGCGCCGGCCGGGGAACGGCCACCTGCCCGGCTGCTGCCCGCGCTGCCGGGCCGCCGCTGGCTCGCGGGCGACCTGCACACCCACACGGTGCACTCGGATGGCGCGCAGACCGTCCCCGAGCTGTCCCGGTATGCCGCGGGCCTGGGGCTGGACTTCCTGGCGGTCACCGACCACAACACGGTCAGCCACCACCGCGAGCTGCCCGCCGCCGCGGCCCGGTACGGCATCACCCTGCTGCCCGGCCAGGAGGTCACGACCGCCGGCGGTCACGCGGGCGCGCTGGGCGAGGTCGGCTGGATCGACTTCCGCCTGCCCGCCGACTCCTGGCTGGAGCAGACCGAGCGGCACGGCGGGCTGCTGTCGGTGAACCACCCGATCGCCGGGCAGCTCAGCTGGACGCTGCCGATGAGCAGGCGGCCGCCGCTGGTCGAGGTCTGGCACTGGAGCTGGCTCGACCTGCGCTGGACCCTGACCCTGGCCTGGTGGCTGGCCTGGGACCCGGCCGCGATCCCGGTCGGCGGCAGCGACTGGCACCGGCCGGGGTCCGACGCGCCGCCCGGGACACCCACCACCTGGGTCGAGTGCGCCGGGGACGGGCCGGAGGCGGTGCTCGACGGCCTGCGCCACGGACGGGTGGCCATCTCCCGGCGGCGGGGCGGCCCAGTGCTGCTGCGCTCCGGCGACGAGATGATCGCGGTCGATGCGGAAGGGACCACCCTGACCGGCCCGGACGGGCCGCGGGCGCGGGTCCGGCGCCCCCGGGAGAGCTTCCCCGCGGCCACAGGCCACCACCGGCTGCTCGACGACACCGGCGCCACCCTCGCCCTGACCCACTAACGGGGCGGCCGGGCCGCGCGCCTCGTGCGCGGCCACAGGGGCCTCGTGCGGGCAGCTCAGGCGGCAGGAGTGACCCGGAAGACCGGGTAGCCGGGCGCGATCTCCAGCAGCCTGGCGTCGGAGGCGTCGGCGCCGACCCCGTCGAAGAACACGCCGACCTCGAACTTCCAGCGCTTGAGGTAGCCGCGCAGCACGGGCGGCTTGTCCGCGTCGGCGAGCTCGGTGGCGGTGAACCGCTCGGCCCGGCGGCCGACCCTCAGCTCGCCGCCGCCCGCGGCACGCATGTTCCGCACCCACTGGGTCTCGCCGCGGGGCGCGACGAGGTAACGCTCGCCGTCCAGCGTCAGCGGGTTCACCGGGGTGGTGCGCCACTGTCCCGAACTGCGCCCGCGGACGGCGAGGATCCGTGACCCCCAGACGCTGATCCCGGCGCGGGTCATGGTGGCGACCGCCTCGTTGAAGATGCTGGTGCTCCTGCCCGGCCGGACGTAGCGGGGCTCGTTGCTCGTGGTCATGGCGGGGATTCCCTTCTCTGCCTGCACTGCTCGCCTGCTCTCTGCGCCGCTTGCTGCCTGGCTCAGCTTGCCGGCCCGCCGCGCCCACCGCTTTGAGAGCGCTGCTCTTATTTGAGAACAGCGTACTCAGTCAGAGCCGGATGTCAAGAGCACTGCTCTCATTTCGGCCTGACGATCCATAGCCGGCCACCTGCCCCGCCCGCCGGTGTAACCGGCATGATAGGCGGGAAGCGAGGGAGGTCACCGATGGCAACCACGCCGAGATGGGGCATCACGCTGCCGCTGCGGAGCATGCCGCTGGACGGGCAGCGGGACATCGTCGCCGGGCTGCCCGACCTCGGCTACACCGACGCCTGGTCATCGGAGCTCAACGGCGCGGACGCCTTCACCCCGCTGGCGCTGGCCGCCCAGTGGACGGACCGGCTGCGGCTCGGGACCGCCATCGCCGGGATCTTCACCCGCGGCCCAGCCCTGCTCGCTATGAACGGTGCCACCATGGCGGCGCTGGCGCCCGGCCGGTTCGTGCTCGGCATCGGCATCTCCTCCCCGGTGATCGTCGAGGCGTGGAACGGCATCGAGCTGGCCCGCCCCTACCAGCGCGCCCGGGACACGCTGGTCTTCCTGCGTGCCGCGCTGGCCGGGGAGAAGATCAGCGCCGAGTACCCGAGCTTCACGATCAATGGCTTCCGGCTGGACCCGCCGCCGGCCCAGCCGCCAGCGCTCGCGCTCGCCGCGCTGCGGCCCGGCATGGTCGCTCTGGCCGCCGCGCTGGCGGACGGGGCGATCACGAACTGGCTCGCCCCCTCCGACGTGCCGGCCGTGCGGGCGGCGGCCGGGCCGGACTGCGAGCTGATCGCCCGGGTGTTCGTCTGCCCGACCCCGGACGCGGACCTCGCCCGGCAGGTCGGCCGCAGGCTGATCGCCGCCTACCTCACCGTCCCCGCCTACGCCGCCTTCCACGACTGGCTGGGGCGCGGTGAGGTGCTGCGGCCCATGCAGGACGCATGGGCGGCCGGGGACCGCAAGGGGGCGCTCGCCGCCATCCCCGACCACGTCGTGGACGACCTGGTCGTGCACGGCCCGCCGGAAGCCTGCCGGGAGCGGGTCGAGCAGTACCGGGCCAGCGGACTGGACACGCCGGTCGTGATGGTGGTGCCCGCCCCCGGCGTGGACGAGGCCGGCGCCGTGCGCCAGCTGGCACCGGCCGGCTGAGCCCGCCACGGTCGCGGCGGGCTCTGGCCTCAGCGGCCCTCAGTCTCCCCGCCGGGACCCGGCACGGCAGCCTGGCCGGGCCGTCCGGCAGCGGCCCGGTGAGGAAACCGGTGGACAGAGCGGGCGCGGCAGGCACAGAGTCGCCGCATGAGTCTTCGCATCCAGTGCCTGTGCATCGACACGGCTGATCCACCTGGCCTGGCCGCCTTCTGGCAGTCGGTCCTGGGGTGGCGCATCACGTCTGCCGAGGGGGGCGACGAAGTCGTGCTGGAGCCGCCAGCGGGCAGCCCCGAGGACGGGGTCGCGGCGGACCTGCTGTTCCTGCGGGTTCCGGAGGAGAAGGCGGGCAAGAACCGCCTCCACCTGGACCTGCGGCCGGTGGACCAGGCCGCCGAGGTCGCGCGGCTGGAGGGGCTCGGCGCCCGGCGGGCCGACGTGGGCCAGGGCCCGGACGTCAGCTGGGTGGTGCTGGCCGACCCGGACGGCAACGAGTTCTGCGTGCTGAGGCCGCTGACGCCGGAGGAGCTGGCCACCGGTTAGGCCCGGTCACCCCCGGGCCGCTGCCGGCCGTGCCGCGGTCACCGCGGGCGGGCGGCGTTCACCAGGTTCCCGGCAGCGGGCTGCCGTACCAGGACTGGATGATCTGGTGCGCGATCGACACCGGCGGCGGCAGCAGCAGCTCACCCGCCGCGACCTCGCTGGCCAGCTGCTCCCGGGTGAGCCAGCGCGCCTCGGCGATCTCCTCGTTGTCCACCCTGATCTGCTGCCCCTGCCCCGCCTCGGCGCGGAACCCGAGCATCAGGCTCTGCGGCATCGGCCAGGGCTGGCTGCCGACGTAGCGGATGCCGCTGACCGCGACCCCCGTCTCCTCCCTGACCTCGCGGGCGACCGCCTGCTCGGCGGACTCACCCGGCTCGACGAAGCCGGCCAGGATCGAGACCCGGCGGGGCGGCCAGAGGCGGTTGCGTGCGAGCAGGCAGCGATCCTCGTCGTCGGTCACCAGCATGATCACGGCCGGGTCGATCCGCGGGAAGTGCTCGCTGCCGTCGACCGGGCAGTGCCGCGCGTGCCCGGCCGGGGCGGGCACGGTCGGGCTGCCACAGCGCGGGCAGTGGGTGTGCCGTGCGTGCCAGTTGGCCAGCGCGACCGCGTGGGTGAGCAGCCCGGCGTCGCGGTCCCCGAGCAGCGGCCCGGCCTGCCGCAGGGCGGCCGGACGCACCCCGGGCCCGGGCGGCGCCATGTCCGTGCCCGGGGCCGGGGCCGGGCCTGCCCCGAGCCCGCCCGCCGGGCCGGCCAGCCCGAAGTAGGCGATCCCTTCGGCGTCCACGCCCAGCAGGAACTTCA
Source organism: Streptosporangiaceae bacterium (assembly GCA_035518495.1). Lineage (GTDB taxonomy): Bacteria > Actinomycetota > Actinomycetes > Streptosporangiales > Streptosporangiaceae > UBA9676. The sequence continues at coordinate 87,256 of DATIXO010000054.1, forward strand.
GGCCCTCAGGCGCCTGCGCCGGCGGCACCAGCACCAGCTCGGCACCGCCGTCGTCGCGGAACCGGACCAGTGCCTGGCCCTCGTCAAGCACCAGCACCCTGCTGCGGCCGTCGGCCCAGGCGGCGGCGATCCAGTCCGGGTCCTCGCGGCGGGCGCTCGCCCGGTCCACCTCGCTGCGGGCCAGGGCGAACCCGCCCAGATCCGCCGCGACCTCACGCTCCTGCTGATCGCGCGCCGCGCCGCCGCCCTCAGCCACCGTCCAGCGCCGCCAGCTCGGGCCACAGATACGCCACTGCCTCCGCGCCCTTGAGCAGCAGGTCCATCTCGGCCTTCTCGTTGGGCGCATGGATACGGTCGGAGTCCAGGCCGACCGCCACGAACACCAGCGGGGCGCCGAGGATGCCGGTCAGGTCAGCCTCCGGCCCGCTGCCCCCTTCCCTGGTGAACAGCACTTCGCGGCCGAAGGCACGCTCCATCGCGCGCCTGCCCGCCCGGACCGCGGGCGAGGTGACCGGCGAGAAGCACGGCCGCACGCCGGGCCCTTCGAAGGTGACCCCGGCCTCGATGCCGGGCGGGGTGTGCGCAGCCACGTACTCCCGCAGCCCCGCGCAGACCTCGGCGGGCTCCTGGTGGGCGACGAGCCGGAACGAGACCTTCGCGTGTGCCTCACGCGGCACGATCGTCTTGGCGCCTGGGCCGGTGTGCCCGCCCCACATGCCGTTGACCTCGGCGGTGGGCCTGGCCCAGATCCGCTCCAGGGTGCTGAAGCCGGCCTCACCCGCGGCCGCCTGGCTGTGCCCGGCGTCGGCGAGCCAGTGCTTTTCCTCATACGGCAGCCGCGCGAACAGCTCCCGCTCCTGCCCGGTCAGCGGCACCACCCGGTCGTAGAAGCCGGGGAGGGTGACCCGGCGATCGGCGTCATGCAGCCCGGCCAGCAGCGCGGCCATGGCGTGCAAAGGGTTCGGCACCCCGCCGCCGAAGGAGCCGGAATGCAGGTCGGAGACCGGGCCCCGCAGCGTGATCTCGGCGGCCACCAGCCCGCGCATCCCCGTGCACATCGATGGCACGTCAGCGGCCCACATCGTGGTGTCCGACACCACGATCACGTCGCAGGCGAGGCGGCCGGCCCGCGCGCGGACAAGGTCGGCGAAATGCGGCGAGCCGGATTCCTCCTCCCCCTCGATCAGCAGCTTGATGGTGACCGGCGGGGCGGTGGCGCCGGCCGCGGCCAGGCAGGCCCGGACGCCGAGGGTGTGCAGCATCACCTGCCCCTTGTCGTCGGACGCGCCCCTGGCCAGCAGCTGGCCGTCCCGCTCGGCCGGCTCGAACGGCGGCGAGTCCCACTCGGCGAGCGGCTCGACCGGCTGCACATCGTGGTGCCCGTAGACGCACACCACCGGCGCGGCGGGGTCGGCCGCGGGCCAGCAGGCGAACACCGCCGGCATGCCCGGCGAGCCGGCGCTGCCGGTCTCCCATATCTCCACCTCGGGGAATCCGGTGGCACGCAGATGGGCCGCGAGCCATCCGGCGCTGGCCCGCACGTCCTGGTGGTGGCCTGGATCGGCGGAGATCGAGGGGATGACCAGCCACTGCTTCAGGTCCTCGAAGAAGCCGCTCGCCTGCTGCTCGATGTAGTCACGGACGTCCACGGCCGCTGACCGCCTCCTCACCCGGGTTCTGCTCCGGGCACTCTAGCCGCGTGCCCACCTCGCCGGCCCACGGGATGCGCGATCCCGGGGCAGCCCGCGCCGCGGGGACGTCAGGGCCGGGTGGCACGGAGCAGCAGGTAGTCGATGATCTGGTGCCGCCACAGCAGTTCCACCTGCCACAGCAGGACGCGGGCGGCCACGCGGTGCCCGAGGGGCGCCTGCGGTGAGCGCGACAGCCGGGCCGCGATGACGGCGAGCGCGGGGGCGATCACGCGGTCGCCGCACCGCGTCACCTCCACCTCCACCAGGCCTGCCGCGCGGGCAGCGGCCGCGATCTGCCGGGCGGTCATCGCCGCGCCGGGACGGAGCCCGAACACCCTCAGCTGGGCCAGGCCGGAGGCCAGCTCGGCGGGGCCACGCGGCCATCGCTCGGCCGAGATGTCGGTCATGCTCAGCACGCCACCGGGCCGCAGCACCCGGTAGCACTCCTCGAAGAAGGCGCGGCGGGAGCGGAAGTGGAACGCCGCCTCCACGCTGATCAGCCCGTCGGCGGTCCCGCTGGCCAGCGGGAGCCGGGCCGCATCCCCGGCGACGGGCGCCGCGGCGGCTTCGGCCAGCCGGTCCTTGCCTGCCGACAGCTGCCACTGCGCGATGTTCACCGCGATCAGCCGCCGCGGGCGGATGCTCTCGGCGATCAGCGGATCCTGGGTGCCGAGGCCGTTCCCGGCGTCCACGATGACGCCCCCGGCGGGCAGCGCTGACGCCACCGTCTGGACGAGCCGGCGGCAGGCGGCCCCCGCCTCGGCCTCCGTGCCTGGCCCCTCCCACAGCCCCAGGTTCAGCCAGCCCGGCGCCAGCGCGAGGAAGCACTCCGGCCCGATGCTCTCGTAGACCCGGGCGGCCGGGTTGCGGCCCTGCCGGATCATCTCCGCGACATGCCGCAGGTGCTGCCCGGTCCAGCCGGTGGCCCGCCAGGCTCGTTTTGCCGCCGCCAGGCCCGCCTCGCCGATCTCCGCCGGCATCCCCCAGCCCATGCAGTGCCTCCTCCTGGCGGGCACGCTGCCCACGCGCGGCGTTCCGGTCACAGGTTCCCGTGGCCGAAGCCGCCGGGCACCACCCACCGCGGGTGTGCCGTTCCCGGTGTCACAGGTCGAGCACCAGGTCGCCGCGCGGCTGGGAGCAGCAGATGAGCGCGCTGCCGTCGGCGGGATCATCGACCGGGTCGGGGCGGTAGCCGACCGTCCCGGACATCAGGGCCGTCTCGCAGGTATGGCACACGCCGGTCCGGCATGACCAGCGCACCGGGACGTCGCAGGCCTCGGCCAGCTCCAGCAGGCTGGCGTAACCCGGGTCCCAGCGCACCGTCAGGCCACTGCGCGCGAACCCGACCTGCGGGCCGCCGCCGGGGTCCCCCGCTGGCGGGTGCGGTGGCCGGGCGGCGACGGGCGCGATTCCCGGTGTCTGCGCGGGTGCGGCGCCGAAGATCTCGGTGCGGACGCGGGCGCCGATGCCCATGCCGGCCAGGGCGGCGGACACCTCCGCCATGAACGCGGCCGGGCCACAGATATAGGCATCGGCGTCGTGCGGCAGGCCCAGCGCGGCCAGGACCGGCGCTGACAGCCGCCCCAGCGTCTGGTAGTCGCGCCCACGAGCATCGCCCGGGCCCGGCCGGCTGTAGCAGATGTGCCGGTGGCCGCTGGGCAGCGCCGCCAGCAGGGACCGCGACTCGGCGGCGAACGGCTCCTCGGCCCGGCTGCGGGCGCCGTGCAGCCACCAGATGTCACGGCCGGAGCGGGCGGCGGCCAGCGCGTGCAGCATCGCCATCACCGGGGTGGCGCCCACTCCCGCGCTGATCAGCAGGACCGGCGTCTCGCCGGGCCGCAGGACGAAGGTGCCGCGCGGAGCGGCCACCTCCAGCCGGTCGCCGGCCCGGATCCGGGTGTGGATGAACTGGCTGCCCGCGCCGTGCGGCTCGCGCTTGACGCTGATGCGGTAGCTGCCCGCGCCCGGGGCCCCGGACAGCGAATAGCTGCGCAGCAGCGGCTGAGCGCCCGGGCTGACGGGCAGCCGCAGGGTCAGGAACTGCCCGGGCAGGGCGGGCGGCACGGCGCCTCCGCCGGGATCGGCCAGGTGCACCGACACCACCGAGGCGCTCTCCGGCTCGACCGCGGTCACCGCCAGCGGGCGGAACCCCGGCCAGGCCGGCGGCGGGCTCACCGCCGTCAGCCCGGCGTTGCCGGTGGCACCGCCGCCCGCCCCCGGCTGCCCGAGCATCGCCTGGAACGAGGCTTTCCAGCCCTCGGGCAGCGCCGGGATCCGCAGCGCGCGCTGGATCCGCTCGCGGGTGTGGCCAGGCAGGTAGAGCAGGGCGTCCACCTCGGCCACCGTCATCGGCTCGGGCCCCGCGGCCACCTGGACGATCTCATCGCCCGCCTGCACCGCGCCCTCGCGCAGCACCCGGAAGTAGAACCCGGGCCGGCGATGGGAGACCAGCAGGGCCGGCATGCGCGGCTCGCCCATCCGGATGCCGACCCGGTAGCAGGTGACCCTCGGCTGGGTCACCTCGAACACCGCCTCGCCGATCCGGTACCGGTCGCCGATGCGCACCTGGTCATCGGCCAGGCCCTGCACGGTGAAGTTCTCCCCGAACTGGCCATGGCTGAAGTCATCGCGGCCGAGCTGCTCCTGCCAGTACCGGTACGACTCGATCTGATACACGAACACGGCCCGGTGCTCCCCGCCGTGCCCGGCCAGGTCGCCCTGGCCGTCACCGTCGAGGTTCAGCCGCCGCGCCATCACCGGGCCCGCGGCAGGCCGCTTCCACACGGCGGTGTGCACCACCTGGCCGTGCCAGGCCACATCCTGCGGCAGCCCCACGTTGACCGACAGCAGGCTGCCTGCCCGCTGGCCCGTGGTCACCGGCCGCGCTCCGCACCGCCGCGGCTTACCCGCTCCGCACCGCCGCGGCTCACCAGCTTCTCACCGCCGCGGCTCACCGGCGCCGCGCCAGCCCGTCCCGATCCTGACCGCATTCCGGCAGCGTCTCATGTGGCCGGTGGCTCCTGCTGCCCCGGCTGCCGCCGTTCGAGCGCGGCCAGCCGGGCCTCAAGCTGGTCGACCCGGTGCCGGAGTATCTCGAGCTGGGCCTGGTCGGCCAGCCGCCGCTCCGCCGTGCGCCGCAGGCGCGGCGAGGCCTCGGCGCGGGCGGCGACGAGCGCGAGGGGCACCAGCCGCTGCGGCCCGTGCGGGCCGTTGACGAGCCGGGACGGGATCTGCCCGGTCCGGTACCAGCTGCGCAGGGCGGCGCGGGAGACCCCGGTATCGGTGACCGCCCGTTCCAGCGGCACCCAGTCGGAGCTTTCGAGCTGGGCGTTCAGCTCGAGTTCGAGCTCCCAGTCGTCGAGCCGGTCTTCCCAATCCATGACCAGTGCCCTCCTGACCGGCCAGTAACCCTATCAATAGTATGGCTTCCCTATTAATAGCATGGTATTGACAGGGTTGCAGGAATGCCGCACGCTGATTCTCATGTTTGAGCGATTCACCGCCCGCGCCCGGCACGCTGTCGTCCTTGCCCAGGAAGAGGCCCGGCGGCTGCACCACAACTACATCGGCACCGAGCACGTCCTGCTCGGGCTCCTCGGTGAGCCCGACGGGGTCGCGGCCCGTGCCCTCCAGGGCTTCGGGATGTCCCTCGACGGTGCCCGGCAGGAGGTCACGGCCATCGTCGGCACCGGCAGCGCGGCGCCCAGCGGGCATATACCGTTCACCCCGCGGGCGAAAAAGACCCTCGAGCTGGCGCTCCGCGAGGCACTGCAGCTGCACCACAACTACATCGGCACCGAGCACATCCTGCTCGGCCTCATCAGGGAGGGCGAAGGCGTCGCCGCCCAGATCCTGCGGCAGCACGCCGACCTGCTGGCGATCCGCATGGCCGTGCTCGACGCGCTGCCCCCTCCGGGTACCAAGGCCGCCCGCGGGCGGCGCTGGCTGCGGCGCGGAGCCGCGGGCGACCCCAGCGAGCTTGGCGAGCCCGGCGAGCCCGGCACGCCGGCCGAGCAGCCGGTACTGAGCGCCACGCCGGCCGCGGACACCACCCTCAGCGAGGCGGCCCGGCTGGCCGGCTCGCAGCCGGTGGGCTCGCACCACCTGCTCCTCGCCGCCCTGGCCGATCCCAATACGGCCGCCGCCCGGGCCCTGGCGGCCCTCGGCGTGGACCTGGACCAGGCCAAGGAGGCGCTCCGCAGCACGGACGTCACCGGCACCAGCGACGAGCAGCCCGAAGAGGCGGGCCGGCGCCAGATGGTCATCCATGTCACCGATGAGCGGCTCACCATCGAGGCGGCCGATCCGGTGATCGTCGAGGCCGGCCGCGCCGCGCTCCAGGCGCTCGGCGACCAGGCCGGCCCGGACGGCACCATCCGCGGCGACCTGCCCGCCTGCGCCAGCCTCAGCACCGTCTGGCAGGCGCTCCAGGACAGCCTCGGGGCCATCCAGCGGCGCGCGGCACCGCCGTCCCAGCCCTCCGGCAGCCCGGACGAACCAGGCAAACCGGGCACCGAGGCCGCCTAGGGTCACCCGGGCTGGTCGCGGCGATGACCAGGCCGATGGGGGCGATGTTCATGCGGGCCCAGAACGGTTAGCATTCCGGCACGGGAGTGTCATGCGGGTGAAGCCAGCAAGGCAGCTGCGGCCGCTGGTGGCCAGCTACGTTGATTTCGACATGGCAGGCTGGCCGCCGGGCCGGCACCGCGGCCTGCCCGACGGGACCCTGGTGCTGGTGGTCAGCACCAATGCGCCGCTGACCGTGCGGCGTGCTGGCCGGGCGGATGTGGTGGCTGCCGCCACCGTCGCCGGATTGCGGTCCAGCCCGGTCGGGATCGTCCACGACGGCACCCAGCGCGGTGTCCAGCTCGCGCTGACGCCACGAGGCTCGCGGGCCCTGCTGGGTCTGCCTGCGGCCGCGCTCGCCCAGGGGGTGTGGCCGCTGGAGGAGGTCATCGGGCGCCGGGCGCACGAGCTGGCCGATCGCCTGGCCAGCGCACCGGGCCCGGCGGGACGGGCCCGGGTCCTGGACACCGTGCTGGCCCGGTGGGCGGTAGCAGCGGACTATCCGGCGGCGGTCGATGCCGCCTGGCGCAGGCTCGCCGCCTCCGCTGGCCGCCTGCCCGTGGCCAGCGTCGCCGCCGGGATCGGGCTGGGCCGCCGCCATCTGGGGCAGCTGGTCCGCACCGAACTCGGCCTGACCCCCAAGACGGTGGCCCGGATCCTGCGCTTCGATCACGCCTGCCGCTGCCTGCGCTCCGGCCGGACGACGGCCCTGGCGGAGACCGCGGTGATGTGTGGCTACTTCGACCAGGCCCACCTGACCAGCGAGTGGAAGCAGCTCGGCGGCTGCACACCGGGCGAGTGGATGTCGGAGGAACTCCCTTTTCTCCAAGACCACCGATCCGGCCGTGGCGCACGCTGAGGGCATGAACAGCACCGATCCGGCGGTGACCACCGCCGTCGCGCCGAGCTCATCCGACCCGCCGCCGACCATCTGGCCCAGCGTTCCCTACCCCGACCCGCAGGCGGCGATCGACTTCCTGGTCGCCACCTTTGGCTTCGAGCCGACCGCCCTGATCCCCGGCGAAGAGCCAGGCAGCTACGCCGAGATCGAGCTGCGCTGGCCGCACGGCAGCGGGGGCATCATCATCCGCCGCTGGGACCGCCCGGCACCGAACTGGCTGTACGTGGTCACCCCCGATCCCGACAGCCTCTACCAGCGGGTCAAGGCCGCCGGCCTGGAAATCACCCTGGAACTCCAGGACACCCACTACGGCAACCGCATGTTCACGGCCGTGGATCCCTGGTCGGTCAGCTGGAGCTTCGGGACCTACCCCGGCAGCTGACAGGTTCCGCCGCGCGAGCCCCGCGGCGCTGCGGCTATCCCGGCTGGCGCGGGATGCTCTCGATGAGCGCGGCCAGCCCGGCCTCGTCGAGCAGGTCCGCAGGCCGCAGGGTCAGGTCCTCGCGCACGTAGTAGAACGCCGCCCGCACCTGGCCGAGCGGCACCCGGGCCAGCCCGGCCCAGGCCAGCCGGTAGGCGGCGAGCTGGACCGCCGCCGCCTGCCGGTCCTCATCGGTGGCGGGCGGCTGGCCGGTCTTCCAGTCCACCACGTCATACCCGCCGCCGGCCGCGTCGCCGAACACGGCGTCGATCCGCCCGCGCACCGCCCGGCCGGCGATCAGCGTCTCGAACGGTACCTCCACCTCCAGCGGCCAGCGGCCGCCCCACTCCCCCGCCTCGAACCGCGTCCGCAGCAGCGCCAGGTCACCCGCGTCGCCGTCGTCGGCGGGCTCGTCGGCGGCGCCGAGCAGGTCCGCGGCGTCGATCAGCCGCTGCTGCCCGAACCGTTCCTCCAGCCACCGGTGGAAGGAGGTGCCGCGGCGGGCCTGCGGCGCGGGCGGGCGGGGCATCGGGCGGCGGATCTGGCGGGCCAGCTCGGCCGGGTCGGCAGCGATCGTGACCAGCGACGACACCGAGAGCCGTCCGGGCAGCGACACCGCCGCGGCCGCGTAGCTGCGCCGCTCCGCACGCTCGGCGAGCAGGATCGCGGTATCCCGCTCCCACGCCTGTGCCAGCAGCAGGTCATGCTCGCCCAGCAGGCCGGCGGCCGCTCCGGCACCCTGTGCCGGTGCTCCCGGACCGGCTGCCGGCCCTGGCAGCCCGCCGGCCGCCAGCCCGCCGTAGGCCAGCTCGCCGGTCCCCAGCTCGCCGGTGCCCAGGCCGCCGTCCGCCAGGCTGCCGTCCAGCACGGCGCCGGCCGCCAGCGTGGCCCGGGCGCGGCCCACCAGCTCCGCCGCCTCGCGGACCGCCTCGTAACGCGACCCGGCCGGGGTCAGCGGCCACCGCACGGGCTCCGGCTCGGCCAGCGCCGGGTTCGTGGCGTCCTCCTCCGGGGGCGGCGCCCACTGGTCCACGGACCCCGCGCCCGCCTGGCACGCGGCCCGGATCTCGTCCAGGAACAGCGACGGGCCGAGCGGGGAGATGCCCTCGCCCCACCAGTAGCCGGTGCAGGCCACCCAGAACGCCGCCCTGGTCACCGCCACGTACGCGAGCCGCCGCTCCTCCGCCAGCTCGCGTGCCGCGCAGGCGCCGTCGAAGGCGTCCAGCGACTCCGCGGTCAGGTCGGGCAGGGCGGGCAGGTCACCTGCGTCTCCCCGCAGGCCGAACGGGAGCAGCCGCGGGTTCTGCGTCCACCGCGGGCTGGCCACCGGCCGGGCCGGGAAGACCTGGGACTTCGCCCCGGCGGACAGGCCCGGCACGACCACCGCCGCCCACTGCAGGCCCTTTGCCGCGTGCACGGTGGTGAGGGTGACGGCGTTCGTGCCGCTTGGCCGGCCCGATTCCAGGCCGAACTCCTCGGCCTCGGCGGCGGTCAGGTAGGCGAGGAAGGCGCCGAGCGTCGGCTCCTCCTGGTCGTCGGCGAACGTGGCCGCCGCGTCCACGAACGCGTCCATGTCGGCACGCGCGGCGGCGGGGTCGCGCCACGGCTGGGCCGCCACCTCGATATCCAGCCCCAGCACCCGCTCCACCTCGCCCACCAGGTCGGGCAGGGGGCGGCCGGTGTGCGCGCGCAGCGCCCGCAGTTCCGCGGCGAGCACGCTGAACCGCGCGAACCCCGGCGCCGAGTACGCGGCGGCGGGGCCGAGGTCGTCGAGCGCCTCCACCAGGCTGCCCTGCTCGGCGGTCAGGTCGGTGACCGCCTGGGCCAGCGCATCGTCGTCCGCCGCCGGTGCCGGGCCAGCCGGTGCCGGGCCAGCCGGTGCCGGGCCGGCCGCCCGCGGGGCGCGGCGCTCGCGGGCGAGGGCACGGGCGCGCCTGCCCAGCGCCACCAGGTCGCGCGGCCCGATCCGCCACCGCGGGCCGGTGAGCAGCCGGGCCAGCGAGGCCGACGCGGTCGGGTCGTGCAGGACCCGCAGGGTCGCGACCACGTCTGCCACTTCGGGGACGGTGAGCAGCCCGCCCAGGCCGACCACCTCGACACCGATACCGCGGGCCTCGATCGCCGCCCGCAGCGCCGGGAACTGGGACCGCTTGCGGCAGAGCACCGCGATGTCGGCGGCGCGCAGATCCACGTGGCCGGGATCGGGCCACGGGCCGCCGTCCGGGGCCGTGCCGGCCGGCAGGTCCAGCAGCCCCTCGATCTGGGATGCGACCCAGGCCGCCTCGTCCGCCGCGGTCTCCAGCAGGGCGCAGGCCACCCGCCCGCGCCCGGCCCGCCGCGGGGGCGGCACCAGCCGCGGCACCTGCGGCGCCTCCGCCCGCAGCCCCTCCTGCAGCGCGGCGGCCGCATCCAGCACACGCTCGGTGTTGCGGAAGCTGGTGGACAGCTGCCTGACCTGGGCGGGACGGGTGCGGCCACGCCCGCCCGCGCTGGTGCCGCCGCGGCCTGCCGCCCGGCCGGCGGTCACGCTCCCGCCGGCCGCCCCGCCGCTGACCGCCCTGCCGCTGACCGCCCTGCCGCTGACCACGGGGAAGTCGGCGACAAAACGGCGCAGGTTGCCGGCGCTGGCGCCACGCCAGCCGTAGATCGACTGGCAGGGGTCGCCGACCGCGGTGACCGGGTGGCCGCCGCCGAACAGCGCCTGCAGCAGCACCAGCTGGGCGTGGCTGGTGTCCTGGTACTCGTCGAGCAGCACGACCTGGTAGCGGGCGCGCTCGATCGCGCCCACCTGGGGGTGGCGGGTGGCGATCCGCGCCGCCAGCGCCACCTGGTCGCCGTAGTCGATCACTTCCCGCGCCGCCTTGGCCTGCGCGTAGGCGGCCACCATCGGCAGCAGCTGCTCCCGGGTGCGCTGGCAGGCGGCGATCCGGCGGACCCTGGCCGGCACCTTGCCCCGGAGAGCCTGGCAGGCCGCGTCCAGCCATTGCCCGGCCCGCTGGACGTCCCCCGGGGTGCGCAGGTGCTCGGCGAGCTCGGCGGCCAGGTCGAGCACGGCCGCGGTCACCCATTGCGGGGCGCGGTCGACCGCGTCCATCGGGCCGCCGTAGCTGGCGACCACCCGGGCCGCGATCTGCCAGGCCACCGCCGGGGTGATGAGGCGCAGCGACGGCTCCAGCGCCTCCCGCAGCGCGTGGTCGGCGACGAGCCGGGCGGCGTAGGCGTGATAGGTGGACACCACCGGCTCGCCGTCCAGTGCCTCGTCGGCGGCTGGGGGCCCGCCCCGCGGGCGCCCGTCACCCGGCGGTGCGGCCGGCCGGGGCAGCTGGGCCGGCCCGGCAGGTTCCGTTCTGCCGATGGCGAGGCCCGCCCGCCGCAGACCGGTCAGCCTGGCGCGGACCCGCTGCCCGAGCTCGGCGGCGGCCTTGCGGGTGAAGGTGAGTCCGAGCACCCGCTCCGGCGTGACCATGCCGTTGGCGACCAGCCAGACCAGCCGGGCGGCCATGGTCTCGCTCTTGCCCGAGCCAGCCCCGGCGATCACGGCCAGCGGCTCCAGCGGGGCGGCGATCACGGCCGCCTGCTCGCCGGTCGGCTCCGGCAGGCCGAGCAGCACGGCCAGCTGGGCGGGGCTGTAGGTGACCCGGCCGGTCACGGGGTCACCTGCTCTCCCGACACGTGTGCCGGGCAGCTGGCGGCGACCGGGCAGTGGCGGCAGCCCGGGTTCACCTGGGCCTTGAACAGCGGTCCCGACATGCCCGTGGCCACGGTCTCGACCAGGTCCCGCGCCCAGCCCGGCTCCGGGTCCCCGGCCAGCGAGCGCTGCGGCTGCACCCGGACCCGCGCGGCCAGGCTGGCCTTGCCGACCTGGACGAGCTCCGCGCCGCCGGGCTCGGTGAGGCCGAGCTGCTCGAACGCGCCGAGCATGACCGCGAGCTGGTACACCCCGAGCTGGGGGTGCCGGTCCAGGTCGGTGCCGGGCACCGGGGCCGAGCTCGTTTTCAGGTCGACCACGACCGCCCGGCCGTCTTCGTCGCGCTCCAGCCGGTCCACCCGGCCGGTGATCTCCACCGCGCCCACCTGGGCGCGCACGCTCTCCTCGTAGGCGACCAGCTCCCGCGGGTTGTCCCGGTGCCAGGCGAGGAATTTGCGCACCATCTGGTGGGCCGCCTCCCGCTGCTTCTCGCTGTACCAGGCGCTGCCGAAGTCCAGGTGGTGCCAGACCTCGTCGATCCGCTCCCCGATCACCGCGTCGGTGGCGCCCTCGGCGGCGAGCACGGCGGCGGCGTGGATGACGATGCCGAAATGGCGGACCACATCCACCGACCCGGCGCCGGCCGCGGTCTCCAGCAGCCAGCGCAGCCCGCAGCGGGTGAACGACTCGACCTGCGACGGCGAGACCTTGATCAGCGCGTCGCCGGGTGGCTGGGCGGTGAGCGGGACCGGGACCGGGGCGGTCAGCGGCCCGGGATCGGACAGCGTGGTCAGCTGGTACCAGTGGCCGGGGTCGGCGCCGCGGACGCCGGCCTGCGCCAGCCGGGCCAGCTGGGTGGCCGCGGCCTGCCGCAGCGCGGGCGACCGCGTCCGGTCGGCGGCGGCCCGCCGCAGGTCGGCGGTGAGCGCGGGCAGCGAAAGCCAGCGCAGGTCCGACCCGGACACGTGCTCGATCCCTATCTCGTCGCCGGCCAGCTCGGCGAGGAAGCGGGACGGGCGCTCGTCGCTGTCCTCCCCGCCCGCGGCGGTCACCACCAGCGCCCGCCGGGCGCGGGTCGCCGCGACGTAGAACAGCCGGCGCTCCTCGCTGAGCAGCTTGGAGGCGAGCGCGGCGGCCGCGGCGTCGGTCCCGGCGGCCTGGCCGTTCCCCCCGCCGGCCGTGTCCACGAGCTCGTCCATGCCGAGCAGCGATGACCGCAGCCGCAGGTCCGGCCAGATGCCTTCCTGCACCCCGGCCACCACCACGACGTCCCATTCCAGGCCCTTGGACCGGTGGGCGGTGAGGATGCGGACCGCCTCACCCGGCGGCGCGCGCCCGGCCAGGGTGTCGCCGGGAATCTCCTGGCCGGACAGGCTGTCCAGGAAGAGCCCGGCCGATCCTGGCGGCAGGCGCTCGGTGAAGCGCGACGCGGCCTCGAACAGCGCGACCACCGCGTCGAGGTCGCGGTCGGCGGCCGCGCCGCGGGTCCCGCCGGCCGCGCTCGTCTCCTGCCAGGCGCGGGCCAGGCCGGAGGCATGCCACACCGCCCACAGGGTGTCGTGCGCGTCTCCGGCGGCGGCGGTGTCGCGGGCGAGCGCCAGCAGCGTCGCCACCTGCCGGGCCGCGTCCGCGGCCGGGCCCTCGATCAGGGTGAGGTCGCGCGGGTCCCGGAGCGCGGCGGCCAGCGGCTCCTCCGGCAGCTCCTCCCCGGCGGCCTCCGCGGCCAGCCGCAGCGCCCGGCGGAGCCGGCGCAGGCCCAGCGCGTCGCTGCCGCCCAGCGGCCCGGTCAGCAGCTCCGCGGCGGCGTCCTCGTCGAGGGCGCCCGGCCGCAGCGCGCACCGCAGCAGCAGAAGCAGCGGCCGGGTCCCCGGTTCGGCCGTGAGCGGCAGCTCGTCACCGGCGACCACGGTGGGCACCCCGGCCGTCATCAGCGCGCGGCGCAGCAGCGGGACCTGATGGATCACCGACCTGACCAGCACCGCCATCGACGACCAGGGCACGCCATCGTGCAGGTGCGCGCGCCGCAGCACGTCGGCGACCACGGTGGCCTCCTGGCTGGCGCTGGTGGCGGTGATCACCCTGACCACCCCCGGCGGGGCGGACGGCAGCGCGTCCAGGTCGCGGTGCCCGCCCGGCGCGGCCGGCAGCCTGTCCGCCACCCGCCGGGACGCCGCCAGCAGCACGGGCCCGCTGCGCCGGCAGGTGCGCAGCGCGATGACCCGGGCGGGCCGGTCGTCCGGCGTGCGGAACCGCTCCGGGAAGCGGGCGATCCCATGCACGTCCGCACCGCGGAAGGCGTAGATCGACTGGTCCGGGTCGCCGACCGCGATCAGCTCCCGGCCGTCGCCGGCCAGGGCGTGCAGCAGCGCCTCCTGGGCCGGGTCGGTGTCCTGGTACTCGTCCACCAGGACCACGTCGTAGGCCTTGCGCTCGCGGTCCCTGGCCGCGCCGGTCTCCAGCAGCGTCGCGGCGATCCTGATGATCTCGGCGTAGTCGTAGGCCGGCACCGGGGCCAGGTCGAACCGCGCCGCGTAGCGGCCGAGGAATCCGCCCGCGGCCTCCCAGTCGTCGCGCCCGAGCTGGCGTCCCAGCCGCGCCAGGCCCGGGCCGTCCAGGCCGCGTTCGGCCGCGCGGAGCAGGAAGTCACGCAGCTCGGCGGCGAAGCCGCGGGTCGCCAGCGCCGGGCGCAGGTGCTCCGGCCAGCGCCGGGCGCCGTCCTCGGCCTCGCCCCGGAGCATGCGCCGGACCTCCAGCAGCTGCTCCGGGCCCGACAGCAGGGTGGGCGGCTCGTCGCCGGCCAGCACGAACTCCCGGCGCACCAGCGCGTACGCGTAGCTGTGGAAGGTCAGGGCCAGCGGCTCCCGGGTGGTCCGGTGCAGCCGCGCGGTGATCCGCTCCCGCAGTTCCTCGGCTGCCTTGCGGCTGAAGGTGAGCACGAGCACCCGCTCCGGGTCGATCCCGCGGACACCGATGCGGTCGGCGACGGTCTCCACGATCGTGGTGGTCTTGCCGGTGCCCGGGCCGGCCAGCACCAGCAGCGGGCCCCCGGCGTGGCCGACGACGGCCCGCTGCGCGCTGTCCAGCGTGGGCGCCCCGTCGGCTCGCCCCGGCGAGCGGACGAGGTGGTAGCCGGGATGCTGCCTGTCCATGTCCGTACCGCATTCCACCAGAACCCTCTGACATACCTGGGCTATTTGGCGCTCACGGCGGGGCGTGGCGCTCATGCCGGTTCCTGGGCGTGCCCTCATGCCGGCCGCGGCGCCCATGCCGGACGGCTTGACAGCCGCCATCTGTAAGTGCAAACTTACGGTTCGTGGGAACTTACGGAGGAGAGGCACTCGCCGCGCTCGGCGACCCGACCCGGCGCGCCATCTTCGAGTGCCTCGCCCGCGGCCCGAAGGCGGTCGGCCAGCTCGCCAGCGAGCTGCCCGTCAGCAGGCCAGCGGTGTCACAGCACCTGCGGGTCCTCAAGGAGGCCGGGCTGGTCGCCGGCCGGGCGGACGGCACCCGGCGCATCTACCAGGTCCAGCCGCAGGGCGTGCAGGCCATCCACGCCTATCTGGACCAGATGTGGGGGCAGGCGCTGGCCTCGTTTCAGGCGGCGGCCGCGGCGGCCGCCGCCGCAACCGGCGACGAAAGACAGGAGCAGTCATGACCGAGCAAGCCGCGGCCACCGGGTCGCTGTCACCCGTCCGCTGCGCGTTGACCGTGCCGCTGCCCCCGGAGCGGGCGTTCGCCCTGTTCACCGAGGGCTACTTCAGCTGGTGGCCGCACGGCCACCATCTCGGGAAAGCCGATCTCGCCGACGTGGTGCTGGAGCCACGCACCGGCGGCCGCTACTACGAGCGCGGCGTGGACGGCAGCGAGTGCGACTGGGGCGCCGTGCTGGCGTGCGATCCGCCGCACCGGATCGTGGTCTCGTGGCAGATCAACGCGAACGACGACGACTGGTACCTCGACCCCGATCCCGCGCATGCCAGCGAGATCGAGGTCACGTTCACCGGCCAGCCGGACGGCCAGACCCGGGTGGAGCTCGAGCACCGTAACTTCGAGCGGCACGGAACCGGTGGGGCTGGCATCCACGCCGGCGTCTCCGCGTCCGGCGGCTGGGGCATGATCCTGGCGAGCTACGCCAAGGTCGCGGCAACGGCCTGAGACCGGCGGGGCGGGCGCCGCGGCGGACCGTTACCGGCGCCTGGCCGGCCAGCCCGCGGCGGCCCGCGGCGCGCCGCGTGGCCCAGGGCCCGGCCGCGGCCGGGACTACCATGG
The DNA here is from genome assembly GCA_035518495.1 of Streptosporangiaceae bacterium. Classification (GTDB taxonomy): domain Bacteria; phylum Actinomycetota; class Actinomycetes; order Streptosporangiales; family Streptosporangiaceae; genus UBA9676. The sequence continues at coordinate 102,792 of DATIXO010000054.1, forward strand.
GCGCGGTGACCCTGAACACGCTCACCAGGCGTTACCTGGCCGACGAGGCAGCGCGCGGGCCTCAGCCGGCCCGGCTGGTCGGGCTGGCCCGCGAGCTGATCGACCTGGCGGCGACCTCCTACGACGGCGACTGCCTGACCAGGCCGGTCTTCCTGGAGCACGCCGAGTTCTCGGTCCTGCGCGACGACCTTCTCACCCTGCACGCGGCGCTCGCCAGCCTGCCCGGCCGGCTGTTCGGCGGCGACGTGGCCGGGTTCGCGCGCGCCGTGGGGCTGACCGGCGCCCAGGTGACAGCCATCGAGCGGGCCGCCGGCCAGGCCCCCACCAGGCTGGGCCGGGCCGATGTGTTCCGGGACGAGACCGCGTTCCGGGTGATGGAGCTCAACCTGGGCAGCGCCCTGGGCGGGCTGGACAACGCCCTGCTGAACCGGGCGTTCCTCGCCGACCCCGCGGTGGCCGGATTCGTGGCCGCGCACGGGCTGTCCTACGTGGACACGATGGATGCCGTGGTCGGGACCTTGCGCTCCGAATGCGCCCTGCCCGCTGGGGCACGGCCGCTGATCGCGATCGCCGACTGGCCGGACTCCTTCCCGGTCCTGGAGCGGCAGCTGCGTTACAGCGCGGCGCTGCTCGCCGCCTACGGGCTGGAGGCCGTGCCGTGCCACCTGGGCCAGCTCCGGGCGTCCGGCGGGCGGGTCTGGCTGGACGGCCGGCCGGTCGATGTGATCTACCGGGTCTTCCTCATCAAGGACCTGCTCCGCCCGCAGGCCGGTGAGCTGGCCGAGCCGGTCCTGCGGGCCGCCGAGCGGGGCGAGGTCAAGCTGTTCGCCCCCATGGACGCGGAGCTGTACGGCAGCAAGGGCGCGCTCGCGCTGCTGTCGGACGAGGCCAACCGGCACCTGTTCAGCGATGCGGAGCTGGCCAGCCTGGACCGGGTCCTGCCGTGGACGCGGATGGTCCGCCCGGGACCGGTCACCGTTGGCGGCGCCGGCCAGGCGGACATGGCCGAGTACGCTCTCGCCGAACGGGAGCACCTGGTACTCAAGCCGACCGCGCTGCATTCGGGTGCCGGGGTGATCCAGGGCTGGCTGGCCAGCCCGGAGGAGTGGCGGAGCCAGCTCAGCGCGGCGATGGACGGCCCGTTCGTGCTGCAGCGACGGATCCGCCCGCTCGCCGAGCCCTTCCCCGCCGCATCCGGGCCGCAGCCGTGGGTGCTGTGGTGGGGCGTCTTCCTGGGCGCGCCGGGCTATGGCGGGGCGATCGTCCGGGGCAGCACCGATCCCGAGGCCGGGATCAAGAGCATGCCGCACGGCGCCACCGGCACCTGCTGCTTCCACCAGGAGCGGCCGGTCCCGGATGCCGCCGGATGACCGGGGGCTGCGTGATCACCGGGCCGGCGGGCCTGGCCAGCGGGCCTGCCGCATGTCCACCCGGAACTGGCCGTCGCCAGTGTGCCGCAGCGGCGTCCCCTCCTGCCGGTAGCGGGCCAGCGCCTCGCGCTCGTGTCCGGCCAGGAAGGACCCGTCGGCGTGGATCACCCGCCACCAGGCGACGCCACCGCCCCACAGGGCCATGACCCGCCCCACCTGGCGCGGGCCACCCTGGCCGAGGTACTCGGCGATGTCGCCGTATGACATCACCCTGCCGGGCGGGATCGTGTCCACGACATCGAGCACCCGGTCGGCGAAGTCCGTCACCTGGGCCGGGCGGGCGGCGCTCACGGGCCCGGTGACAGCCAGGGCAGCCCGGACGAGCCGGGATCGGGCGGCGGCGCCTGCCCTCGCGGGATCCCGCCAGGGGGCAGGTCCAGCCGCTGGTAGGGCGGGGGTGGGGGCACATCCGGTGACGCGGGGCCAGCGGCGGATGACGGGTACGGCCGGCCCTGCTCTCCGGGCCAGGGCTCTCCGCCCGGCCAGAGCTGGTCGTCCAGCCACGGCCTGTCCCCCGGCCACGGCTCGCTGCCCGGCCATGGCTCGCTGCCCACGGCCGCCCCGTCGTCCTGCCACGGCTCGCTGCCCACGCTCGCCCCGCCGCCCTGCCACCAGCCGTTGCCGGGCCGCAGCCCCTCGCGCGGCCCGGGATCGGCTGCCAGCTGTGGCGCGCTGCCCGGCAGCTGCCCGCCGCCCGCGGCCCGCGGCCGGCGGGTGAGGTGGGCCGCCGCCGCCACCGCGACGGCCAGGCAGGCCAGTGCCAGCAGCGCGTACAGGACGAGCCGGCCCTTGCCCCGTGGCGCCACCGGGACCGCCAGGGTGCTCGCCGGGCCGCCGCCGAACTGCGTGGCCGCGCTCACGCCGCGGCCCGTGCTGGTGTCGCGGCTCAGCCGGCCGGCGGCGGTGAGCGCCGCTGCCGCATCCACGGTGCCGAACCCGACCCGGTCGTCGTATCCCCGTGGCGGCGGGTTCTGGGCGCTGGAGGTGATGGCCTGGTCCACCAGCGCCGGTGAGAGGTGGGGGTAGCGCGACTTGATGAGGGCGGCGACGCCCGCGGTCAGCGCGCACGCCGGGCTGGTCCCGCTGACCAGCCAGTACTGCCCGTCCCTGCCCTGGGCGGGCACCTTGACGCCGGGCGCGGCCACTTCCACCGACAGGTTGTCGCTGGAGAAGCCGGCCGCCGTCCCGCTCTGGGTGACCGCGCCAACCCCGAGCACCCCCGGGTAGTCAGCGGGGAAGGAATAGGGGGCCTGCCCGGTGCTCAGGGCGCGTGCCGAGTCCCCGGAGTTGCCCGATGAGGCGACTACCACCACGCCGTGGTTCAGGGCGTACTGCAGCGCCGCCCGGACCACGTGGCTGGGGGCGCCGTAGCCCAGGGACATGCTGATCACGGCCGCGCCGCGCTGGGCCGCGATCGTGATGGCCCGGGCCAGCGCCTGCTGGACCTCGCCGTTGGACTCGCGCTCGTACTTGCCGAAGTTGGGATCGCCCCGGTCGGTCACCACCCGGATGGACAGCACCCGCGACGCGGGCGCCACGCCGATGATCCCGCTGGACCCGTCCCCGTGGCCGTGGCCGGCGATGAGCGAGGCCATCCAGGTCCCGTGGACACCCCAGGAGGAGTTGGACGGCGCGGTGTTCACGCCGGAGAGATTGGGGCCCTCGATGACCGAGCCAGCGAGGTCAGACACCGAGGGCGCGACACCGCTGTCGATGACGGCGACGGTGACGCCCTGGCCCTGCGTGACCTGCCAGGCCGAGGGTGCCTGGATCATGTCCAGTACCCACATCTCCTGCTCGCGCACGGCGTCCGCGCTGGCCGGGAGGGCCGTCACCGCGCAGAGCCCGGCGGTGGCGAGCGCCACCGCGGCGACCCTGGCGGCCACCCGCGCCCGCCGGGTGCGCCCTAGCACGCGGCCCCGCCCGGGCATGCCGGCGGCAGCGGGACAGCCCCGAGGTGAGTGGCCACCCAGTCCCCGATCCCGCCCTCCAGGCCGAGCATCTCCGCTGTGGTGTACATGTTGGCGGCCTGATCCACGCGCCGCCGGCCGTCGGCGTAGCCCACGGTGGCGAACACCAGGTAGGGACCGGCGACGCGCTCCCACGACAGCTGGCGCTGCCGGTTGCCGAACCGCGCCACCAGCGAGCGGCGGAAGGACACCGCCCGCACGCCGGGACGTGGGGCATCCGCGCTCGGGCCGGGCAGGGCACGCTGCGAAGCCTGGGCCGCGGCCGGGCCGGGCAGCACGGCGACACCCACGGTCACCGCAAGGCTCTGGGTCGCGTCGTCATAGGTTGCCCTCAGCACGGCAAGGCATCCGTGCTGGTCCAGGACCCGCGCCGCCGCCGCGTCGATGGCCGCCCGGCAGGTGGCCTGGCGGACGATCCCGACCCGTTGCGCGGCCAGGGCGAGGCTCCCGGTCCCGCCGAGCGCGACGCTGGGGACCCGGTACGGGACGGCGCCTGGGAAGATCTCGCCAGCGGGCCAGGTGCGCCAGCGCTTGCCCATCTCCCAGGCCACGATCTGCTGCTTCTGGGCCGCGGTGAAGGTGCGGGGCAGGATCTGCACCACCAGCCCGGCCACCGAGGCGACAAGTCCGGCCAGCGCGAGTGCGAGGGCGGCCAGGAAAAGGCCCCTGCGCCGGGGGCGCGGCGGCTCCGGCTGGGCGGGTGGGTACGCCTGCGCGCCGGCGGGCAGGACCTGCGGGCTCACCGGACGCCGGGGCCCTGGCACCGGTCCGGGTAGCGCCGGATGCCACGCGTCCGGCCCCGGGCCGCTGCCTCCCGGTGGCTCCGGCCGCAATCCCACACCGGCATGTTACGGCCTTAATCGCACCGGTGCGCTTCGCTGTGACAGGTTGCCGGCCCGGCCGATCCGCTTGCCCGGCGCTCTAGTAGGCCGGAAGTGAGGGGTCCACCTGGTTGATCCAGGCCAGCACGCCCCCGCCGACATGGACCGCGTCCGAAAATCCTGCGTCCTTGACAACGGCCAGGCATTCGGCGCTGCGCGCGCCGCTCTTGCAGTGCAGCACGATCTGCCTGTCCTGCGGCAGGTGCTCCAGGGCGGCGCCCGAGAGAAACTCCCCCTTGGGGATCAGTACCGCACCCGGAATGGACACGATCTCGTACTCGTTCGGCTCGCGGACGTCTACCAGGAAGATGTCATCCTGGCGGTCGAGCATGTCCTTGAGCTCGGTGGCGGTGATCGTCGACCCGGCTGCCGCCTTCTGCGCGTCCTCGGAGACCGCCCCGCAGAACTCCTCGTAGTCGATCAGCTCCGTGATCGTGGGGTTCTTGCCGCACACCGCGCACTCGGGGTCCTTCCTGACCTTGACCGGCCGGTAGGTCATGTCCAGGGCGTCGTAGATCATCAGGCGCCCGACCAGCGGCTCCCCGATCCCGGTGATGAGCTTGATCGCCTCGTTGACCTGAATGGACCCGATGGATGCGCACAGCACCCCGAGGACCCCGCCCTCGGCGCAGGACGGGACCATGCCCGGTGGCGGCGGCTCCGGGTACAGGCACCGGTAGCACGGCCCGTGCTCGGCCCAGAAAACGCTGGCCTGGCCGTCGAACCGGTAGATCGAGCCCCAGACGTAGGGCTTGCCCAGCAGCACGCACGCGTCGTTCACCAGGTAGCGGGTGGCGAAGTTGTCGGTGCCGTCGACGATCAGGTCATAGGGCTCGAAGATCTGCATCGCGTTGTCGGAGTCGAGCCGCTCCTCGTGCAGCACCACGTTCACGAGCGGGTTGACCTCGTGGATGCTCTCCATCGCGGACACGGCCTTCGGCCGGCCTATGTCGGACTGGCCATGGATGATCTGGCGCTGCAGGTTCGACTCGTCGACCACGTCGAAGTCGATGACCCCGAGCGTCCCCACACCGGCGGCGGCCAGGTACAGCAGGGCCGGGGACCCGAGGCCGCCCGCACCGACGCACAGCACGCGGGCGTTCTTGAGCCGCCGTTGCCCGGTCTTTCCGACGTCGGGGATGATGAGGTGGCGGGAGTAGCGCCGGACCTCCTCCACGGTCAGATCATCGGCCGGGGAAACCAAAGGGGGCAGCGACACAGTAGCTCTCCTGAAACGCGCATTCCGGGGTCCGTTCTACCCGGCTCCTGCACTAACCCACCGCCCGGCCGGCGCATTCCCGCGCCGCCGCGGCGCGCGGGCACGGCCCGGCAGGCGGCGCCGGGGCCGGAAAATGTCACCGGGCACGAGTAAAACTCACGGCAGGCGGCCGTACCTGGTGCCAGGCCCGGGCGCCGGACGATATCCCGCTATCTCTGTGACACCCCTGGAGGCGCCATGCGCACATTACCACCCGACCGGCCAGGAGCGTCCCCGGCCGCGCCCGGAGAACAGGCGGCCGGAGCGCAGGCGGCCGGAGCGCCGGAAGGAGCGGGCCAGGACGGCCCGGGGTGCCCACGCCCGCCGGCCAGGCACGGGCCCGGCGCCACCCCCCGGCCCGGCATCGCGTCCTGCCCGGGCACCGGGCCGCAGCTGCCCGCCTGGCCCCAGCGGCCCGCCGGCCCCCAGCCGCCCGCCGGTCCGTGGCCGCTCCCCGGCCCGCGGCCGCTGCCCGACCCGGCAGCGGTCCGGCTGTGCCTCATCCCCGACTCTGCGCCACCGTATGACGCCGGGGCGGCGGGTTCCGGCCCGGCCGCGGCACACGGCTCACCGCACGTTACCGGACCGGGCCCGGCGGGCGCACCAGGCCCGTGCAGGCCACCGGTCCCACCGGGCCCGCCCGGCCCGCCTGCCCCGGGCCCTGACTGGCCGGGCCGGTTCGCCCAGGTGCTGGCCGAGACGCTGGCCGGGTCCCGGTCGCCGCGCCAGCTGGTGCCGTGGACAACCCAGCGGGCCCGCGAACGCATCCAGCGGCTCGGGCCGGAGCTGTCGGCCGGCCAGCAGCCGCGGGTCCGCCGCGTGCTGACCTTCCACCCCACCGCCGACGTCATGGAGATGACGGTGGTCGTGGGCTTCGGGCAGCGTGTGCACGCGCTGGCTGTCCGGCTGGAGCGGGCCGGCGCCGGGCGGCCTGGCGGCCCGGGCGCGGGCCGGGGCGCCGCGCCCGGCAGGTGGCTGTGCACGACCGTCGAGGCAGCCTAGGGCCGGTGGCCCGGCCGGGCAGGAGCCCGGCCGTCAGCTGGCGGGGCGGTTACGCGGGTCGCCGTGGCACAGCTTGTACTTGCGGCCCGAGCCGCACGGGCACGGGGCGTTGCGCCCCACTTTGCCGAAGTCCCCGCCGCCCGCCGGCTCGGAGCGGCGCTCGACCCCGGCCTCGCCGTCCACGGTCGGCGCGCTGTAGGAGAGCCGGGCGGGCTGCTGGGGCCGGCTGAGCCCGGGGGCGGCAACGGCGGGCTGGCCCGCAGGCGGCCTGGTGGCCGCGTGGGCGCCTCCCCCGCTTCTGCCCGAGGCGGCGTGCCTGCCAGCACCCCGCCTGCGGCCGCCCCGGCCGCTGGCGCGTTCGCCCGCGCCCCGCCCCGCACCATCGTCATCCGGCGCGCCGTTGGCGTCAGCCGGCACGGCGCCGACGGGGCCGGTCTCCACGGTGCCGCCGCCGGAGACGGTGCCGCCGCCGGGGACGGTGCCGCCGCCGGGGACGGTGCCGGTGACCTGCCCGAGGGCGTAGGGGACGGCCGGGACCTCGCCCGCCGGCTCCTCCACGATCGGGTTCTGCTGCACTTCGACCTGGGAGTTGAACAGGTAGGCGACGGACTCCTCCTTGATCCCCTCCATCATGGAGTTGAACATGTCGAAGCCCTCGCGCTGGTACTCGACCAGCGGATCACGCTGGGCCATCGCCCGCAGGCCGATGCCCTCGCGCAGGTAGTCCATCTCGTACAGGTGCTCGCGCCACTTGTGGTCCAGCACCGCCAGCACCACCCGGCGCTCCAGCTCGCGCATGACCTCGGGGGTGAGCTCGGCCTCCCGGCGGTCGTAGGCGTCCTGGGCGTCGGCCTTGACGAACTCGGCGATGAACTCCTGCGAGAGCGCCGACCGCTCCCCGCCGGCCTCCGCGACCAGGTCCGCGACGGTCAGCGCCGGGTGGTACAGGTCACGGAACGCGGTCCACAGCTGGTCGAGGTCCCACTCCTCGGGGAAGCCCTCGTTGGTCGCCCCGGTCACATAGGCCGTGACCACCTCGTCGATCATCTGGCGGATCTGCTCGTGCAGGTCGGCGCCCTCCAGCACGGTGCGGCGCTCGCCGTAGATGACCATGCGCTGGCGGTTGAGCACGTCGTCGTACTTGAGGACGTCCTTGCGGATCTCGAAGTTCTGCTGCTCGACCTGGGTCTGCGCGGACCGGATCGACCGGGAGACCGCCTTCGACTCGATCGGCACCTCCGGTGGCGTCTTCAGCCACTCCATGAAGTGCGCGACCTTGTCGGCGTTGAACATCCGCATCAGGTCGTCTTCCAGCGACAGGTAGAAGCGGGACTCACCCGGGTCTCCCTGCCGCCCGGACCGGCCCCGCAGCTGGTTGTCGATCCGGCGCGACTCGTGCCGCTCGGTTCCGAGCACGTACAGGCCGCCGGCGGCCACCACTTCCTCGTGCTCGGCGGCCACCGCCCGCCTGGCCTTCTCCACCGCCTCGGGCCAGGCCGCCTCGTAGTCCTCCGGGGTGTCCACCGGCGACAGGCCGCGCTGGTGCAGCTCGGCGTCCGCGATGAACTCCGGGTTGCCGCCCAGCATGATGTCGGTGCCCCGGCCGGCCATGTTGGTGGCCACCGTGACCGCGCCCTTCCGCCCGGCCTGGGCGACGATCGCCGCCTCCCGCTCGTGGTACTTCGCGTTCAGCACCTCGTGCGGGACCCCGCTGCGCTTGAGCATCTTCGACAGCAGTTCCGACTTCTCCACGCTGGTGGTGCCGACCAGCACCGGCTGCCCGCTGGCGTGACGCTGCACGATGTCGGTGACGCACGCCTCGAACTTGGTGGTGGCCGCCTGGTACACCACGTCGGCCTGGTCGGCCCGGATCATCGGCATGTTGGTGGGGATCGGCACCACGCCCAGCTTGTAGATCTGGTGGAACTCGTTCGCCTCGGTCATGGCGGTTCCGGTCATCCCGGCCAGCTTGCCGTAGAGGCGGAAGTAGTTCTGCAGGGTAATGGTGGCCAGCGTCTGGTTCTCGTTCTGTATCTGCACGCCTTCTTTGGCCTCGATGGCCTGGTGCATGCCCTCGTTGTACCGGCGGCCGTGCAGGATCCGGCCGGTGAACTCGTCCACGATCAGCACCTCGCCGTCCATGACGACGTAGTCCTTGTCCCGCTTGTACAGCTCCTTCGCCTTGATCGCGTTGTTGAGGAAGCTGACCAGCGGCGTGTTGACCGGGTCGTAGAGGTTCTCGATCCCGAGATAGTCCTCGACCCGCTCCACCCCGATCTCGAGGATGCCGACGGTCCGCTTCTTCTCGTCGACCTCGTAGTCGCCTTCGCCGTCCTCACCCCGGCGCAGCCGGGGGGCGATCTTGGCGAACTCGGTGTACCAGCGGGCGCTCTGCTCGGCGGGGCCGCTGATGATCAGCGGGGTCCGCGCCTCGTCGACGAGGATGGAGTCGACCTCGTCCACGATCGCGTAGTGGTGGCCGCGCTGGACGCAGTCCTCCAGGCTCCACGCCATGTTGTCGCGCAGGTAGTCGAAGCCGAACTCGTTGTTGGTGCCGTAGGTGACGTCCGCCCCGTAGGCCTTGCGCCGCTCCTCCGGGGTCATCTGCGCGAGGATGACGCCCACCTCCAGGCCGAGGAAGCGGTGGATCCGCCCCATCCACTCCGAGTCGCGCTTGGCCAGGTAGTCGTTGACCGTGACGACATGCACTCCGTCGCCGGCCAGCGCGTTCAGGTAGCTGGGCATGACGGCGGCGAGCGTCTTGCCCTCACCGGTCTTCATCTCGGCGATGTTGCCGAAATGCATGGCGGCACCGCCCATGATCTGCACGTCGAAGGGGCGCTGGCCCAGGGTCCGCTTGGCCGCCTCCCGGACGGTCGCGAACGCCTCCGGCAGCAGGTCGTCGAGTGATTCCCCGTCGGCGTAGCGCTGGCGGAACTCCCCGGTCACCCCGTGCAGCTCGGCGTCGCTGAGCCGCTGGAAGTCCTCTTCGATCGAGTTGACCTGCTCGGCGATCCGCCCGAGCTTGCGCAGGAGCTTGCCTTCACCCGCTCGCATGACCTTGTCGATGATGGCTGGCACTTCTCGTCGCGCTCCTCGCGGATCTGGCTGAAAGGGATCGCCGCCCGCGCCCGGGCGGCGGGCAGCCTGCCGCCGCGGCAGCATGCAGGCACAGCGCTCTCCACAGCCATCGTAGGCGAGTTGCGGGTGAAATCGAGCCGTGCGGTGCGGCCGGCACGCGGGGCGCGATACCGGCCGGGGCCCAAATGCAGGGGCCGGTGTCAGTTCCCCCGGCGGCATCGCCACAATAAGAGAACCACGGCGGCCGCATCGGCGCGGGCCGCGCACCCCGAGGGGAGCAGAACGCATGGCCGACCAGGCGAGCCCGGGCCCGGTGGTCAGCGCCGGCCAGGAGGCCGGCGCTCTCGCCCAGCCCGGCCCCGGCAGCTACCAGGCACCCGAGCCGTACCACGGCCGCCCCGTGTCCTGGGTCGCGGTCTCCATCATCATGGCCGGCTTCCTGGTCGGCGGCCTGGGCCTGATCCTCGGCCCCACCTGGTGGCTGTTCTGGGCAGGCGCGGCAGCGGCGGCGGTCGGCGGCCTGCTCGCGCTGGGGACCCACATCTTCGACGACTGGTACTGACAGGCCCCGGCCGCTGAACCAGGGCCGTCCGGCCCGGCGGCCGCGTGAAATGTCGCAGGCCCTCGCTAAGCTGCCCTGGCTGTGGCCACTCACCTGATCCAGGCACCGCAGGTGTCGCTGTCCGCCGACGACGTGCGGCTGATGACGCTGCATGCGCAGGGGTTCGTCGGCGCCGATGCCCGTCGCGGCGGCGTGCCCGCGATGCTGCGCCGCCTCGGCGCCGTCCAGCTCGACACCATCAGCGTGCTCGCCCGCTCCCACGAGCTGGTCGCCTACGCCCGGCTCGGCCCCGTCCCGCGGCAGGCGATCGAGCGCGCGTACTGGCACCCACGCCGCCCAGCGGCCTTCGAGTACTGGTCACACGCGGCCTGCGTGCTGCCGATCGAGGAATGGCCGTACTACGCGTTCCGCAGGCGCGGCCTGCGCGCCCGCGGCAAGCGGTGGCACGAGAGTCACCAGGGCACCTGCGCCGAGGTGCTGGCCCGGCTGCGGGCCGAAGGCCCGCTCACGGCCACCCAGCTCGGCGGGGCGAAGAACGGCAGCAGCTGGTGGGACTGGTCGGACACCAAGATCGCCGTCGAGTGGCTGCTGGACGTGGGCGAGGTGATCTGCGTGCGCCGGGAAGGCTGGCGCCGGGTCTACGACCTCCCGGACCGGGTGCTGCCCGGCGACCTGCTCGGCCACGAGCCCTCCGACGCCGAGTGCCTGGCCCATCTCGCCGCGGCGGCCGCCCGGGCCCTGGGCGTGGTGACCCGGGCCGACCTGATCGACTATCACCGCCTCCGGGAGCTCGCCGCCCCCGGGGCCAGGCACGCCGACAGTGCCGAGGAGGCCGCGCAGGCGGCCGGGCTGACACCGGTCGCGGTGGAGGCGGGCGGCACGGGCGGCCGCGGGAGACCGGCCACGCCGCGCAGCGGCATAACGATGGGCTGGGCCGACCCCGCTGCCCTGGCGCTGGCCGCCGGGGGCGCCCGGGGCAGGCACCGGGTCACGCTGCTGTCCCCGTTCGACTCGCTGGTCTGGGACCGCAAGCGCACCCGCCGGATGTTCGGCTTCGACCATTCGCTGGAGGCCTATGTGCCGCGGGCCAAGCGGGTCCACGGCTACTTCGCGATGCCGCTGCTGGCCGGCGGCAGGCTGGCCGGCCGGGTGGACCCGGTGCGGCAGGGGCAGACCCTGGTCGCCCGCCAGCTGTCGCTGACATCGGCTGCTGCCACCCCGGCGATGGCCCGGGCGCTGCGGGAGGCGGCGGAATGGACCGGCTGCTCCGCGGTCGCGGTGGAGCGGGTCGAGCCGCCGCACCTGACGGCGCGGCTGCGGGCCGCACTCAGCTGAACTCGATCAGCTTCTCCCGCACCGCGATCATGACCGCCTCCATCCTGGAGTGGATCTGGAGCTTCTCCAGGATGTTCCGCACGTGGTTCTTGACGGTGTTCTCGGAAATGAACAGCTCCTTGGCGATGTCGCGGTTGTTCATCCCCCTCGCCACCAGCCTGAGCACCTCCATCTCACGGTCGGTGAGCTTGGGCGCGGGCACCTGCTGCGCGCGCTCCTCCCCGTCGCGCTTGGCGAGCGCCGCGAACTCTGTCAGCAGCTTGGCCGCCATGGAGGGGTTGATGAGCGACTGCCCGCCGTGGACTGCCCTGACCACGTCGGCGACCTCGTCATAGGGGATGTCCTTGAGCAGGTAGCCACTGGCCCCTGCCCTGATCGCCTCGAAGAGGTCCTCCTCCTCGTCGCTGATCGTCAGCATGACGATCTTCGCGCTGGGCGCGACCTCCTTCATCGCGCGGCAGGCCTCGATCCCGCTGCTCTTGGGCATCCGGATGTCCATCAGGACCACGTCCGGCAGCGCCTCACCGGCCCGCTCGACCGCCTCCGCCCCGTCGCTCGCCTCGCCGACCAGCTCGATGTCCGGTTCCTCGGCCAGGACCATCTCCAGCCCCCGGCGGAACAGCGCATGATCATCGACGATGAGCACACGGATCGGATCGGGAACCTCCCGGGCATCATCTGCCCCACCGGTGGTTCCAGGATCTCCGCTCATGTCGCGCCTCCCTGACCCTGACCGCTTGCCTGACCTGCTCCCGTCCCGCCCCCGCGGCCTTGCCTGCCGCGGCCCGCGGGCCCCTCAGCCAGCGTCCGGGCCTCCGCCCGGTGCGTCCGGCCAGCCCGGCCCGGGCCCGTCCAGCTACCCGGCCGTTCTGGGTCAAACTCTGGCCGACCAGGCCACGCCATGCAAACCCGGGCCGCCGGCCGCCCGCCCGGCGCGGCTGGGCCGGGCGGGCATGGCGGGGGGCAGGCGCGGGCCGGCCGGGCGGCTCACACCCCCCGGCCGGGCGGCCGGGCGGCGCCAGCGCCGGTCCCCTCGACGAGGCGGATGAGGCCGTACTGGTACCCGTGGCGGCGGTAGACGACGCTCGGATGACCGCAGGCATCGTCCCGGAACAGGTAGAAGTCGTGCCCGACCAGTTCCATCTCCAGCAGGGCCTGGTCGATGCTCATCGGGGTGGCCGCGTGGAACTTCTCCCGCACCACGACCGGCCCGTCTCCCTCCATCTGGATGGGGATGACATCATCGGCGCCCGGCGCAGGCGGTGGCACGTACGGCACGCCCGGGGGCGGCTCGCGTCCCGCCAGCCAGCCGTTCCCGGCAGCGGATCCGGGATCTGGCCCCACGGGCAGCGGCTGGAGCACGCCGGCCCGTTCCGCGGCCGGGACCGCGTGCCTGCTCTTGCGCCGGTCCCCCGACCGCCGCAGGCGTGCCTCCAGCTTGGCGAGCGCGAGATCGAGCGCCACATACCGGTCGTCCGCGGCCGCTTCGGCGCGGATGACCGGGCCGCGCGAGCGGACCGTCAGCTCGACGCGCTCGCGCCGGTCGGATTGGCGCCGATTGCGCTCGGTGGAGACCTCCACATCGATCCTGGTCGCCCTGCTGGCCAGCCTTTCGAGCTTGCCCAGCTTGGCCGTGGCATGCCTGCGGAAACGTTCCGGCACATCAGTACGTCGGCCCTTGAAGATGATGTCCACGCGGAACCCCCCTTTCGGCCCGAGATACATTGCGGCACCCGCCCGGCCGACCTGGTCTTCGTCCCCACATCCGCCTGCTGAGGGGTTCGCGGCAGCTTGTCGCCACTACTGCCCTTCTCCCTGCCCGGGCGACATCCGGTCGCCCGGCGGGGCAGGACTTACCTCTAAGCCGCACCGTGATCAGTCGACGAGAAGTCGCCTTACGTGGGCCGTTTCGCCTGCGGCTGGCATCGGCTTGCCAGCGAAGGCCACCCGCGGACTGCGGGCAGCCCCGCCTGGCGCAACCACGGACCCGGGCGGGTGCCATGACACGAACGTAGCCTGCCCCCGGCCGGATGTCAGGGGTCGTTTGGCGAGTAATACGTCACCAGGCCGTGTCTCGTAGGTCCATGCCGTCGCGAGCGGTCGTCGGCGGGATGGATCGCAAGGCGGAGGAGGAGACGATAGTTGGAGCCATCGGCGACGACGACAACGCCGCGAGACGCCCGCCCGGCGGACGCGCAGCGGGCTGGAGACCTACGAGACACGGCCTACCGGCCGGGCTCCGGGGCGGGGACGCGCTCAGCCGGGGTAGGTGGCGTCCCTGCCCGCCGTGATGTCACGCCACGGCTCACCGAGACCGACCGAGTTCTCCAGCCGGCCGGCCGCCATCCCCGCGTAGAGGGCGCTCTGCGGGCCGTCGGAGGTGATCGACGCCATGCCCGGCTGCACGCTCTTGAGGATCGGCCCGGCGCCGTTGACCGGCACCTCCCACAGCCGGGTGCCGGAGGCTGGCTGCGTGATCGCCAGCACGTGGTCCTCGTCATACCAGGTCAGTGCCGACAGCCCCACCAGGCCGGGTGCGAGCGGCACGGTGTGGATGATGGAGATGCCGGCACCGCTGTGCGCGATCGCCCCGAGCAGCATGTGCGCCGCCGCGCCGGTGCCGACGATCAGGGCGATCCTGACCCCGTCCGGGGCGATCCTGAGGCCGGTGACCGGCCCCACCCCGAAGGGCAGCGTGACCCGCACCGGCGCGCCCCTGGCCGCCGCGGGAATCACCCACACGCCCGGTGAGCCGTGGACCCGGCCAGCGACCCACAGCTCGCCCGCGCTGTCCCAGCTGGGCGTGGAGAACCCCGCCCCGGTGAGCCTGCTGTGCAGGTCCGAGGCCACGGCCGACGCGTGCGCCTTCCCGGCGGCGGCCAGATTCTCGGTGTAGACCGTGGTCGCGGGCCCGGCGATACCGGCCAGGTAGCGCCCGTCCAGTGATATGGCGATCTTGTTCAGCGGCAGCTGGGCCGTGCCTGCCTGGCCGGGCACCGCGACGCTGTGCGCCTGGCTGCCGAACATCCGGACGGCGCCGTTGGTGCTCACGTAGTACAGATTCTCGTCCTGCGGCCGGCGCGGTATGTAGTGCCCGTAGCCCGCCAGGTCCTGGACGGCGCCACTGGGTCCCCGTGTCCAGGCGTGCCCGTTGATCTTGAGCTTGACGGCCTGGATGAGCGGGGGGCTGTAGGCCGGGCTGGTCAGCGTCCACACCAGCTGGGCGGCCATCGCCTGCACGGTGGACCGGGGCGTGCCGTGGGGCAGCCCGATATCGACGATCGCGGTCTTGTCCCCGGGCGGGCCGGGCAGCACCTGGACCTTCCGCAGCCGTGCCCCCGGCGGGAAGGCGGTGACCGCCGCGTTCTCCAGCCAGCCGTTGGGGCTGGTCAGCAGGCCGGTCACCAGCGTCGTGACGAGGTCACTGGACTCGACAGGGACGAACACCGGGTCCGGCACCAGAACCTGGTCCGGCTGCCCGTAGAAATACAGGTTCCGGGGAGCGTAGTCGAGGCGGAACAGGACGCTCGGCAGCAGCAGCTCGTGCGACACCTTCCCGCTGCCGGTGCCGGGCAGGCCGTCAATGCGCCACTGTCCCCTGACCGACTCCAGGGTGAAGATCTGCTGGCGGGCCGCCTCCCCACGGCCGCTCGCGATGTACTCCCCGTTGCCGTTCAGGGTCGCGAGCTCCTGCCAGCTCACCACCACGGTGGCCCGGTTGTCCTGGCCGGGCATCCGGGCGGGCGGCTGGTAAACGGTCGGCGTCTGGGCGAGGATCGTCACTTTCGTGCCGGGCTGCCACGCCTTGCTGGCGCTGCCGGTCAGGTACTCCCGCGCGATCCCGTGGTGGTGCGCGAAACTGGCGCTGGCCAGCAGGAAACCGCTGACGATCTGCTGGGGGCCCCAGCCGGGCTGGGGGCCTTCGACGATGAGCCCGCAGCATGCAGAGCCGCCACCTCCCGGCGGCGCCGGGGTCGGGACCGACTGGACCGGGCCGGAGGAAGGGATCGTCGCGCAGCCGCCGGCCAGCAGCATGGCCAGCACCGCGCCGATCAGCAGCGTGACCCGGGTGCGGGCCGGCACGCTATCGGGGCGCTGCCACCTGTCAGCCATCGCCGGCCAGGTTACCTTCGCCGGCCAGGCTGCCATGACCGCCCACCGGGTCTGTCTGGCCAGCCAGGTTTCCGTTGCCGCCCACCAGGCTGCCGTTGCCGCCCGCGGGGCTGCCATTGCCGCCCGCGAGGCTGCCGTTGCCCGCGGCCACGCGCAGGCCGCCGCCGGCCAGCTGCCCGTCACCGCCGGCCAGGGCATCAGCGATGAGATGGCCGCCGACACCCGCGATCTCCGCCTCGTCGGGACCGAGCGGCAGCGGGGACCCGGCCAGCTCCTGGCCGCGCGTCCGCGGCAGCGTGAGCCGGAACACCGAGCCCTTCCCGCGCTCTCCCCAGGCCTGCAGCCATCCCCCGTGCAGCCGGGCGTCCTCCAGCGCGATGGCCAGGCCCAGGCCGGTGCCGCCGGTCGCCCGCGCACGGGCCGGGTCGGCCCGCCAGAAACGGTCGAAGACCAGGTACTGCTCGCCCGGCCCGAAACCCACCCCGTGGTCGCGGACCGCGACCGCCACCGCGTCCCGGTCCGTGGCGACCGTGACCACCACGTCGCGTCCCTCGCCGTGCTCGACCGCGTTGTGGAGCAGGTTGCGCAGGATCCGCTCCACCCGGCGCCGGTCCACCTCGGCGACACATGGCTCGGGTGGCAGCCGGAAGTCGATCCGGGTGCCCGTGCGGGCCGCCAGCTGTTCCGCGTCCGCCGCCGCCCGCCGCACCAGGTCGCAGACGTCTGCCGACTCGGCGTCCAGGGTCGCCACGTTGGCGTCGTGGCGGCTGATCTCCAGCAGGTCCGCGAGCAGTGCCTCGAACCGCTCCAGCTGGCTCTGCAGCAGCTCGGCGCTGCGCCCGGCGGCGGGTTCGAGGCGGCTTTTCGCCTCGAACAAGACGTCGGCGGCGATCCTGATCGTGGTCAGCGGGGTACGCAGCTCATGCGAGACATCGGAGACGAACTGCCGCTGCGCCTTGGAGAGCTCCTCCAGCTCCCTGAGCTTGTCCTGCAGGCTCGCGGCCATGTCGTTGAACGAGTTGGACAGCGCTGCCAGGTCGTCGGTGCCCCGGGCGGGCATGCGCTCGTCGAGGTTGCCCGCTGACAGCCGGCTCGCCGACTGCGCGGCCTGCCGGAGCGGCACGACCACCCAGCGCGTGACCAGCGACACGATGACCGCCAGCAGCACGACGAGCGCCGCGCCCGCGCCGAACAGCGTGGTTTCGACCAGGCTGAGTGCCTGCTGCTCGGGGAGGAGCGGGAAGAGGTAGTAGAGCTGGACATGACTGGAGATCGGCACCCCCACCGCCAGCGCCGGCGGCCCGGGCTCCCCGTTGGCGAGCATCAGCCGGGTGGGCGTGGACAGCAGCCGGTCTGACCGGCCACGGCGCTGCTCGGCCGTGACCGCGTCGCTCAGCTTCTTGGGGATGCTCGGCGCCAGCGCCTGGTTCCCGACCACGCCACCGAGCCCGGGGCTGGCGTGCTGCTGGAGGATCACCACGTCGTAGAGATCGCCGGGCCCGCTGCCCGCCTGCAGGTCGGCGGCGAGCGAGTTCAGCGCCGACGGCCCGCCGCCGTGCGGCCCGAGCATGTCGGGCCTGCCCTGCGCGATGGCCAGGCCGTCCGAGATCTGGGTGAACGCCGCCGTCCGCTCGTTGGCCAGCAGGCCGCCCGCGATCTGCTGGACCAGGAAGAAGCCAAGCACAGCGACCATCACGGCAGAGATCACCAGTGTGGTGGCGACCACCCGCAGCTGAAGCGACCGGTGCCAGCGGCGGCGCAGCCGCCCGACCGTCGCCCGCACCCGGCGGCGCAGGGATCTGAGCACCCGTCGCACGGGCAGCGGCAGCCTGCGCCGCAGGCCGTCGGCCATCCCCGCCAGCGGCCCGCTGCCGTCCACCGACAGCACCGCCCGGAGGGCGGCCAGGCTCAGGCCGGGCCCGCGGGCCGCCGGTTCCGCACGGCCGCGGGGCCGTTCCGGCCCGAGGGTGCCGGGCTGGGCCGCCCCGGTCCCGGCATCACCGATCACGCCAGCCCCGTTAGCCCCATCGGGCGGGGCGGGGACGCCACCTGAGCGGCCCGGCAGCGCCACGCCGGCCGGGCCCGCGCCGGGAGCGCTGACATCGTGGGCACCTGGCGCCAGGCCACTCGCTCTCGCCTGCGCCCCGCTTCCGCTAGAGCCGCTGCTCGGTGCCCCCCTCATCACCCTTCTTCACTGAACCGCACTTCGCCGCACTGCGCTTCGCCGCACTGCGCTTCGCTGAAATGAACTTCGTGAAATGCACGTCGTTGGACAGATTATTCCTGGCCCGGTCTTATCCGTAACCTGCTGGCGCCGATCCGCTCGCCAGCCACGGCGATGACCAGCCGCGGTCCTGCCCGGCCCGGCAGGCGGCGGCCATCAGGCCGGTCCCGCCTTGTATCCCACGCCTCTCACCGTCACCACGATCTCCGGATGCTCAGGATCTTTCTCGATCTTGGCGCGGAGCCGCTGCACATGGACGTTGACCAGGCGCGTGTCCGCCGCGTGCCGGTACCCCCACACCTGTTCCAGCAGCACCTCGCGGGTGAAGACCTGGCGCGGCTTGCGGGCCAGCGCCACCAGCAGGTCGAACTCCAGCGGGGTGAGGTTCACCTGCTCGCCGCCCCGTTTCACCGAGTGCCCGGCCACGTCGATGGAGACATCGACAATCTGCAGCATCTCCGGTGCCGGGTCGTCGGTGCGCCGGAGCCGGGCGCGGACGCGCGCGATCAGCTCTTTCGACTTGAACGGCTTGACGATGTAGTCGTCGGCGCCGGATTCCAGCCCGAGGACCACGTCCACGGTGTCGCTCTTGGCGGTCAGCATGACGATCGGAACGCCGGACTCGGTGCGGATCTGGCGGCAGACGTCGATGCCGTCCACCCCCGGCAGCATCAGGTCCAGCAGCACCAGGTCGGGATGCGTCTCGCGGAACGCCTGCATGGCGTGGTCCCCGTTGGCGACGAACGTGGGCTCGAAACCCTCGCCGCGAAGCATGATCCCGAGCATCTCGGAGAGGGCGGCGTCGTCATCGACGACCAGCACGCGTCCTTTCATAGGCCTCATCGTTCCATGGAAACACCGGCGGGGGCAGTCACTCCCGAGGGTGGCGTTGCACCCAGAAAGTGCAGCGTACCCCCATCGGCAGGCCGCGCCACCCCGCGCTCGGTCACCAGCGCGGTGACCAGCGCGCCGGGGGTGACGTCGAACGCGGGGTTGTAGGCGTCACTCCCGGCCGGCGACACCGCCACCCCAGCGAAGGAGGTCACCTCCTGCGCCGCGCGGTGCTCGACCACGATCGCGGTGCCGTCGGCGGCGGTGAAGTCGACCGTGGACAGCGGGGCCGCCACCACGAACGGCACGCCATGATGGCGGGCCAGCACCGCCAGGCCGTAGGTGCCGATCTTGTTGGCCACGCTGCCGTCGGCGGCGACCCGGTCGGCGCCGGTGATCACCATGTCCACCTGCCCGGCCGCCATCAGCGAGGCCGCTGCCGCGTCGGCGAGCACGGCGTACGGCATCCCGGCGCGCTGGGCCTCGTACGCGGTCAGCCGGGCGCCCTGCAGCAGCGGCCGGGTCTCGTCCACCCAGAGCTGGGCCAGCCGGCCCGCCCGGTGGGCGGCCAGGATGACCGCGAATGCGGTCCCGTCCCCCGCCGACACCAGGGCCCCGGTGTTGCAGTGGGTGAGAATCCGGGCCCGGTCAGGGACCAGGCCGAGCCCGTGGGCCGCGATGGCCGCGCTCGCGGCGGCGTCCTCCGCGGCGATCGACCGGGCTTCGGCGAGGGCGGCCCGCGCCGCGATACGGCCGGCGTCCGGGGCGGTCGCGCTGCCGTGACCGGCGGCCCGGTAGGAGGCGAGCGCGCGCCCGGCGCCCCAGCTCAGGTTCGCCGCGGTCGGCCGGGCCCGGGCCAGCGCGCCCGCCGCCTGCGCCACGTCTTCACCCCGGTGCGCGGCCAGCGCCACGCCGAACGCCCCTGCCAGCCCCAGCATCGGCGCCCCGCGCACCACCAGCCGGCCGATCGCGTCCACGAGCGAGGGGACGTCCGTGCAGGTCAGGTACGTCTCCTCGGCCGGCAGCCGGGTCTGGTCGAGCAGCATGACGGCCGGGCCGTCCGGCGGGTCGAGCCAGCGCAGGGCCCAGGTGTCCACCCTCTGAGTGTGCGTCACGGGCAGGGGGCGGGTCGAGCCCGGCACCGCCGGAGCCCCGTTCGCCCGCCTGCCTTCATCTGCCTGGTCCTTCATGCGAGTATGGGCGCCAATGGGGGGAGCATCCTGGCGCGGAGCGAGCGCCGGGACGGTAAGGAGAAACATGACAGACACCCCGCCGTGGGGCGCGGGCGGAGCCGGGGACCAGGACCAGGGACAAGACCAGGAGGGCCAGCCTCGCCAGCCGTGGTTCCCCCCGGGCAGCCTTCCCGGCGGGTACGGCCAGACCCCGCCGGGAACCGGCTACGGCGTCCCGCCGGGCGGGTGGGCGCCGCCCCCGCAGGCGCCCAAGCCGGGCGTCATCCCGCTGCGGCCGATCGCGGTCGGCGAGATCCTCGACGGCGCGTTCACCTCCATCCGGCGCAACCCGAAGGCCACGCTCGGCATCGCCGCCGTGGTGCTGACCATCTCCGGGGTCATCACCACCAGCCTGGAGTTCCTGCTGCTGTCCCGGCTGGACCTGAGCGCGGGAGCGGACCGGACGCTCACCGGCGCGCAGGTGGCCAGCACGCTCGCGGTCGTGGTGCCCAGCGGCCTCACCGCCCTCGTGCTGGCGTTCATCGTCCAGATCCTGCTGACCGGGCTGCTGACCGCCGTCATCGGCCGCAGCGTGCTCGGCCACCGGATCACCGCCGGTGAGGCCTGGCACATCGCGCTCCCCCGGCTGCCCGCCCTGCTGCTCACCACCCTGCTCGCCGGGCTCGCCTACGCCGGCCCGTGGGTCGCGCTGGTGGTCCTGCTGATCCTGCTCGGGGCCGGAGGCGCGCCGGTGGCGGTGATCGTTGCCGCCGGCGTGTTCGGCGGTATCGCCTCGCTGGTGCTTGATGCCTGGTTCTGGGCCATGTTCAGCATGTCGGCCGCGACGGTGGTGCTCGAACGGCTGGGACCCGGCCAGGCGCTGGCGCGCTCCTGGCGGCTGGTGCGGGGCAGCTTCTGGCGGGTGTTCGGCATCTTGCTGCTCGCCTGGCTCATCGTGTTCATCGCCTCGTCGGTGCTCCGGGTCCCGTTCTCCGTCATCGCCGCCGTGTTCTCCTCCAGTTCCGCGTCCTTCCCGCAGGCGATCCAGCCGGGCGCGGTGAGCCTGGTCATCGGCGCCATCGGCGGCATCATCGCGGGCGCCATCACCCAGCCCATCTGGGCGGGCGTGACCGTCCTGCTGTACGTGGACCTGCGGATGCGCCGGGAGGGCCTCGACCTGGTCCTGCAGACAGCCGCCAGCGGCGCCCAGGCCACCGGAGACGATTTCGCCACCGTGTGGCGGCCGGCCGGGCCGGCGGAGCCAGGAGGGCTGGCGGCCGGCCCCGGCGTGGCGGCCAGCCCCGCGGCCGGCCCCGCACCGCCGGCCACGGACGCACCGCCGCCGCCGCCCGCGGGTGCCCCGCCAGCGTGGTGAGCCCCGCGCTCGGCCCCGTGCCAGCCGTCCTCGCCGCGGCGGCCGGCGGGGGCCCCGGCATCGGCAGGATGCGGGCGCAGCGGCTCGCGCGCGCGGAACTGTCCAAGCCGGAATACCACCAGCACCTGCCGCTGGCCCAGCGCGTCATCACCGCGATCCTGCGTTTCATCGGCCGGATCTACCACGCGGCCAGCGGCGCGGTGCCCGGCGGATGGTGGGGGCTGATCGCGCTGGCCGCCCTCGCGGTGATCCTGACCGCCGCGGTGCTGCACTGGATCGGGCCGGTCGCCCGGACCCACCGGGGCCCTGGCCAGCTGACCGGGCAGGGCGCATCGCGCACCGCCCGCCAGCACCGGCAGGACGCGCAACGGCACGCGGGCACCAGCGACTACGCTGCCGCGATCATCGAATGCGTGCGGGCGATCGCGGCCGAACTCGAGGAGCGGGGCGTGCTCCCGCCGCGCACGGGACGGACCGCCGACGAGTTCGCCAGCGACGCGGGCCAGGCGCTGCCCGCGTACGCAGGCGCGCTGCGGGACGCGGCACGGCTGTTCGACGAGGTCCGCTATGGCCAGCGCCCGGGGAGCCGGGAAGGGTACCGGCGGATCAGCGAGCTCGACCGGCTGATCATGGCGAGCGCGCCCAGGGTGTCACGGGCCGGCCCGGTGAGCGCCGCTCCCTCCATGGCTGGCGGCCGGACATCATGACCGCGGTCACCGGCCCGGCCGGCCCGGGTGGCGCTGCCGGTGAGCAGGCCCGGGCCACCGCGGCCGATCCCGGCACGCGGGGCGGTCCCGGCACGCGGGGCGGTCCCGGCACCAGGAGCGGACCGGGCGGAACGCCCGCCACCGGCTGGCGCCGCTGGCGGGCACCGGCCGTAGTGGTGGCCATCATCGTGGCGGGCGGGACGGTGATCGCGCTGCTGCGGGCCGGGCCGGCCGTGACCGGGCCGCTCGACCCGCGGGACGTGGGCCCGGCTGGCACGCACGCGCTCGCGGCACTGCTCACCGGGCAGGGCAAGCACCTGTCGACCGCTGGCTCGGCGGCAGCGGCGCTCGCGCAGTCGCAGCGGCCGCACACGGCGCTGGTGATCGCCGACCCAGGCCGAGTCACACCCACATCGCTGCGGGTACTGGCCGCCGCCCGCGTGGACCTGCTGATCGTCGCGCCAGGCCGCCGTGTCCTCGCCGCGCTCGCCCGCGGCGTCACCCTGGCTGGCCGGGCCCCGGTGGCCAGCCGCCCGCCGCGATGCAGCTGGCCAGGCGCCCGGCTGGCGGGGTCCGCCGACATAGGCGGGCTGCTGCTGCGCTCGGCCGCACCGGGCGGGTGGCACTGCTACCCGGCCAGCCGCGCCGGGTACGCCTTCCTCGCGCGCTACCGCAGCGGCGGCCGCACCATCACGGTGCTCGGCACCGGCGCCCCGCTCACCAACCGTGACCTGGGCCGCGGCGGCAACGCCGCGCTGGCGCTGAACCTGCTGGCGGCCGACTCGCGCATCGTCTGGCTGGTGCCGGGCGCCCCCGGCCCGGTGGCCAGCGCCGGGCCGGCCGCGACCGGGCCGGTCTCCCGCCTCATACCGCGGGCCGTCTACCTGGTGGCCGCCGAGCTCGCCGTCGCGCTGGCGCTGGCCGCCCTCTGGCGGATGCGGCGGTTCGGCCCGCTGGTCTCCGAGCCGCTGCCGGTGGTGGTGCGCGCCAGCGAGACGGCGGAGGGGCATGGCAGGCTCTACCGCTCCCGGCACGCCCGTAACCGGGCGGCCGCGGCCCTGCGTGGCGCCGCGGTGGCGCGGATCACCGCCCGGACCGGGCTGCCGCAGGCGGCACCGCCGGCGGCGATCTGCCGGGACCTGGCAGCCCGGACCGGGCGCGGCGAGCAGGAGATCCAGGCGATGCTGTTCGGGCCGGTTCCCGGCGACGAAGCCGCGCTGGTGAAGCTCGCCAACGATCTCGACATGCTGGAAGGACAGGTGCTCAGCCCTTGACCGCCGAACCCCCGCCTGTCACCGGGCTGGATCCCGCGGGCCCGGCCCTGCCCGGCCCGGCGCCCGCACCCAGGCCAGCGCCAGCGCCCCCGCATGAGCCAGCGCCCCCGCATGAGCCAGCGCCAGCGCCGGGCGCTGGCGCCGATCCCCGGGCCGCGCTCGAAGCGGTCCGCCTCGAGGTCGGCAAGGCTGTCGTCGGCCAGGACTCCGTGATCACCGGCCTGGTGATCTGCCTGCTCTGCCGCGGCCACGTCCTGCTGGAAGGCGTCCCGGGGGTGGCCAAGACGCTGCTCGTCCGTTCCCTCGCCGGGGCGCTGTCGCTGCGCAGCACCCGGGTACAGTTCACCGCCGACCTCATGCCGGGCGACGTGACCGGCTCACTGATCTACGACGCGAAGACGGCCCAGTTCCAGTTCCGGGAAGGCCCCGTCTTCACCAACCTGCTGCTCGCGGACGAGGTCAACCGGACCCCGCCCAAGACCCAGGCGGCCCTGCTGGAGGCGATGGAGGAACGCCAGGTCTCGGTGGAGGGGACCCCGCGCCCGCTGCCGGAGCCGTTCCTCGTGGCGGCCACCCAGAACCCCATCGAGTACGAGGGCACCTACCCGCTGCCGGAGGCACAGCTCGACCGGTTCCTGCTCAAGCTGGCCGTGCAGGTGCCCGCCCGGGAGGAGGAGATCGCCGTCCTCGCCCGGCACGCCGGCGGGTTCGACCCCGGCGACCTGCCCGCGGCCGGGATCGGGCCGGTCGCGGGCGCGGCCGACCTCACCGCCGCCCGGGCGGCCGTGCGCGGGGTGCGGATCGCGCCAGAGGTCACCGGCTACATCGTGGACCTGGCCCGGGCGACCCGGCAGTCCCCGTCGCTGCGGCTCGGCGTGTCCCCACGCGGCGCGACGGCACTGCAGGCGGCCAGCCGGGCCTGGGCCTGGCTGGCCGGCCGGGACTATGTGATACCCGACGACGTCAAGGCGCTGGCCCGGCCCGCCCTCCGGCACCGGGTGCAGCTGCGGCCAGAAGCCGAGCTGGAAGGCGCGACGGCCGACGGCGTGCTCGAGACGGTGCTCGCCTCGGTGCCGGTGCCGCGATGACCCGCCGCCCGCCGCTCGTGCCGCCGCCCGCCGCCCGGCGGCACCGGTGACCCTCACCGGCAGGACCGCGCTCGCGGCCCTGACCGCCGTGCTGGTGATCCTGGCCTTCCCGGACGCGGCCGCGCTGCTGGCGGTGAACGGGCTGCTGCTGGCGGCCATCGTGGCCGACCTCGCCCTCGCCGCGCCCATCCGCCCGCTGCTGGTGACGCGGGCCGGGGACACCAGGGTCCTGCTGGGGCAGAGCGCGGGAGTCACGCTCACGGTCGCCAACCCCGGCCGCCGGGTGCTGCGTGCCGATGTCCGCGACGCCTGGCAGCCCAGCGCCGGGGCGCAGCCGCACCACGTGCGGGTCCGCATCCCCGCGGGCGGCCGCCTCACCCTGGCCACCACCCTGACACCCAGCCGGCGGGGCGACAAGGCGGCGGCGGCCGTCACGGTCCGCTCGCTGGGGCCGTTCGGGCTCGCCGCCCGCCAGGCCCGGCGGCCGGCCCCGTGGACGGTGCGGGTGCTGCCGCCGTTCCGCAGCCGCCGGCACCTGCCGGAGAAGCTGTCCCGCCTGCGCCAGCTCGACGGGCAGCACCGGGCACTGCTGCGCGGCCAGGGCAGTGAGTTCGACTCCCTGCGCGAGTACGTCGTCGGCGACGATGTCAGGTCCATCGACTGGCGGGCCACCGCGCGGCGCGGCGACGTGATGGTGCGCACCTGGCGGCCCGAACGCGACCGGCGCATCCTCGTGGTGCTCGACACCGGCCGCACGTCGGCCGGCCGGGTCGCCGGCGTCCCCCGGCTGGACACCTCTATGGACGCGGCGCTCCTGCTCACCGCGCTGGCCTCGCGGGCAGGTGACCGGATCGACTTCCTGGCATTCGACCGGCGTATCAGGGCGAGAGTCGTAGGGGCCTCTCGCTGCGCTGTTCTGTCGTCTGTCACCGATGCGATGGCCGCCATCGAGCCGGAGCTGGTGGAGACCGATGCCGCGGCCCTTGCCAGCGCCGCGCTCACCACCGCCCGCCACCGGAGCCTGATCATCCTGCTGACCGATCTCAACCCGGCCGCGGTGGAGGAGGGCCTGCTTCCCCGGCTGCCGCTGCTGGCCGCGCGGAACCAGGTACTCGTCGCGGCGGTGGCCGACCCGGCGCTGGCCGCGATGGCGGCCAGCCGGCGCGACGCCGGCCAGGTGTACGGCGCGGCCGCGGCGGAACAGGCCCGGTCCGGCCGGCAGCGGGTCTCCACCCTGCTCCAGCGGCGCGGCGCGCAGGTGGTGGACGCACCGCCGGACCGGCTGCCCTCCGCGCTGGCCGACGCCTACCTGGAGCTGAAGGCCACCGGGCGGCTGTGAGACCCCGGGGCACGGCGGCGGGCCGCGGGGTCCTGGCCGCCGGTCCCGCTCAGCCGGCGACCGGCGCCACCTCGGGGGCGTCGGCGATGTCGGCGGACTCGCCGGCCGCCGCAGCCCGGCGGCCGAACACGATCACGTAGCCGAGGAACGCGCCCTCGGCGGCCAGGCCGATCATGATCCGTGCCCAGGCCGGGAGCGGGGACGGCGTGACGAAGGCCTCGATCATGCCGGAGACGAGCAGCACGGCGACCAGCCCGAGCGCGACCGTGACGGCCTTGCGCCCCTCCTCGGCGAGCGCCTGGCCCCGCGGCCGCGGGCCAGGGTCGATCACGGTCCAGCCGAGCCGCAGGCCGGTGGCCGCCGCCAGGAACACCGCTGACAGTTCCAGCATCCCGTGCGGGAGCACCAGCTCGAAGAACAGCACGCCCTTGCCGTGGACGATCATCAGGGCCGCCGCCACGCCGATGTTCGCGGCGTTGCCGAACAGGACCAGCAGCGTGGGCAGCCCGAGCAGGATCCCGAAGATCAGCGACTCAGCCGCCACCCAGGCATTGTTGGTCCACACCTGGGCCGCGAACGCGGGCGCGGCATAGCGCGAGTAGTAGCCCTGGAACTGATGGTTCACCAGCTGCCGGACCTCCGCCCGGGGCAGCAGCGCCGCCTGCACCTGGGGCGACCGGGCCACCCACCAGCCGATGACGAACGCGACCGCCAGCGATCCGGCCGCGGTGCCCAGCCACCACCAGCGCGCCCGGTAGGCCATCGCCGGGAACGAGACCAGGGCGAACCGCCCCACCACGCCCCACTCGGCCGCGTGCGCGCCGGTGACCGCGGCCCGTGCCCGGGCCACCCGGGCCGACAGCGCCGCCACCAGCGCCGGGTCGTGGGCGGACGAGCGCACCGCGGACAGGTGGGTGGTGGTCCGCTGGTAGAGGGTGACCAGCTCGTCCACCTCATCGCCGGTCAGCCGCCGTCGCCGCCTGACGAGCGCGTCCAGCCGCCGCCACTCGGGCTCGTGCGCGGACACGTAGGCGTCGACATCCACGGCAGGAGACTACTTGCCGGGCCGTCCGCCGCAGGCTGGCGATCCGCCGGGCATGCCCTAGCCTTGGCCGCAAGCCGATGGACTGGGAGCGATCGTGGCCGAAGTCGTCACCGGGGAGGCCGTGGTCCTGGAGGTGCCGTGCGCCCGGTTCCCGAGCCGGCTGCTCGCCCTCGCCATCGACCTGGCGATCCAGCTCACCATGATCGTCGTCCTGCTGACCGTCACCGGGCTGGCCGCGGCGCACCACGGCATGGACGACGCCGCGGTCGCCGCCATCACGATCACGGTCATCGTGCTGACCATCGTCGGCTATCCGGTCATCTGGGAGACGGCGACCAGGGGCAGGTCACCGGGGAAGCTCGCGCTCGGCCTGCGGGTGGTCAGCGACGACGGCGGCCCCGAGCGCTTCCGGCAGGCGCTGGTGCGAGGGCTCGCCACGGTGGTGGACTTCTGGCTGGTGCCGTTCATCGGCGTGCCCGCCCTCGTCTGCTCCCTGCTGTCGGCCCGGGGGAAGCGGCTCGGCGACGTCTTCGCGG
The DNA here is from genome assembly GCA_035518495.1 of Streptosporangiaceae bacterium. Classification (GTDB taxonomy): domain Bacteria; phylum Actinomycetota; class Actinomycetes; order Streptosporangiales; family Streptosporangiaceae; genus UBA9676. The sequence continues at coordinate 130,015 of DATIXO010000054.1, forward strand.
GCACCTTCGTCATCCAGCAGCGGCTGCCCGGCCGGCGGGCGGCGGCGGCCGGGCCGCCCGTGACCCCGCCGGAGCTCGCCGCCTGGGCCGCCAGCCTGGAACTGTCCGGGCTGGACGACCAGACCGCGGCCATGGCCCGCCGGTACCTCAGCCGCCTGCCCGAGCTCGCCCCCGCCGCCCGCGCCGGGCTCGGCGAGCGGATCGCCGCCGCCGTCCGGGCGCAGACCGGCCCGCCGCCACCGCCCGGCACGCCCGCGCCCGCCTACCTGGGCGCGGTGCTGGCCGAGCGGCACCGGCGCGAGCGCGCCAGGCTGACGGCGCCGGCTACGGCCGGCCCGGGTGCCACCGCCGCACCGCCGCCCGGGACCGTACCCGCATGGGCACCGCCAGCCGGGAGCACACCTGCCCCGGCGGCCCCGCCGCCGGTACCCGTGCCGCCGGTACCCGTGCCGCCGGTGCCCGTGCTGCCGGTGCCCGTGCCGCCGGCCGCCTCGCGGTGGGCTGCTCCGGAGCCCTCGCCGCCTCCGGCCGCGGCATGGATGGCGGCAGCCCGGGAAGGGGAGGGATCACAGCCCGTTCCGTACGCCCAGCCCGATGAGCAGGGCCAGCCAGCCGGGGCGGCCGGCGCACCGGCCGCGGGCACCGGATTCGTGCCGCCGCAGTGAGCTGACGGACCCGGTGACCTGGATCGGTGGCGGCCCGCCCACCTGCCGAGGATGTCACCCATGCGCGATGAGTCTCCCCCCGCCGGGCCGGCGGTGAGCGAGCGCGAGACCCCGCCGGTGACGCCCGTGCCCCACCAGCCGGCGGCCCCGGCGCAGGAGGCTCCGGCACAGGAGGCTCCGGTACCGGCGGGACGGCGGCGGCGGTGGCTGCGCGCTGCCGCGGCCGCCCTGGCCGTGGGCGCGATGACCTGGGTGGTGGTGGCCAACCGGCACACGCTGGGCGAGTCGCTGTCATCACTGGGCCGGCTCGACTTCCGCTGGTTCGCGCTCGCGATGATCTGCGAAGGCGTCTCACTGACCGCTTTCGGGCTCAGCCGCCGTCGCCTGCTGCGCGCGGACGGGCACCAGGCCGGCATCGGCTCGGTGATGGCGATCACCTACGCGGGCAACGCGCTGTCGATGTCGGTGCCGTTCGCCGGCGCCCAGCTGGCCGCCGTCTTCTCCTACCGGCAGTTCCGCCGCCGCGGCCTCGACCCGGCGCTCACCGGCTGGGCGCTGGGGGTCTCGGCGATCGCCTCCTCCTCGGCGCTGGCACTCATCCTGATCGCGGGCGCGCTGGCCGGCGGGGCGCCGCTCGTCACGCTGGCCGGCTTCGCTGCCGCCGCGGTGTTCGCGCTGCCCGCGGTGACGGTCCTGCTGGCCCTGCGCTACCCGCGGGCGCGGGCCGCCGCCAACCGGGTGCTGGCCTACCTGGTCCGGATCGCCCAGCGGGTGACCCGCAAGCCCGGCATCGACCCGGCCGCCCTGGACGGCTTCCTCACCCGGCTGGCCAGCATCCGGCTCAGGTGGCCGCAGTACGCGGAGGTGTTCGGGCTGGCGGCGGTCAACTGGCTCGCCGACTGCGCCTGCCTCGCCTGCGCGATCCGCGCCACCGGAGCCCCGATTCCCTGGCGTGGCCTGGTCCTGGCCTACGGCGCCGGCGCCGCGGCCGGCAGCACCGGGGTCACGCCGGGCGGGTTCGGCCTGGTGGAGCTGACCCTCACGGCCGCCCTGGTGGCGGCCGGCCTGACCACGTCCCGCGCGCTGACGGCCGTGCTCGCCTACCGGCTGGTCAACTTCTGGCTGATCCTGCTCGGGGGCGGGATCGCGATGATCGGCCTCACCCGGGCCCGGGAGAGCCGGATCCGCAGCTACTCCCGCCCGGAGCCGGAGCCGGGCGGGCAGGGCGACGGCGGCGGCCGGGCCGGGCAGGACAGGGCCGGTGGCCAGGCGGGGCGGAACCAGGCGGGGCGGAACCAGGCGGGGCGGGACCCGGGCTAAGGCCGGTGCCGCCAGGAACTCAGGTACTCCTGCTGGGCCGGGGTCAGGACGTCGATCCGCGCTCCCGCCGATTCCAGGGTCAGCCGCGCGATCTGCTCGTCGATCTCGGGCGGCACGGCGTGCACGCCGGGGGGCAGGCCCGCCTCGCCGGCCGCCAGCCAGCCGAGCACCAGTGCCTGCCCGGCGAAGGACACGTCCATCACCTGCGGCGGGTTGCCCTCCGCGGCGACCAGGTTCACCACCCGGCCCTCCGCGAGCAGCAGCAGCCGCCGGCCGCCGGCGAGCAGGTACTCGTCGGTGTGCGGCCGGATGTCACGGGTGACCTTGACCGCCGCCTCCGCCAGCGCGCGGACGTCGATCTCGACGTCGAAATGGCCGGCGTTGGCCAGGATCGCGCCGTCCCGCAGGGCGGGCAGGTGCCCGCCGGTGATCACGTCACGTGACCCGGTGGCGGTGATGAACAGCTCGCCGGCCGGCGCCGCCTCGGCCATCGGCAGCACCCGGAACCCGGCCAGCACCGCTTCCAGCGCCCGCACCGGGTCGACCTCGGTGACGATCACCTGGGCGCCGAGCCCCCGGGCCGCCTCGGCGATGCCCCGGCCGCTTGCCCCGTAACCGGCCACCACCACGACCCGGCCGGCCAGCAGGGTGTTGGTGGCCCGCAGGACGCCGTCGATGACCGACTGCCCGGTGCCGCAGGTGTTGTCGAACATCCGCCTGGTGGTGGTCGCGTCGGCAGCCACCATCGGGAAGGCGAGCGCGCCCTCATCGGCCATCCGGCGCAGCCTGACCACCCCGGTGGCGGTGGACTCGCAACCGCCACGCACGGCGCCGAGCAGCTCCGGCCGTTCGGCGTGCAGCGTGTTGACCAGGTCGCCGCCGTCGTCCACCACCAGATCCGGTCCGCCCGTCCCGTCCGGCCCCACGCCCCCGGCGTCGAGCACCCGGTGGATGTGCTCGTCGTAGGTGAGCCTGTCCACCCCGGCCCGCGCGAACACGGCCGCCGCGCCGCTGGTGGTGAGCGCCGCCGCGACGTCGTCCTGGGTGGACAGCGGGTTGGAGGCGGCGAGGAAGACCCGTGCCCCGCCCGCCCGCAGCACGTTCACCAGGACCGCGGTCTCGGCCGTGACGTGCAGGCAGGCCGCGATGGTGAGCCCGGCGAACGGCCGCTGCGCGGCGAACCTCCCGGCGATCAGGCGCAGCACCGGCATCCCCCGCTGCGCCCACTCGATCCGGGCCTGCCCGGCCTCGGCCAGGCCCGGATCGGCGATGTCACAGACCGGGTGGCCGGCGTCCCCGTCAGCGCTGGCGGGCATTAGGGCGTGTCCTGTAGGTCGTGGCCGTCGCGAGCGGCCGTCCGGTGGGATGGACCGCAAGCCACCCGCCGCGGACGCCCTCCGGCGGACGCGCAGCAGGCTGAAGACCTACGGGACATGGCCTGGTCAGTAGCGGTAGTGCTCGGCCTTGTACGGGCCTTCCACCGGGACGCCGAGGTAGCTGGCCTGCTCCTTGGTCAGCTCGGTGAGTGTGACGCCGAGGGCGGCCAGGTGCAGCCGCGCCACCTTCTCGTCGAGATGCTTGGGCAGCGTGTGCACCCCGGCCGGGTAGTCCTCGGGCCTGGTGTACAGCTCCACCTGCGCGATCACCTGGTTGGTGAACGAATTAGACATAACGAAACTGGGGTGGCCGGTCGCGTTCCCCAGGTTGAGCAGCCGTCCTTCCGAGAGCACGATCACGCAGTGCCCGTCGGGGAACTGCCACTCGTCCACCTGCGGCTTGATGTTGACCCGCCGGACGCCGGGGAGGTGCGCCAGCCCGGCCATGTCGATCTCGTTGTCGAAGTGCCCGATGTTGCCGACGATCGCCTGGTGCTTCATCCGGCTCATGTGGCCGGCGGTGATGACGTCGCGGTTGCCGGTGGCGGTGACGAAGATGTCCGCGGTGGCGACGGCCTCGTCCAGGGTCGTGACCTGGAACCCGTCCATCGCCGCCTGCAGCGCGCAGATCGGGTCGATCTCGGTGATGATCACCCGTGCGCCCTGGCCGCGCAGCGACTCGGCGCAGCCCTTGCCCACGTCCCCGTAGCCGCAGACGACCGTGACCTTCCCGCCGATCAGCACGTCGGTGGCCCGCTTGATGCCGTCGATGAGGGAGTGCCGGCAGCCGTACTTGTTGTCGAACTTGGACTTGGTGACCGAGTCGTTCACGTTGATGGCGGGGAACAGC